>NZ_CATKQK010000058.1:0-271148 GCF_949767185.1 Pseudomonas sp. IT-P100
ACGGGTTGAAATCAATGCATGGCGTTGTTGGGCCGCATCAAACGTCACTTTCAGCAACGGCAAGGCGCCCGGCATCAGAGGCTCCGCTGGCAAGCTCACGGGTGGGGCGCCGCCCACCAGAATCGGCACGCTGCTGAAAATGCCCTCCGGTCCCAACACCAGCCATTGACCGCCACCCATGATCGCGAGGTGCGTCCCGCCATTGATGACGACTTGTTGCACCGCACTGAAGTGAAGCTGTTGCATCGCACTGAGGCGTTGATTCGCGACGCGCACATGTCGATCCCCCAGGACCAGCAGGTGGTCGTCCTGCTTGAGTTCGGTCAGGCGGGTGCCGTGGGTTAAATGGCGTTCCTCGCCACGCAGGTCGTGGCTGGTAGTTCCTCCGACCACCACGTTGCGCTGGTTGTCGACTTGAATGCGCTCATCGTTCAGAACGTGCTGCACGAAATCGCGTTGGGCACGCAGGGCAATTTCCTCGGCGCCTTTTCTGTCCTCGATGCGCAGCTCGTTGTAACCACCACCGCCAGGACTGCTCTGGCTGCGGAAAATGCTGCGGGTCTGTTCCGCGGGCAAATCCAGTGGCACCGGAGTCGAGGCGTTGGGCAGACAGCACAAGACGTAGGGTTTGTCCGGATCGCCGTCGGTAAAACCTACCTGCACCTCCATTCCGACGCGCGGGATCTGCACGCTGCCGTAACGGTCATGAGCCCAACCTGTGGCGACTCGCAGCCAGCAGCTCGATTGTTCGTTTTGCTGACCGTCGCGGTCCCACAGCAGCTGGACTTTCACTCGACCGTACTGATCGCAATAAATCTCTTCACCGGGCGGGCCGGTAACGACGGCGTGCTGATTGCCGGACATACGGGGCTTGGGGTGGTCAAGCGCTGGCCGAAATATCACGTCCCACGGTGTGGCGACGAAGTGATTACGGTAACCCTGGCTGAAACCGTCCTGCGCGCGGGTGTCGGTCATCGCCTCTTCCAGCACTTGGGGTTGCAAGCCGACATGCTCGACCTGCGTCAACAACCACAGGCCATTGCGCTCAGGGCATGGATGCTCGGTCATCTCGACAAAGTGACCGCTGCGCAGGGCGCTTTGGTCACTGCGTCCATTGGCCAGCTGGTAATCGGCGCGGTGGCGCTCCAGTGCCAGATTGGTCAGCTGTTTACCGCGCTCACGATGGATGAATTGCCCGGGGAACGCATAGTCCTCAAGGTGCGGCACCAGCGGTTTTTTAGACTCGCTGTCGAGTTGCACGCGTGGTTTTTCGAAATCGTAATCGCGACGGCTGACATGGGTCGGGCGGGTATTCAGTTTTAGCTTGAATTGGTCGATCACTGGCGCTTGCGCAACCATGCCACTGGCTTGCCTGTAGGCGGTTGACCGTTCTGGTTTCGAAAAACTGGTTTGATCGTCGCCGAACACCAGCACATGCCCCTCGGCGCTGTGCTCGAAGTGAAAGTGCAGACCTTCTTCCTCGCACAACCTTTGCAGGAAATGCAGGTCCGTCTCGTACTGCACGCAATACAGCCGGGGTCGGTACTCGGCATTCAGCTGGAAGCGCCAGGTATCAGCCTGCATTCCTTGATCTTTCAGCACCTTTGCAATGATTTGCGGCACGCTGAGGTTTTGAAAAATGCGCTGGTTGTGGCAATGGGAGAGATAGCTGAGGTGCGGCACCAGGGTCATCTGGTAGCGGGTCAGGCGCTTGCCTGAATCACCTTCGGCAACTGCATGGATTTGCCCGTGGATGCCGGCACCGTCAGCTCCGAAGCGCAAAAAAGCCGAGCGATGATGAAGCGACTTGATGTCCAGGTCGTGGCGTTCGCCGACCAGTTCGAGATTGACTTCGTAGGGTTGATTCAGCGCTTCCCTGGCGCGGAATTCGAGTACCTGAAGGTCACGGGGAAAACCTTGAATGTCGAGGGTGAAAACGACGGGTTTAACGGCGCTGAACATCCACATTTCCTTGTGTCTATTTCAAGACTCGGGACTTTGCGTGGATCGGCTCATTGATGAATGTCAGACGAATCGCTATTTGGCGTAGGGCGAGTCCGTTAAGTTGGAATCTACGGTCAGGTGCGGACCACTGACACATGGTTGTAGGAGGGGGCTGTAGGGCGGGCGCGGGACTGCGCTGTATCGAGGGCGTAAAACGCAGGATGCGTCTGACAAACCCCGGTACTGAACAACACCAGTGCCAGCAGCCCTACCCCTAGGGACTGCTGACAAATGCTCGGCGAGTTAACGATCAAGCGACATCGGAAGCCACCGGCCATTGCTGATACGGAATCGGCAGCTTGCGCGAGTCGCCGCGCCCCATCGGGAAGTACATGAATCCGTTGCGCGCCAGGCGATCGGCGTCGTACAGGTTGCGTCCGTCAAAAATCACCGGGGCTTTGAGCCGTTGCTGGATCAGGTTGAAATCCGGTGCCTTGAACTGCTGCCACTCGGTGCAGATGATCAACGCATCGGCGCCGGCGAGCACCGATTCCGGGGTGCCCATGAGCATCAGCTTTGCTTCGTCGGGGTACAAATGCTGGGTTTCCTGCATCGCTTCCGGATCGAACGCGCGCACGCTGGCGCCGGCGGCCCACAGCGATTCGAGCAGCACGCGACTTGGTGCGTCGCGCATGTCATCGGTGTTGGGTTTGAACGCGAGGCCCCACACGGCGAACGTCTTGCCGCGCAGATCGCCCTTGTAGAACGCGTTGATGCGTTCGAACAGCTTGTGTTTCTGCCGCTGGTTGATTGCTTCCACCGCTTGCAGCAGGTCACTGGAGCAATGCGCTTCTTCGGCGCTGTGGATCAGGGCGCGCATGTCTTTGGGAAAACACGAACCGCCGTAACCGCAGCCGGGGTAGATGAAGTGATAGCCGATGCGCGAATCCGCGCCGATGCCCAGGCGCACCGATTCGATGTCGGCGCCAAGGTGCTCGGCCAGTTCAGCGATCTGGTTGATGAAGCTGATCTTGGTTGCGAGCATGCAGTTGGCCGCGTATTTGGTCAGTTCGGCACTGCGCAGGTCCATGAACATGATCCGGTCATGGTTGCGGTTGAACGGTGCGTAAAGATCGCGCATGACGTCGCGCACCTCATCGCTTTCGCAGCCGATGACGATACGGTCCGGGCGCCGGCAATCGGCCACGGCCGAGCCTTCTTTCAGAAACTCCGGGTTGGAGACGATCTCGAACTGCAACAACCGCCCGACCTTGATCAGGCACTTGTCGATGTGTGCGCGCAAGGTATCGCCGGTGCCCACGGGAACGGTGGATTTCTCCACCAGAATCACCGGGTGTTCGCGATGACGGGCCACCGCTTCGCCCACCGACAGTACGTAGCGCAGGTCCGCCGAGCCATCGTCCCGGGACGGCGTGCCCACCGCGATGAACAGCACCTGGCCGTGTTGCACGGCGAACTTTTCATCGGTGGTGAACTGCAGTCGCCTGGCGTCGAGGCTTTCGCGCACCAGGCTGGCGAGCCCCGGTTCGAAAATGCTCACGTGGCCCTGTTGCAGCAACTCGACTTTTTTCTCGTCGATGTCCATGCAGACCACGTCGTGGCCGACTTCTGCCAGCACAGCGGCCTGCACCAGGCCCACGTAACCGCTACCAAACACACTGATTTTCATAGGTCACTCCTGAGGTTGGACGCATGAGCAGGTCGAGAGTTGATGGTGATGACGCCGAGGATGACCAGGGCCACCCCGAGGCTTTTGGAAAGGCTGAATTCTTCGTTGAACGCCGGCAGCGCCACGGCGAGCAGGTACACCAGCGCGTAGCTGATGCTCAACAGCGAGTAAGCCCGGCCCAGTGGCACATCGCGCAGGGCGGCGAGCCAGCTGAACATCGACAGGGCATAGGCGAGGATGGCGACCAGCACCACGACCACAGCGGTCGGATCAATCGGGGCTGTCTGCCAGTGTTCCGGTGACGGCAGGCGCGTCATGCTCCAGCGCATGCCCAGCTGCGCGGCGCTGCCCAGCAGCACGCTGCCGAGGGCGAAGGTGAGGCCACGGCGCAGGCTCATGTGTGCAGTCCCAGCAAAATCACGCCGCCCATCACCAGCGCCACGCCCAACCAGTGACGGCGGTCGATGGGTTCGTGGAAGACGAAGCGGGCGATCAGGGTAATCAGCACGAAATTCAGACTCAGCATCGGGTACGCGACGCCGACTTCAAGGCGTTGCAACACCAGCAGCCACACCAGCAAGCCCGCGCCCAACGCTGCGATTGCCAGCCACAACCATGGCGAGCGCAGTTTGTCGCCCCAAGCCGATGACCGGCCGCGCCAGTGCTCCACGGCGTATTTCTGGGCGATCTGGCCCAGACCGGTGAGCAGGCAGGCTGCCAACACCAGCAACAGGCTCATGACGCACCCTGAGGAAAAATCAGAATCACAAGGTTGCCTTGTTCATAGCGTTTGCCATCCTTGGGCAAGTGTTCGATTTCACGCAGCTCGTCCTCCCCTTTGACCCGCATCAGCACGCCCACCGAACCGTTCCGGCGAGCGTCGCGCATCCACTGCAGCACGCGATCGGGGTCGACGCGCTGCTGCGCGCCGTCAGGATAAGCGAGGCCATATTTCAATTCGCCTATCGTGTTGTACAACGCCACGTCCGGGCGTTTCAGGCGCCAGGCCAGGGCCGAAGCGGCGCCCAGATCGTTGCTCAGCAGCGTTTCGGCCTGGCCGAGTTCCTGTGCATGCTCGAGGACGAACTGGTCGGGCATCTTGTTGGCCACCACCGCTTCGGGCATCGCCGCCGGTAGAACACCGATCAGCAACAGACTGCCGAAGGCCGGCGCCGCCCAGCATTGCAACGGTCGGAACGCTTGCAGCAGGTTGGCCATGATCCAGCCGATCAGGCCTATAAACACGAGCACGAGGCTGTGCAGTTCGTGGTCGTACAGGGGGCTTTTCAGTTGCAGATAGACAAGGGCGAGCAGGGTGGTCAGGCCCAGAAGGAGGTTGAGCAAGCCATTGATGCCCAACGCCAGGCCTTGCTCCAGCCGCAGGCGATCCGCCAGTGCGTTGCCCAGCAACAAGGCCAGGGGCAACAGGCACGGCAGGATGTAGGTCGGCAACTTGCCGTTGCTCAGGCTGAAAAACAGCATCGGCATCAGCAACCACAGCAGCAGAAAGCCGATGCTGGCCTGACCGCGGGTTTGCCACGCCTGCTTCAGTGCCGACGGCAATAACGCGGCCCACGGCAGACTGAACGCCACCAGCATTGGCAGGTAGAACCACCACGGCGCGTCATGCTGCGCATCGTCACCGGCGAAACGGCGGATGTGTTCGTGCCAGAAGAAGAACCGCCAGTAATCGGGCTCCTGCGCATGCACCGCCAAGGCCCATGGCAGGCTCACGGCGATGGCCACGGCTATCGCCACCGCGCCGTAGCGCAACAACTCGCGCCAGCGTCTTTGCCAGATCATCCACGGCAGTGCGATCAGTACCGGCAACAGCCAGGCCAGAAATCCCTTGGTCAGGAACCCCATGCCACACGCCAGGCCCAGCAACGCCCAACCGATCAGGCGCCGGCCACGGCTGACGCTGTCCAGGGCAAACCACAAAGCCACCAGGCTCAGGTTGACCCAAAAGGTAAATTGCGGATCGAGGTTGGCGTAACCCGCTTGCCCGGCCACCACGGTAAAACTCATGTACAGCAGCGCGCAGGCAAAACTCTTGCGCGGCTCGTTCCAGAGCCGGCGGGCAATCAGGTAACACAGCATCACGCTGAGCCCGGTGCTGAGGGCCGAAACGAAACGCACGCCGAACAGGTTGTTGCCAAACACCGCCTGACTGAGGGCGATCATCCAGTAACCGGCCACCGGTTTTTCGAAGTAGCGCAGGCCCATGAAATGCGGCGAAACCCAGTCGCCGCTCAAGAGCATGCCCTGGCTGATTTGCGCGTAGCGGGTTTCGTCCGGAATCCACAAACCGTGGCTGCCCATCGGCAGCAGATAAGCCAACAGACAAAGGCCCAGCAACAACGGCAATGCCCAGCGTTTGCTCATACGCCTTGCACTCCCAGCCAGCCTTCGCGACCGTCGAGCGCGCCGCGCACCACCCGGCCACCGGGCAAGGTGTCCAGTGTTTCGGGCAGCAAATCACCCAAAGGCTGAAAACGGATATCGCGCTGACGCGCATCGGCCAGCAGTTGACGGAAATCGTGGGCCATCAGAATCCCTTCCACTTCGGCGTGGACCGTGTAGACGTTGAGGTTTTGCGCCGTGAATCGTTCAAGAATGAACCCGTTGAAATCCTCGGCCGTGACGGCCGGGCCGACCACTTCATCGAAGGTGGGCAGGTCCACCGGGATCTGGGGCACGCCCAGACCACCATCGGCCAATGTCGGCCGGAACAGACTGCGGCCACGACAATCGCTGTTGTAGCGAAAACCGAAACCCTGCTTGGCTTCGATCACACGCTCGTCCGCCCGCCAACCCGCCGCCGCCGAGCAGTCGATTTTTTGTCCGAGGATGTCGCTCAGCGTGTCCACGCCCTGACGTATCTGCTCGATCAGCTGTGCGTCGCTCCAGCGTCCGACATTGGCCTGCCAGCCGTGGTGATCCCAGGCATGCAGACCGACTTCATGCCCGGCCGCCCGGGTTTGCCGCATCAAATGCCCGAGATCGCGGCCGATCGGCTTGCCCGGCCACGCGGTGCCGGCCAGCAGAATGTCCCAGCCGTACAGTCCGGCGGCGTTGGAGCGCAGCATCTTCCAGAGAAACTGCGGGCGGATCAGGCGCCACAGGTGCCGCCCCATGTTGTCCGGCCCGACGCTGAAAAAAAACGTCGCTTTGACCTGGGCCTCATCAAGCATTTCCAGCAATCGCGGCACGCCCTCACGAGTGCCTCGGTAGGTGTCGACATCAATCCGGAGGCCCGCTTTCATCAAACGTTGTCCGCGATTTCGAGCAGGGCTTCACGCAAGAAGAAATCCAGCGTGTTGCCGATGGTTTCACTCATCTCCACGGTCGGCGTCCAGTCCAGCAAGCGCTTGGCGTTGTCGATGCTCGGTTTGCGGTGGGACACGTCCTGGTAACCCGCACCGTAGAACGCCTTGCTTTCGACGTCGCGGAACCCGGCGAATGGCGGGAAATTGTGGCGCAGCGGGTGCGCTTCGAACTGACGCAGCAGCTCTTCGCCCAACTGGCGGATGCTCGCTTCGTTGTCCGGGTTGCCGATGTTGATGATCTGGCCGTTGCAGGCATCGTTGCGGTTGTCGATGATCCGCGCCAGCGCTTCCACGCCGTCGGCAATGTCAGTGAAGCAGCGTTTTTGCTCACCGCCGTCGAACAGGCGAATCGGCGTGCCTTCCACCAGATTGAGGATCAGTTGCGTGATCGCTCGGGAGCTGCCGATGCGAGCCGAGTCCAGACGGTCGAGGCGCGGCCCCATCCAGTTGAAGGGGCGGAACAGGGTGAAGTTCAGGCCTTTCTGGCCATAAGCCCAGATCACCCGGTCGAGCAGTTGCTTGGAAGTCGAGTAGATCCAGCGTTGCTTGTTGATCGGCCCGACCACCAGGCTGGATGTGTCCTCGTCGAATTTGTCGTCCTGGCACATGCCATAGACTTCCGACGTCGACGGGAAGATCACCCGCTTGTGGTATTTGACGCAGTAGCGAACCAGCTTGAGGTTTTCTTCGAAATCCAGCTCGAACACGCGCAGCGGGTTGCGGGTGTACTCGATGGGCGTGGCGATCGCGACCAGCGGCAGGATCACGTCGCACTTCTTGATGTGGTACTCGATCCACTCGGAATGGATGCTGATATCGCCTTCGACGAAATGGAAATTCGGATGGCTGCGCAAACGCGAGATGGCATCGGAGCCGATGTCGAGTCCGTACACCTCGTAGCGGTCATCGCGCAGCAAACGCTCGGACAAGTGATTGCCGATGAAACCGTTGACGCCGAGGATCAGCACGCGTGTGCGGCGTGGCGTGCGTGCGGATTCGGCACCTCGCAGCACGGAACCGTCGACCAGACCGAGTTCGCCGGCCAGTTGCGGCCCGCTCAGGTACAAGCCGTTTTCGTTGCGCTGACCGGCGCTGATCAGCAGCGAATCTTCGCCGCAAGCGATGCGCAATGGATCGACGCTGATGACCCGCCCCGGCATCTGGCCTTCGTTGCCCTTGACCACTTCGGCGCTCCAGACAACCAGCTTGTGTTCGCCCACCGCGCAGAACGCGCCGGGATAAGGTTGGGTGACGGCGCGCACCAGGTTGAACAGTTCTTCTGCCGGTTTTTGCCAGATCAGTTTGCCGTCGGCGGGCGTGCGGCGACCGAACGTCGTGGCCTGGGATTCGTCTTGCGGCGTTTCACTGACCTTGCCGGCGAGCAACGCGGGCAAGGTGTCGCGTAACAGGTCGGTAGCGGCCCCGCGCAGTTTGCCGTGCAGGCTCAGCGCGGTGTCGCTGCGCTCGATTCCAACCTTCTTCTGGGCGAGGATGGCACCGGCATCGGCGCGCTTGACCATGCGGTGCAGGGTCACGCCGGTTTCGCTTTCGCCGTTGACCAGCACCCAATTGGCCGGAGCACGACCGCGATAGCGTGGCAGCAACGAACCGTGCAGGTTGAATGCGCCTTTGCGTGCGGTGGCCAGCAGCGGTTCGCTCAGCAGCTGGCGGTAGTAGAACGAGAACAGGTAATCGGGGTTGAGCTGGCTGATGCGCTCGATCCACAGCGGATGGTTGACGTCTTCCGGGGCGTGCACCGCAATGCCCCGGCGTGCGCACAGTTGTGCAACGGAGGCGTAGAAAGCGTTCTCCTTGGGATCATCGGCGTGGGTGAACACGGCAGCAATCTCATAACCGCTGTCGAGCAGGGTTTCGATACCGGTACAGCCAATATCGTGATAGGCGAAAACAACTGCTTTTGCGCTCATGAGAGAACCTGATCTGAAGAAGTGGAATTGAGGCCGTCAACGGTGATGACGGGAACGGGTGTGGCGGGCTGGCTGCGAAGGACTTTTTCGATGAAAAACCGCGGACGCGCACGGACATCGCTGTACATGCGCCCCAGGTATTCGCCCAACAGGCCCATGCCGATGAACTGGCCGCCGGTGAACACGAACAGCACGGCGAACAGCACGAACATCCCGTCACCGGCCCAACTGGCGCCGAACACCAGCCGCAAGACAATCAGCACGGTGGCAAACGCCACGCCGAGCCCGGCCATGGCGAAGCCGACAATGCTCAACAACCGCAACGGCGTGGTGGTCATGCAAGTGATCAGGTCGAACATCAGGTTGATCAGGCGCATGGGGCTGTACTTCGATTCGCCGTGTTCGCGCTCGGCGTGAGTCACCAGGATTTCCGTGGTGTGCCGGGCGAAGCTGTTGGCGAGGATAGGGATGAAGGTGCTGCGCTCGCGGCAGGCGAGCATCGCGTCGACAATCGATCGACGATAGGCGCGGAGCATGCAGCCGTAATCACTCATGGCGACGCCGGTGGAACGCTGCACGGCGAGGTTGATCAGCTTCGAGGGCCAACGGCGCAGGGCCGAATCCTGACGGTTGCTACGTACCGTGGCGACCACGTCATAGCCAAGCTCAGCCTGGGCCACCAGGCGAGGAATCTCTTCGGGCGGGTTTTGCAGATCGGCATCTAGGGTGATGACGACATCGCCCTTGCACTGCTCGAAACCGGCCATGATTGCCGCGTGCTGGCCGTAATTGCGGTTGAGAATGACCGCCACCACCGGGCTGCAATCGCGACTGGCGGCCTCTTCGAGGATCTGCGCGGAATTGTCGCGGCTGCCGTCGTCGACCAACACGATTTCGTAGTCGTGGTGCAGTTGCTGGCACGCCGCTTCGGTGCGCCTGAGCAATTCGGGCAGGCTGTCCTTCTCGTTGTAGACCGGGATGACGATCGACACGCAACGGATCGGGTAAGGTTTCACAGGCGTGTGTCCAGTGTGAGTTCGATGGCGCTGACGACACGGTCGACGTCCTCGGTGGTCATGTCGGGGAACAACGGGATCGAGCACAGGCGTGCCGAGTTCCATTCGGTGTTGGGCAGGTAGATGTTGGGGAAGCGCTGGCGGTACCAGGTGTGCAAGTGGGTGGCGATGAAGTGGATGCCGGTGCCGATGTTCCGCGCCTGCAGGGCGTGCATGAACGCTTCACGGTCGAGTCCGCAGCGCTCGGCATCGATGCGCAGGATGAACAGGTGCCAGGCGTGCTGCTGCGGGTAAACCGGAATCGCCAGCGGTTGCACCGGCGAGCCTTCCAGACGCTGCAAATAGCGTCTGGCCAGCGCGGAACGCTTGGCATTGATCTCATCCAGGCGTTCCAGTTGCACCAGGGCGATGGCGGCATTGATGTCGGCCAGGTTGTATTTGAACCCCGGTTCGATCACCTGGGCCTGGGGTTTGCGGCCGTGGGTCATGCGGTCATAGGCATCGACGCCGAGCCCGTGAAACTTGAGCATGCGCACCCGGTTGGCCAGCGCCTCATCGTCGCTGACGAACATCGCACCCTCGGCGCAGGTCATGTTCTTGATCGCGTGGAACGAGAAGATCGCCGTGCCTTTCGCGCCGACGTGACGGTTTTTGTAGAAGGTGCCCGCCGCATGGGCAGCATCTTCGATCACCGGGATGCCGTGTTTGTCGGCCAAGGCGTAAAGCGCATCGAGATCGAATGCCGCGCCGGCGTAGTGCACCGGAATGATTGCCCGAGTGCGTGGGGTGATGGCCGCTTCGATGTGTTCGACGCTGCTCATCAGCGTGTCGCGGTCGACGTCGACAAACACCGGCGTCGCGCCCAGCAGGCAGATCATGTTGGCGGTGGAAACCCAGGTCTGGGATGGCGTGATGACTTCGTCGCCGGGTCCGATGCCCAAGGCCAATAACGTGACATGCATGGCGCCGGTGGCCGAGGACAACGCCACGGCATGGCGGCAGCCAACATAGTTGGCGAAGTGTTCTTCGAGTTGCTGGTTTTTCGGCCCGGTAGTGATCCACCCGGAGCGCAATACTTGCTCTAAGGCGGCTATTTCTTCATCGCCGATACTGGGGCGGGAGAAGGGGAGAAAAGCCTCACTCATGGAAAACCTCGGGGCGTAAGCCGTCCTTCGGGGGAAGTACCGAAATAAACGGGATTTCAATGGTTTAGTGACCTGTCGGGCACGAGCCTTATTTGACTTTTGCAGCCATGGCCGGCAGGTTGGGAGCCTATCGAGGCCCACCGGGTAGAGACGAGGTTAGGCCGGTTTTTGTGAAAGGAACATCAAAAAACGGCGATGGAATCGTTTATCTGAACGTTATTAAGCCAATGTTCAGGCTTCTGCCGTTCATCGCGCTCTTTAGTAGAAAAGTCCTGCAGAAGTGTCCCGCTTTATATGAAGAATGTTTCAATCCTTAGTTGTTTTATTGATCTGTTTCCACTCAAGGCCGTTTTGTTTTGATTGACTTACCTGTTACTGATTCAACTGCTGCAAAGACCAATCCGATGCCCCTGTATCTGGCGCGACTGGCGCCGTCCAGCCAACTGACCATGCGTTATGTGTTGCAGGACGCCGCCGACCGCCTGGGCTTCGAAGACATGAATGTCGAGGAGATTCCCTGGCACCAGTTGCAGCCCGAGGATGTGATCGCGCTGGTGGCGGCGTTGCGCGCGGACGGCTACGCGCCCAACACGTCTTCGCTGTACGTCAACGCCGTGCGCGGGGTGATGAATGAAGCGTGGCGCATGAGCCTGATCAGCCAGGAACACTTGCTGAAGATGCGCTCGGTCAAGGGCATTGGCGGCACACGGTTGTCCCAGGGACGCAATCTGCGCCGCTCGCTGATCCAGGAAATGATGGCAGTCTGTGCTGCCGATCCACGGCCACAAGGCCTGCGGGACGCGGCGATCATCGGGATTCTGTACGGTTCGGGCATGCGCAAATCAGAGTCGGTGAACCTCGACCTCGATCAGGTGGATTTCACCGAACGCAGCCTGCGGGTGACCGCCAAAGGCAACAAACAGCTGATCAAATACGCACCGGCCTGGGCGTTCGCCAAACTGGATGCCTGGCTGGAGCTACGACGCTCGCAACTCAAGGAAGGCGAGGTGGATGATGCGTTCCTGTTCAATCGCATCCGCCGCGGCAGCCACATCACCCGTGAGCGCATCACCAAACACGCGATCTATTACATCGCCCGGCAACGCGGCGCGCAGGTCGGGGTGAAAATCATGCCCCATGACTTTCGGCGCTCGTTCATTACCCGGGTGATCGAGGAACATGACTTGTCGATTGCGCAGAAACTTGCCCATCACAGCAATATCCAGACGACAGCCAACTACGACGTGCGCGATGACAATGAGCGGCGGCGGGCGATAGACCGCTTCGACCTTTAAGATTCACTCAACACATGGGCGTGGCCGATGGTCGAGACGTGAACCGCACTGCCGGTCGGTGGCGCGTACAGGCCCGAACTGCGCACCATCAATGACCGACCGGGCAGGTCGGTGGATGACAGAGGTTCCAGTTCCACGGTCAATGTGCAGGTATTGCCGCTGAAATCGCGCTCGGTCACCACGGCTCGACAACCGGCGGTCTCGACCGAGCTGGAAACGATACCGACCAGTTGCAACTGCTCGGGCCGCAGCATGATCTGCGCACAGTGGTTGTTGCGATGATTGTTGACCGGGATCCGCCCGAGATCGCAATGCGCCCAGCCGGCTTCGATCCGGGCCGGCATGACCACGGCATCGCCGAGGAACATTGCGGTTTGTTCGTCACCGGGATAGCGGTAAAGGTCCAGCGGATGACCGGACTGCACCACACGCCCCTCACGCATGACCGCAAGCTGATCGGCAAACGACAGCGCTTCACTCTGGTCATGGGTGACCAGAATGGTGGTGACACCGGCGTCCGCCAGCAACCGCGCCACCAGTTTGCGCATGGCGGCGCGCAAGCCGGTATCGAGCGCGGAAAATGGCTCGTCCAGCAACATCAGGCGCGGCTGTTGCGCCAGCGCTCGCGCCAGTGCCACACGTTGTTGTTGGCCGCCGGAAAGCTCATGGGGCCAACGATTGGCCATGCTGGAATCCAGTGCCACGCTGTCCATCAGTTCGGCAATACGCTCGTGTTTGATGGCGCCCTTGGTCGACAGGCCGAAACCGATGTTGGCGGCCACGGTCATGTGCGGAAACAGGGCGCCGTCCTGCGGGACATAACCGATCTGACGTTGATGCGCCGGGACTTCGTGGGTGTCGTCCACCAACGTCTGGCCATTGAACGTCAGGCGGCCCGAGTCCGGAAACTCGAAACCGGCGATCATGCGCAGCAAGGTGGTTTTACCCGAACCGGAAGGCCCGACGATCACCGTGCGGCTACCCGTGGGCACCGTCAGGCTGATGTTTTCCAGGGCGCGATGCGCGCCATAGGATTTGCAGATCGAATGCAGTTCAAGAGCGTTCATCGGCCAGCCGTTCGTTTGGATTGGTGATAGAGGAGCCCGGTCAACGGAAGTGACAGCAGGATCATCAGCAAGGCATAAGGCGCAGCGGCGGCGTAGTCGATCTCGCTGGTCAACGCCCAGAACCCGGTCGCCAGCGTGCGCGTGCCGTTCGGGGCGAGCAGCAGGGTGGCGGTCAATTCATTGGTGATCGCCAGGAACACCAGCGCGGCACCCGCAGCAGCACCGGGCGCGGCGAGGCGCAGGGTAATCAACCACAACGCACGACCGGGAGAGCGACCGAGACTGCGGGCGATGTTCTCCAGCTCAACCGGCGCCTGAGCGATGCCCGCCCGCAAACTCACCAGCGCACGGGGTAAAAACATCAGCAGGTACGCAAGCAACACGGTAATCGTGGTCTGATAAATCGGCCGGGCGAAATGCACCGTGACCGTCACCAACGCCAGGGCGACCACAATGCCCGGCAACGAACTGGTGATGTAGTTGCAGCTTTCGAGGATCCGTTGCAGCCGACCCGGCGAGCGGATCGACAGCCACGCAATCGGAATCGCCGCGCAGGTGGTGAGGGCCGCGCCGGCAACCCCAAGCAGCAGCGTCTGTTGCAGTGCCGGCATCAGCTCGGCCATCTGCCAGACCTGCGAGCCACCGGCGATCAGCCACTTGCCCAAGGTGATCAACGGCACCCCGAGCGCGAGGGCGCAGGTCACCAACAGCAAGGTCAGCGCGAGAACGGTCGGCAACTTTTTCAGGCGTACGACCTGCTGTTCGCGGGCGCTCCCGGAACCGACGCGGGCATACCGCGCATTGCCACGCGCCGCCGATTCGACGGTCAGCATCGCCAGGCAACACAGCGCGAGCACACCCGCCAGCATGTTCGCGGCTGGCCCGTTGAAGGTGGATTTGAACTGATCGAAGATCGCTGTGGTGAAGGTGTCGAAGCGGATCATCGCGTACAGGCCGTATTCGGCGAGCAGGTGCAGCCCGACCAACAAGGCGCCGCCGCAAATGGCCAGACGCAGCTGCGGCAGCACCACGCGAAAAAACACCGCCCAAGGTTTGAGCCCCATCGATTGCGCGACATCTTCGATGGCCGGATCGAGGCGACGCAACGTCGCCGCAATCGGCAAGTAGAGGAACGGGAAGTAGGCGATGACCGACACCAGAACCCCGGCAAACAGCCCGTGAATCGGCGGCACCAGACTGACCCAGGCATAGCTGTGAACGAATGCCGGGACCGCCAGCGGCGCGGTCGCCAGCAACGACCACCAGCGCCGCCCCGGCAGATCGCTGCGCTCGGTCAGCCAGGCGAGTGTCACGCCCAGCGCGACGCACAGGGGAATCGTGATCAGCACCAGCAATACGGTGTTGATGAACAGCTCGCCGACCCGTGGCCGAAACACCAGTGCGAGCAAGGTTGTCCAGCCGGTTTGCACGGACACGCCGATGACAAAAGCGATTGGCAGCAGCGCCAGCAGCGAAACCAGCACCGACAAACCGATCACCCATGCACCGCCGCGACCCACGAACACTCCGCGAGAGCGGCGGCGCAAATGTGCGGGTATCGCCTCAGCGACGACCGCCGGTAATGTTTCAGGCATCAATTAGAGCAGTCCGGCCTGTGTCATCAGCTCAACGGCTTTTTTGCTGTCGAGTTTCGAGGCGTCGACTTTCGGCGCGTCGAGCTGCTGCAGGGGCACCAGTTTTGGGTTGGATTGCGCGTTCTTGCCGACCGCGTATTCAAACGAATTGCCGGTCTTGAGGATGGCCTGGCCATCCTTGCCGGTGATCCATTTCAGAAACGCCTGGGCCTGTTCCTTATGTTGGCTGGACGCCAGGACGCCGCCACCGGAAATGCTGACAAACGTGCCCGGGTCCTGATGTTTGAAGTAATGCAGGGCAGTGTCCTTGCTGTTTTCGCCGGTCCGGGCCTGATCACCGAAGCGGTAATAGTGGTAAATCACACCGCTGTCGATCTGCCCGGCATTCACTGCTTTCAACACGGAGCTGTTGCCCCGATACGCGGTGAAGTTGGTTTTCATCCCCTTGAGCCACTCGAGAGTGGCGGCTTCGCCCTTGAGTTCCAGCACCGCGGCGACAATGGCCTGGAAGTCCGCGCCGGCCGGTGACGCCGCCCAGCGACCTTTCCATTTCGGATCGGCGAGATCCATCAGTGACTTTGGCAACTCGGCTTCGGGCAGTTTGCCCGGGTTATAGACAAACACAGTCGAGCGCGCGGCGATGCCCACCCACTTGCCATGCGCCGGACGGTAGGCCGCGTCGACTTGTTCCAGAGTGGTTGGCGCTACGGGCGTAAACAGCCCCGCGTTATCCACCAGCACCATGGCCGGGGAGTTTTCGGTCAGAAACACGTCAGCCGGGGAGGCTGCGCCTTCCTGCACGATCTGATTGCCCATTTCCGTGTCGTCGCCATTGCGCACTGTGACCTTGATTCCGGTTTCCTTGGTAAAGCCCTCGATCCAGGCTTTGGTCAGGCTTTCATGCTGGGCGTTGTAGACCACGATACCGTCGGCATCGGCTGAGTAAACGTGACCTGCACCGAACAGGGCGGCGGCCAGCAAGGCGGCTTTCAGGAAAGAGGGGACAGGGCGATTCATGCAGTGGCGGCTCCGTGATTTTAAGATTCGTGCACGCTGGACAGACCGTTGGGTCGTCAATGATTGTAGGTCAATACGAATCATTTGCAGGTTTGAGACGGTGCCAAATGTAAGGGGATGAATGAGAAAAAAACGTCAATTCATTGCGATGCCGGACACCCTTTTTTCGATCCGGCTGCCGCCTGGCTGATCAACGCGGCCAGGCGTTTGACGTTGTTCTGCTGGGCAAGGACCAAGTCGTCGATGGACGGCCCTGAAGGTGTTTGCAACGTACTTCGGCAGCTGACCAGCGTGGTATCGCCTTCGCCGGGACTGCGCAGGCGCCATTTGACGTCCATCAGCGCGTATTGACCGGGAACCGAATCAAAGCGCTGAACCTCCACGCGCACCGACACTTTGCGCTGGGGATTGCTGTTGGCCAGTTGATCGGCCAAGGCGCTGCGCAACTCATCCACCAGGCTCGCAGCCCACCACTCGGTCTCTAGAATCGCCAGGCCACTGTTGCCCTGACGAATGACGATCTGCGGACGATCGACCTGCGGCGGCACGCTGAGGCCTTCGATCAGGATTTCCCCGCCGTTGGCGCGCGCCGTCCCGCTCAGTTGCGCCGGCGTCAGGGTATGGAACTGGATCGGCTCACTGCGGCACGCGGCGAGCAGCAATAGCGCAGTGACCAACGTCATCTTCAGCGAGGAAACCATGGGTGTTGCTCCTGTTGGTCAGTTGCGCGGCGGTGCCTTCAAGTCCATCGGCGCGGCGTTATCGGGGCGACCGCGAATCAGCGATTCCGGATGCCGGCCCAGGTAATCCGAGAGCTCACGCAAGGAGCGCGACATGCGTCCGAGTTCCTCCAGGGTCTGGGTCAATTGCTCGCGTTGCGGCGAGTCCTCGGCAAGTGTCGAGCTGGCCGATTGCAGGGTCTTGCTGACGTCCGCCAGGGTGGTTTGCACGCCGGGCAAGGTCTTGGCGTTGAATTGCGCGAGGCCTTTGCGCAGCTCGACGAGGTTGCTGTCGAGGTTGCCGGCAATGCGTCCGATGGGCAGATCGTTGATTTTGTTGACCATGCTTTCGAGTTTTTCCTGCAACTGTTCAAGGCTGCCGGGAATGGTCGGGATGGACACAGGCCGAGCGGTTGGATCGAACACGACTTTCTCGGCCTTAGGGTAGAAGTCGAGCGCTATATAGAGCTGACCGGTCAACAGGTTGCCGCTTCGGGCTTGAGCCCGCAGGCCGTTTTCGATGAAGGAGCCCATAAGCCTGACACCGGCGGCTTCGTCATTGGGGTCGTGCTTCAACGCCTCAAGCATTTTGGCGTGAGCCTGACCGAGCCGTTGCGGGTAGATAACGATGCCGACGTTGACCGGAAAGCTGCGCTTTTTTGCATCGAAATCCAGATTGACCGACACCACTGTGCCGAACTCGATGCCAAGGAATTCCACCGGCGCACCGACCTTCAGCCCACGCAATGCCTGGTCGAAACGCAAACTCAGGTATTGCGCCTTGCCGCTGGGCGGGGCGAGGGCGGTTTGCTGGTCTTCGAAGAGCTCGAAGGCTTTTTCCTCGGTGGCCGGTTTATCGTTGGGGCTGTACTCCGGGGCGCGGAAGGCGATGCCGCCCACCAATATGGCGGACAGCGACTCGGTCTTCACTGCAAAACCGTTGGCGCCGACATTCACATCAATCCCGCTGGCGTTCCAGAAACGGGTGTTTTCGGTGACGAAGGCATCGTTGGGTGAGTGAATGAAGACTTCGATGTTCACCCCTTTGCCGTCGGCATCCAGGGTGTAAGCGACGACTTGGCCGACCGGAATCTTGCGGTAGTAAACCGGCGAGCCGATGTCCAGTGAACCCAGGTCCGGGGTGTTCAGCATGAAGCGCTTGCCCGGCTCGCCATAAGTGATCGGCGGCGGATTTTCCAGGCCTTTGAAGTTCTTCGACCGCGCATTGGCCTGGCCAATGTCGGCGCCAATGTAGTCCCCGGACAGCAGCGTATCGATACCTGACACGCCGCCCGCGCCGATTCGGGGCCGCACCACCCAGAATTGCGAGTCTTCGCGGGTGAAACTTTCCGCCTGCTTGGCCAGTTTGATGGTGGCGTTGACGCTTTTCTGGTCGTTGCTCAGTTCTACCTCGGAGACTTGCCCGATCACCACGTTACGGTATTTGACCTCGGTCTTGTTGGCGGTCAGGCCGCTGCCGGTCTTGAATGTGACGGTGATGGTCGGTCCTTCCTGCAGGATGCTGTGCACCACCAGCGAAATACCTACCAGCACCGCGATAATCGGGACTATCCATACCAAGGACACGCTGAAACGACGGGTCTTGATCGGGGCCTGCCCGGGAGCTTGCGGCCCGTCAGTGGCTTGCGACTTCATCCATGACCTCCTCGTGATTCGAATGGTGTTGGTCCCAGATCAAACGCGGGTCAAAACTCATGGCCGAGAGCATGGTGAACACCACGACCAGGCCAAAGAAGAGAATGCCCACGCGGGGTTCGATATCGGCCAGGGCTTGAAACTTGACCAGTGAAGCCACCAGGGCCACCACGATCACGTCGAGCATCGACCAATAACCGATGAGCTCGACGAAGCGGTACATTTTCGACCGCTCCTTGCGCGCCCATTGGCTGTCGCGCTGAACGGTCACCAGCAGGAGCGTCAGAGCGACGAATTTGACGCCCGGCACCGCGATACTGGCGATGAAAATGATCAGGGCAATGTCCCAGGCGCCGTGCTGCCAGAAATCCAGCACACCGCCCATGATGGTGCTGTCGGCGCCGGCGCCAACCATTTTGGTGTTCATCACCGGCAACACATTGGCCGGGATGTAAAACACCAGCGAAGTCAGCAGGTAGGCCCAGGTGCGGGTCAGTGCGTTGGGCTTGCGCCGATGCAGCGGTGCACCGCAACGCTCGCATTCTTGGGGTTCGCCGGTCATGTCACAGGCCAGGCCGCAGCTGTGGCAAAGGCACAGGTTGAGTTCGCTCGCGACCGGAGGCGTGGTCATAAAACATCCCACAGTTCACGTATATCGCGCCCGGCAATGCGGATCATCATCAGGCTGAGAATGGCCAGGGCGAACAGTCCGATGCCGGGCAGCACGTCGAGCAACCCGGCGAGCTTGATCACCGCGACCATCGCCCCCAGCAGGCAGACTTCCAGCATGCTCCAGGGCCGCAGGGTTTCCAGCCAGCGCATGCAGAATCTGAAACCCGGTGAGCGACGGGAGGTGAGGGCGAAGCTCAAGACCCAGATCAACAGCAGCAACTGGAAAATCGGCGCAATGATCATGGAAATGGCGGCCACCAGGGCGATGAAGGTAATCGGGCCCAGCGTCAGGGCCATTATGGAATCCCACAGCGTTGCGCTGTTTTTCAAGCCTTTAAGGCTGATGCTCATCACCGGATAGAAATTGGCGAAAATCCACAGCATCAATGCCGTCACGGTCAACGCCAGCCGCTGCTCCACCGTCAGGCCGTTATAACGCTGAAGCACACCACCGCAGCGCGTACACAGGGTTTTCTGATGTTTGGCGAGCGTGACTTTTTGATACACGCAGTCGCAGTGCTCGCAGATGATCAGTTGGTCAGTCGTAGCCATAGGCCGCACTCGCCAGGACACAGGAAAGTCAGAGCACCTCCTCAATATAGAAGTGCGTTGCGAATGAGCAAATCGAAAGGCAATTTGGCGAGTCAACGGAGGGCGAAGATCGACATTTGTGGCGAGGGGATTTATCCCCGTTCGGCGGCGAAGCCGTCGCTAAACCTGCTTCCGGGGGTTACCTGAAAGAATGCAGGGGGCCGTTTCGCGACCCAACGGGGATAAATACCCTCGCCACAGGTTTTGTGTGAGGTCTGTGCTCCGGTTTCAGCCGAGGATTTCACGCAGCCGATACCAGAACATACCGAGAGCCAGCAACGGCGAACGCAGCATCGGGCCACCGGGAAAGGTCATGTGCGGCACGGCGCTGAACACGTCGAAGCCTTGGCTGTGCCCGGCATGAATCACTTCGCCCAGCAGTTTTGCGCACCAGTGAGTCACGTTCAGCCCGTGGCCGGAGTAACCCTGGGCATAAAACACGTTCGGGTGCTGGCGCAAGCGCCCGACCTGCGGAAAGCGGTTGGCCGTGATGCCAATCTTGCCGCCCCACTGATAATCAATGCGCACATCGGCCAGTTGCGGGAACACCTTGAGCATTTGCGGGCGCATGTAAGCGGCGATGTCTGCAGGATCGCGACCGGAATAATGACAGGCACCGCCGAACAGCAAGCGCCGGTCCGCCGAGAGCCGGTAGTAATCCAGGCCGACTTTCTGGTCGCACAGCGCCAGGTTCTGCGGGATCAATTGCGCGGCAACCTCAGGCGCCAATGGTTCTGTGGCGATGATGTAGCTGCCCGCCGGCAGCACCTTGCCGCTGAGTTTCGGTTCCAGTTCGTCCAGATGCGCATTGCACGCCAGCACCAGACTGCCGGCACGCACCGTGCCGCCGGCACAACGAACCTGCACCGTGCTGCCATGGATCAGTTCCAGCACCGGGCTCTGCTCGAAGATCTGCACCCCGAGCGATTGCGCCAGCCGCGCTTCGCCCAGCACCAGGTTCAGCGGGTGCAAGTGCCCCGAGCCCATGTCGACCAGGCCACCGGCATACACGCCCGAATTGACCACTTGTTCTCGGATCTGCTCCGGCCCGACCAGCCGGGTTTCATGGGCGTAACCCGACTCGGCCAGGCTTTCCCGTTCAGCCTTGAACGCCGTGAATTGCGCCTGGGTGTTCGCCAGTTCGCAAAAACCCCAGCGCAGGTCGCAATCAATATTGTGCTCACGGATGCGCTTGCCCACGAGTTCCACCGATTCGATCCCGGCGCGCTCAAGGTAGCGAACGCCTTCGTGACCGACATGCTTGGTGAATCCACTGACGTCATGCCCGATGCCGCGAATCAGCTGCCCCCCGTTGCGCCCGCTGGCGCCCCAGCCGATCCGTCGGGCCTCCAGCAGAATCACCGAGAGCCCACGCTGCGCCAGTTCGATGGCGGTGTTGACCCCGGTAAACCCGCCGCCGATCACGCAGACATCAGCCACAAGGTCTTTGGTCAAGGCGGGGAACGGCGCCAGCGCATTGGCCGACGCGGCGTAATAGGAGCGCGCATGTTCGTTGCTGTACGGGTTCATTTGTTGGACTTCACTTTGCTCCAGGAACGGGTCATCAAACGCATGATGGTCTGGGGCGGGGTGGTCGAGATGTAGAGTTTGTCGAGCACGGTCTGAGGGGGGTAAACCTCGGGATTGTTGACCAGTTCAGCGTCCATGTACTGCTTGGCGGCAGGGTTCGGGTTGGCGTAACCGACCGAGGCGCTGACGTTGGCGATGACTTGCGGGTCCAGCAGGTAATTGATGAAGGCGTGAGCCTCTTTCGGGTTGCTGGCATCGGCGGGAATCGCCAGCAAATCGAACCACAGATTACTGCCTTCCTTGGGGATCGCGTAAGCGATGTTCACGCCGTTCCTGGCCTCCTTGGCGCGGTTGGCGGCCTGGAACACATCACCCGAGTAACCGAAGGCCACGCAGATGTCGCCGTTGGCCAGGTCCGACACGTACTTGGACGAGTGGAAGTAGGTGATGTAAGGGCGGATGCTCAACAGCTTGGCTTCGGCTTTCTTGAAGTCTTCCGGGTTCTCGCTGCGTGGGTCCATGCCCATGTAGTTGAGGATGGCGGGGAACACTTCGTCCGCCGAGTCCATCATCGACACGCCGCACTGACTGAGTTTCTTGATGTTTTCCGGCTCGAACAATACGGCCCAGGAGTCGATGTGATCGATGCCCAGCACTTGTTTGACCTTGTCGACGTTGTAACCGATGCCGTTGGTGCCCCACAGATACGGCACGGAGTGTTCGTTGCCCGGGTCGTTCTTCTCCAGCAGTGCCAGCAGTTTCGGGTCGAGGTTCTTGAAGTTCGGCAACTGCGCGCGATCCAGTTTGAGGAACGCGCCGGCCTTAACCTGGCGGGCGAGGAAGTGGTTGGACGGCACCACCACGTCATACCCGGTACGGCCGGCGAGCAGTTTGCCCTCAAGGGTTTCGTTGGAATCGAAGACGTCGTAGATCACCTTGATCCCGGTTTTCGCCTGGAAGTCGGCGAGGGTGGTTTCGCCGATGTAATCGGTCCAGTTGTAGACGCTGACGGTCGGCTGGGCCTGTGCAACGGAGCTGACCAGCATGGCCAGCGCGACCGGGACCACGGATTTCAATAGACGCATATCGACACCTCTTGGAATTATTGGGTTATTCAGGTGTTTCGCTATTCCTGTGGGAGCCTGCCTGCTGGCGATTGCGGTGGGCCAATCGATACAGAGGTTGGCTGTGCCGACGCCATCGCGAGCAGGCTCACTCCCACAGGAGATGTGTGCAGGGCTCAGACGCTGAGCAACAAAAACTCCCGCTCCCACGAACTGATCACTCGCTTGAAGTTCTCGTGCTCCGCGCGCTTGACCGCGACATAACCGCGGACAAACTTGTCACCCAGATAACGCCCGATGGTTTCGCATTCTTCCATCTGCGTCAGCGCGTCTTCGATGGTGATCGGCAAACGCAGGTTGCGTCGCTCATAGGCCCGGCCCTGCACCGCAGCGCTTGGCTCGATGCGCTCGACCATGCCGAGGTAGCCGCACAACAGGCTGGCAGCGATGGCCAGGTACGGGTTGGCATCCGCGCCCGGCAAGCGGTTTTCCACGCGCATCGCCTCGGGGCTGGAGGTCGGCACACGCAGGCCCACGGTGCGGTTCTCCTCGCCCCATTCGACGTTCACCGGTGCGGAGGTGTCGGGCAGGAAGCGGCGGAACGAGTTCACGTTGGGCGCAAACATCGGCAGTACTTTGGGGATGTATTTCTGCAGGCCGCCAATGTAGTGCAGGAACAGCTCGCTCATCTGCCCGTCGGCATTGGCGAAGATCGGCTGACCGGTGGCGATGTCCACCACACTCTGGTGGATGTGCATGGCGCTGCCCGGCTCATCGCCGATCGGCTTGGCCATGAACGTCGCCGCGACGTTGTGCTTGAGCGCCGCTTCGCGCATGGTGCGTTTGAACACGGTGATCTGGTCGGCCAGGTCCAGCGCGTCGCCGTGACGGAAGTTGATTTCCATCTGCGCCGGGCCGTCTTCGTGGATCAGCGTGTCGAGGTCCAGGCCCTGCAATTCGCACCAGTCGTAGACGTCTTCAAACAGTGGGTCGAATTCGTTGGCCGCGTCGATGGAAAACGACTGGCGACCGCTTTCCGCCCGGCCCGAACGGCCCAGCGGCGCCTTGAGCGGCAAGTCCGGGTCTTCGCAACGCTGGGTCAGGTAGAACTCCATTTCCGGCGCGACAATCGGTTTCCAGCCCTTATCGGTGTACAGCTGCAGGACTTTCTTCAGCACGTTGCGCGGCGACAGTTCGATCGGGTTGCCAAATTTGTCGAAGGTGTCATGGATCACGATCGCGGTAGGCTCGATGGCCCATGGGATCACGTAGACCGCGTCTGAAACGGGCTTGCACACCATGTCGATGTCGGCCGGGTCGAGCAGGTCGTAGTAGATGTCGTCGTCGACAAAGTCCCCGGTTACCGTTTGCAACAGCACACTTTCCGGCAGGCGCATGCCTCGCTCATGCAGGAACTTGTTGGTGGGTGCAATCTTGCCGCGTGCAATGCCGGTCAGGTCACTGACGACACACTCGACTTCGGTAATCTTGTGATCTTTCAGCCACGTGAGCAGCTGATCGAAAGGGACATTCATAAAGACCTCGTTATTGGTTTTATTAACGCCGGGGAGGGTGGTTTCATCCGCCACACACTTCCCCTGGGACGCGTTGACGACTATCTTGGGCGAGCCTTGACGTTCCATCTATCCACTTTCAGCAGCACCAAAACGCACCAAACGAGTGCGTAAGGTCACCCATGACTACGTGCAATCCATTACAGGTCCAAGCGTTCAACACCGCCGATGTCGCCGAGCAAATCCGCGCCACGCCGGGATGGGTCCAGCATTACCAGCAGATGTCGCCGGGGCATTTTGCCGGGCGGGTGCGGTATCTGGACCTGCAAGGCGTAGAGATCTACGAGGAACACATGAACACTCGGGTCGAACAGAATTTCAGTGCGCCTGAGGGTTCACTGGCGTTCTGTTTCGATCGCAGCGACAACGCGCTGTACGTGTTGAATGAAGAAAGCCGCAACATCTGGATCACGCCGGAGAACTATCAGGAAATTGCCGTGGTGTTCGGGCCTGAGTTCGTTCAACGGCACGGGCTGAATGTCGCCAGGCTCGAAGGGCTGTTCATGGCACCGTTGAACTCGGAGCAGAACGCGCTGTTCAGTCGCTGGTTGAGCGGAACCTTGACCCGTCTGGCGCAGACCCTCGATCCGCCGAGCAAAGAGGCGTTGACCCAGCAGTTGCTGGAAGACTGTCTGTACATCCTCGACAACGCGTGTGTGTGCCTGGACCGCGGTGGTTTGCAGCGTCGCGCCGAAGAGCGGGCGGTGATGAAGCGTATCGGCGAATGGGCGGCCGATTCCCCGGAAGAAACCTTGAATTTGCTGGAACTGTCCCAGGTCGCCGGGGTGTCGCTGCGTCAGTTGCAGCACGCCTTCAAGGCGTACACCGGCATGACGCCGACCCATTGGCTGCGCCTGCGCCGCCTCAACAGCGCCCACCGCGAACTGCTCAGTCGCTCGCCCACGGAAACCACTGTGGCCGAAGTGGCGATGCAATGGTCGTTCTGGCATTTGGGTCGGTTTTCCAGCAGTTATCGCGCGCTGTTCAAAGAGCTGCCGAGTGAAACGCTCAAGCGTGCTGGCCGTCAGTCATAAGTCGGGGGAGGGCGCGCGGGAGTGATCTACACTCTGGAGGCTGAGGACACCTCGGAGGTCATCATGAACAGCTTGTCTTCCCTTGGTCTGTGTGTCGCGCTGTCGATTGCCGCCACGCAGGCATGGGCCGAAACGGTGGTCCCGTTGAAGGGCCAGACGTCGCAACAAACCCAACTGGACATCGAGGCCTGCCACAACATCGCCGCGGGTCAGACTTCGACGCCGCCGCCTGCATCCGGTGGCCGCCTGAAAGGAGCGGCTGTCGGTGCCGCTGCCGGCGCCACTGGAGCTCAGGTTCGCGGTCGCCAGCACGATGAGTTTTATGACCGTGTGGATGACGATGTGAAGCAGGATTATCGGCAGAACCGGGCCAAAGAGACGGCGGCCGCCGGTGCGGTGGTGGGGGGATCGCGTCAACGCCAGGAACGCCGGGCGCAACAGAAAACCGCCGCTTCCACCAGTTCGACGGCCTACACCAGTTGCCTGCAAGGAAAGGGGTATCAGGTTAATCCCTGAACGCGTTTTGGCGGTCGCTGATCCAGCAGATAAACCATCAGGCACGCATACAGAGTCACCAGGATAAACAGCCCCATTCGCACGGCAAATGCAGTGTAGACGTCCTTGCCCGCGAGACTGTCCTGCACCGACTGACCGAGCAGGATGATCATGGTGATGAGGCTGTTGAGCCAGAACCCCGGGCTCAACCGGGTCGGGCTCAGGGCGTACAACTTGCGCGCCAGGATCAGACCGAACAGCAGCATCCACAGGAAAAACATCCACAGGTGCACAAACAGGCTCAGCGCACTCCAGAACAGCACCGCCAGCACGCCGGCCAGCAGGGTCGAACCGACGAGTTCGCGACCGGCATTTCGGGCCGTGGTGGAACTCTGCTGGCCCAGGCCGACTGCCTTCAGAATGATCGGCAGGTAGCTCGCCGGATCGATCATTGCCAGCAAAAACGCTGGCAACACGATCAGGGTTGCACGCAGCGCAACCCGGCTGACTTCTTCCTCCGGTAACAGCGGCGCAGGGGGTGGCGACGGCGCGTTGGGCGGGTCGGGAAACAGCCAGTGACTCACCGCCACCATCAAAACGGCGAGGAGTAATCCTTTGACCAGGGCGCCAATAACCATCGCCGCGAGGTCGAACTCGGCGACACCGGCTGAAGAAATCATGGTCAGGCCGATCACCAGGAACGTGACGATCAGGTTGTTGCCGCCGCGCAATCCAAAACGAAAAACCAGGAACAGACAGACGCCGACCAGCAGCACGCCACTGACCGGGTAATAACGCAGAACCGGAATCAACAACAGGCCGACTCCGGTGGTCAACATTGCAACGACGGCCAGAACAATTCCGGCCTTGAACGGCAATGGCCGGTTGACGGTGGCGAGGAGCAACAACGCAAGCACCGGCGCGATAAAGGGAATCGGCAAGCCCAAACCGAAACTCCCGGCGAGACACAACGCAGTGCCCGTGGCCAGGCGCAGTACACGTTGAGCCCTGGGTGTGCGTTTAGTAGGCATAGGACAGCCAGCTCATCAGACCAAAAAACAGACGACCGAGCGGGTTCAATGGATTGCCTTGGGTAGGAAAGGCCATGACTTCAGCCTGGCCGCCGGCACGCATCGCACGGCTGTCGCGCAGCCGCGCTTTGGATTCCTCGGAAAACTCAATGATCACGGGGAAGCGCTGGGCTGGACGCAGCCAGTCGCGGCTGTTCTGTACATTGGGCAAAGTACCGGGTGCCGGCGTCTGACCGACACTGACGCCGTAACCGACGCTGCGCACGCGCCCGTCGAACACTTCGCCCGGCAGCGCATCCAGAACAATCGCCACTGGCGTATCGACCCTGACCCGACCGAGGTTGTTCTCGGTCATGTCAGCACTGATCCACACATCGTGGATGGCGATCAGGGTCATCACCGGACTGCCGACGGCGGCGAACTGCCCGGCATCGGTGCGCAGGTCGGTGATCAAGCCTGCCGACCGTGCGCGAATCTGCGTGTTGGCCAGGTCCAGTTCGGCTTTCGACAACGCCGTCGCGGCACTGCGCAGCAGAGCGTTATCTTCCTCACTGCCACCTTCCTGCTCCCGCGCACGCTGGACTTCGGCACGGGCGGCGGCGACCTGGCTGACGGCTTGTTCGCGATTGGCCCGAGACACTTCGAGCAGCCGTACGGAAATGGTTCCGGGGTCATCGCGATACAGCCCCTCAAGGCGCTGATTGTCCTGGCGCGCCTTGAGTTCGTTGGCCTGGGCGGCGCGCAGATTGGCTTGTGCCGAGGCAATGCCGGCGGTGCTGGCGCCGATTTGTCGGCGTGTCGATTCGAGGTCTGCGCGTGCGCGGTCGACGGCGATCTGATACGGCTGGGGATCCACCTCGAACAGAACGTCTCCGGCCTTGACGTCCTGGTTGTTGCGCACGTTGACGCGAATGACCCGGCCGGCCACTTCAGCCGCCACCGGAATGACAAAGGCGCCTACCCGGGCCTGTTGGGTGTAAGGCGTGAACCGGTCCGCCGACAAATACCAGGCCAGGCTCAGGACGATGACCAGCAACACCCATTTGATGCCTTTCTTCGCCGGATCGGCGGGCGGCTCGGGTGCCTTGGGGGAGGGCGGTGCGGCTTCACTCATGGTCTTTTACCTTGTTGGCTTGTGCAGCTGAAGGCTCATCCAGCAGATCGCCCCAGTCCGTACGTTGCTCCATTTGCCGGCGGGTCGCCGCATCGATTTTCGGCAGCGCGCTATACCAGCCACCGCCCAGGGCTTTGTACAGGGCAATCACATTGCTCACGGCATTGCTGCGGCTGACCAGGTAATTGTCCTGTTGCTCCAGCAAGGCGCGTTGCGCATCCAGCACCCGTTGGAAGTCCGAATAACCTTCACGATATTGCGCGTTGGCCAGCACCAGCGAGCGCTTGGCGGAGACTTCCGCCTCACGCAGGATACGTTCGCGCTCCAGGGATTTGATCAATCCGCTGGCGGCATCATCGGCCTCGCGCGCCGCCTGGCGAACCTTGTCGCGGTAGGCTTCGATCAACTGCTGCAACCGCGCATCCTGGATACGCACGTTGTTGCTGATCTGGCCATGGTCGAAGAGGTTCCAGCGCAGGCTGGGGCCGCCGATGAAGTCCAGGCTTCTGGAGGTGCCGTTCAGCGTGTCGGCCGACCAGACGATGCTGCCGAGCAAAGTCAACGACG
The DNA here is from genome assembly GCF_949767185.1 of Pseudomonas sp. IT-P100. Lineage (NCBI taxonomy): Bacteria > Pseudomonadati > Pseudomonadota > Gammaproteobacteria > Pseudomonadales > Pseudomonadaceae > Pseudomonas > Pseudomonas sp. IT-P100. Next base: position 28,074 of record NZ_CATKQK010000058.1, read on the forward strand.
GGTAGAACTCGGTTTCGGCCACACCGATCAGCGCCGACTGGGCTGCGACGTTGAGTTCGGCCGCGCGCACATCAGGTCGGCGCAGCAGGAGGTTGGCGGGCACATCCTGCAGCACTGCGCGGTCTACCAGCGGGATCAGTCCTTCATTCTCAAGCAACTGTGACAGTGCACCGGGTGGCTGACCGACCAGCACAGCCAGCGCATTGCGGATACGCAGCACCTGGTCTTCAAAGTTGGGAATGGTGCTCAGGGTGCCCAGGTACTGAGTCTTGGCCTGTTGCAGGTCGAGCTCGGCTTGCTGGCCGCTGTTGAACAGCTTTTCGGTGATCTCGAAATTACGCTTTTGTTGTTTGGCGTTTTCCTTCGCCACACGCAAACGCGCCTCGGTGGTGCGCAACGAAAAGTAGGTGTCCGCCACTTGGGCACGCAGCAGGACGAGCACGTCTTCGTAGTTGGCCTGTGCGGCGAAGTAACCGGCATCGGCGGATTCGATGGCACGGCTGAAGCGACCCCAGAAATCCAGCTCCCAGCCAATGTCGAACCCGGCGCTGTGTTGCCAGAAATGGCTGTCCTGCGGATTGCTTCCGCCGGATTGCCTGCGGTTGAAGTACAGACTGTCGACGTTGGCTTGCTGCAATTGCGGGTAGCGCCCGCTTTGAGCGATGCCCAGTTGGGCACGGGCCTCCATCACTCGCAGACCGGCGATTTTCAGATCCGAATTTTGGGCGTCCGCCTCGGCGATCAAACGATCGAGCACCGGATCGCCGAAGACTTGCCACCACTGCCGCAGATCAGGATGCAGGTTGCGCTGGCTGGATTGCTCAAGGGCAGGGGAGCTCCAGTGGTCAATCCAGGCTGGCTTCGGTGACTGAAAATCCGGCCCGAGGCGCACGCAACCACTCAAGCCCAGTACACCCAGCAGGAGCAGTTGGCTTGATCGCGTCAAATGCATGCACGTTTTCCGGTCCATTAAGTTCACAAGAGCATAGACGCCCTGATGATCAGCCGACTGCTAAGCTTTCACGCGGCATCACATTCAATATGACTCGTCAAAAAGGAACGGCAGCCATGAATGCACCGCATGCCGCTGGATGGCGCTTCAAACCGGGCATCGCGATCATAGATCTGATGCTCGGCTCATGGCTGATGGCTCATGGCTGATGGCTGATGGCTGATGGCTGATGGCTGATGGTGCCCATCGTGGCGGCAGCGGCAACAGGCAAAAGCTCTGTGCGGAGTTTTCCGAGCATTCGGCATTGATTGAACAACTGACAATAGAATGAGGGCTGAGGGGAGTATTGTGGGTTGAGACGGCAGTTCACCCGCCTCAACACGCAGCCTCCCACCAAGACGCTATGCAGCATGGGAAGGAACGAAGAACAAATAGTTAGAGAGAGAAAGCGACCCGTAGCATACCCTCAAGATCTTTCGGCTTGCGTCCCAACAGTTTTTCAAGCGTATGACTGCTCTGGTCGAAAGCGCCTTTATCAATGGCGTTACCCCAGCCGCTGAGGAATTTCGCGACCGAGGTTGGCCAGCCGTCAGCCTCCCGAGCGGCGATGAATGCTTGAGCGGAAATGGGTTGGTATTCAATCGGCTTCCCCGTCAGTCGAGCCAACCCGTTAGCGATGTCCTGGAATGACCACGTCTGTCCCGCATTCAGCAGGCAAGTGCGGTTTTCATACCCCGTTTCGGTTAACAGTGCGGCACCGGCCTCTGCCAGCTCGGCAAAAGTGGCGAAGCTGGCTCGACCTTGACCTGCTGGGGCACTGAAGTCTTCTTTTGCCGCATCGGCGCCGGTGAGGAAGGGCAAATCGTCGGCGTATAGGGGATGTTGAACAATCGTGTACGTGAGGCCCGACCTCTTGAGCAATCGTTCGGTAGCGATATCGCTTTCAGTCACGCCTTCAATAGGAGCCAGCTCATCGTTGACCCGTTGAATACTGGTGTAAACCACATGGCGAACACCGGCCCGGCCGGCAGCAACGATCACGTTTTTATGCTGGGCAAGACGATCACTGAAGGCTACGGCTGACACCATGTAGATTTTTTCGACGCCTTCGAATGCCGCCACCAACGAATCGTAATCGGTGTAATCCCCGTAGCGCACTTCTATACCCAGTGCAGCCAGGGGCGCGGCTTTTTCAATATCACGTGCCATTGCCACAACATCGGATGCCGGGATTTTTTGTACCAGTGAATGCAAGACAGCATTGCCCAATCTGCCTGTCGCGCCAGTAACGAGAAATTTTGCCATGATGCTTTGCTTCCAATCTTGATAACCAGGAGGAAGCCCATCATGACCAAAGCATAAAAGATAAATTAGTCTTCAATAGGTAGAATCAGCTTCAACCAAAAGTTGGAGATGATCGTGGAAACTCTAGGTAATCTAGAATCCTTCGCCCGTGCCGCGGAAGCCAGCAGCTTTTCCGAAGCCGCACGGCGCATGGGCATTTCCGCAGCCGCTGTCAGTAAGAATGTGGCGCGCCTTGAAGCCAATCTGGGTACGCGGTTGTTCCACCGCAGCACGCGAAGTATCACCCTCACCGAAGCGGGAGAGTTGTTTTACCAACAGGTCGCAGAAGGCCTGGAAACCCTCCAGGGGGCTATCAATCAGATAAGCGAAGCCAGAGAAGTCCCCGCAGGACGATTGCGGGTCAATTTGTCACCATCTTTGGCTTACGATTATGTATTGCCATTGCTCAAGACCTTCATGCAGCGTTACCCCGCGGTGGTGCCAGATTGGCATTTAGAAATACGACGCGTGGATTTGATAGGTGAAGGGTTTGATGTCGCTATCGGTGGCGGCATGGAATTGTCACCTGGCGTTGTGGCACGAGAACTCGCCAAACTTCATCTCGTGGCTGTCGCTGCTCCGTCATGGCTGGAAGGCAAGCCGCTGCCCACTACGCCCAGCGAGTTGCAGGGGGTTGATGGCATCGTAATGCGTTCGACCAACTCAGGGCGTTTGCTGAACTGGACGCTTCGTGATGCTGGGGAAGGGCGGTTCGACCTCAATCTCAAACCCGCAGCCATCATGAACGACCCGGAAGCGCTGTGTAGCTGTGCTGTGATGGGGCTAGGTGTCGCACTGCTGCCCTTGGATCGCGCCTGGCCTCGCTTGCAACGCGGTGAGCTGATTCGATTATTGCCAGATTGGTATGTCGATCTGGGCGTGGTCTCGGTTTACTACTCTTCCAAAAAATCTTTGCCGGCCAAAACACGGGTGTTCGTCGATTTTCTGTTGGAGCATTTTCGAGAATCGCTCTGCCAACACTTCCGTGCCGATTGAGGCCTACGGCGATTGAGCCAGCATAACTGAAGCAATACTCGCATCGGTGGGCACCCGTCCAGTGACGGTTGTTCACCAGCGACGGCCAGTTATTCGGAATACTTTGTGAATATCAGGTCCGTCGCAGTGGGCAATTTCGTATGGCAAGCGAAGCAGCCATTGACGATCTTTTCACTGGGATTGGGCTTGCCGTTTTCAAACTGCCCGTAACCCCATCCGCCTGTATTGGCGTAACGCTTAGAGTCTTTGACTTCGATCTGGACGTTCGTGGGCTCGCCCGCGATGAAAGATTGGTCCCGACCAAACACAGCGTTGTTTTGCGCGGAGGATTCATATTGATAAGCGAGTCGAGCGATGACAGTGCCATCTGGAAATGGCCGTGTCCCATCCCTGAACGCTTTCATGGCGACATCATTTCCCAGAATGACACGGATGTCAGGTTTATCACCTTCTTCATGAGCAATGCTGACAAATTGCCAGTTCCGGTAGCCCGGTGGGAGTGTCACCCCAAACACTGGCGACCCCTCTGCGGCCGTACCGGGGGTTGAATCAGCGTTTGCAACAATAGAGAAAGCTAGCCCGCAAAGAATACTGGCGGTCGCGGTCAGAACGAGCAATTTGGAAGTCATCACAAATTCTCCAACGATGAGTGTACGCAGTTTCGTCGACGACCTTGTCGAAGGTCTGCAAGTGCATCCGGCCTTTCGGCCAGATGCTGATTGAACGAGTGCCACGACCGTTCCATTGACGGTTGCAGGCAATCGTCATTTGGCAGTGGCAGCCGCTTCAATCAGGCTGGCAACGACCTTCGGATTGGACACCATCACGACATGGGACGCGCCTTTGACCGCGACGGTCTGTCTGGCATGCGCTCGTTCAGCCATGAACGCCTGGGCTTGCGCGGGGATGTTCTTGTCCTTGTCACCGTAAACGAACCATGAAGGAATGGTTTTCCACGCTGGCTCGCTCGACTTTTCGTTGAGCGCCTCTGCGGTCACAGGGCGTTGGGTCGCAGCCATGACCTTGGCGTCGGCGTTCGACACATCCGCGGCGAACTGATCGTGAAACTTGTCCTGTTGGATGTAGAGGTCTTTACCACCGTCGGCCAATTCAACCGGTGGCGCCAAGGTTGGGCCAAGTGTGTTGCCTGGGAAGCGACCCGCCAGGTCTGCGGTGGACTCACCTGCCTCGGGCGCAATAGCAGCGACGTAAACCAAGGCTTTGACGTTGGCATTTCCATAGGCAGCTTCGCTGATGACCGGACCGCCATAAGAGTGCCCGACCAAGACGATTGGAGTCTTGATGCTCGCTAACACATCCGCGACAGACTGTGCGTCACCCTTGAGCGAGCGAAGAGGGTTGGAGGCCGCGATTACCGGATATCCATCCTTTTCCAGAATTCTTACCACACCGTTCCAACTGCTGGAGTCGGCGAAGGCTCCGTGCACCAACACAACGGTTGGTTTGATCGGAGCGGCCAATGCAGCGGTCGAACTGATCATTGTTGCTGCGAGCGCAAGCCCTGCAAATAACTGTTTCATCGAATGTTCCTGTGTATAGAAGATTGACGCAGTCAGGTAAATTTGAAACGGGTGCAGAACTGTCTGCGCCTTCATGGGGAGGGCGTTGGCGCAACGTCTATGGAGCGTTTCAGACACTTTTTTGCGCCATCCAGAAGTCCACGGATCTTCGAGCACAGACAGCTATACCTGTAACGAATCGATCGACTGCGCGGATCATGGTCTGCTTCTATCAATTGCGTGAGAACGACCAAAAAGAACAATCTAATATTTCACTGGGTGAAACAGCCGAAGTTTAAGCGCTGAAAGGCTATTGCCCTCTTACTGGCCTGGCGCTTTCGCCAGAGTGATCTTTTCTTGTATCACGCAGCAACGCGGGTATGGCGAGCAGGTAATGCGCAGGTCGTTGGGTGTGCTAGCAGTGACTTTTCAAAAAAACGCCAATGAGGTGTTTTTTATTTTCATTATCCTCGCGTTCCTATGGTTACCTCAATTCGTGCATCCGGTGCCAATGACGCGGTATTCCAGGATGTGTACTTCACCGTCAGAGTCGTTGTATGTCATCCGCACTGGTGTGGGTCCGCAGACATCAGCTGCCAGTGAGGTTTTGACCACGTTAGCAATGTCTAGATGCATTCCATATTTATATATGTCAACTGTTGGATCTGCGTTGGCTTCTTGTGTGTATGTCGATAATGAGGCCGTAACGGACAAGACGAAAAACAGGAATTTAGTCATGAAAGTGATCTCCGGTTTAATGGATGTGAGCTCGTTGAGAGGGCTTTAATTGGCCCGCACGTCGGCCTGTTGTGCCTGTTATACCGTCAGAAAGGACGTAGCGGCAGGAACTTGCCGTCAAGGGTAATCACTGCACGGTGGCCACCCTCTGGATCTTCAACTTTCTGCATATTCAGCTTGAAGTTGATTGCGCTGATAATGCCGTCGCCGAACTGCTCGTGAACCAGCGCTTTCAGCGTCGTTCCGTAGATCTGGATCATCTCGTAGAAACGGTAGATGGTTGGATCACTAGGGACCCCTGACAAACTTCCACGCAGTGGAATGATTTGCAGTAAAGCCACGCTCTCGGAGTTCAGGCCCAGTTTTTGGCCGATGATTCTGGCTGCGTCAGCTGGCAGCGGTTGCTGACCCAAGAGGGCTGCAGTAACGTAAGCCAGGCCCAGCCCGGTACCGTTTGACAGGTCCTGCCATGACAGGTTTCTGCTGGCTTTGGCTTGCAGGATTTCGGTCGTCAATGCAATGCTGACTTCGTTATAAACGTGTGACTGTGTCATGGCGTTTCTCCAGTCGAGATAATGTAACGGATGATATTGATTGGTGTTGTTTTAGAAGTCGGTAATCATTGTCAAAACTGTTGGTAGTGTCTGAGCCTCCATTCAAGTTCGCCGAATTGATCTGTATGCATTGGGACTGATTGCTTTTGTCACTGGTGTCTGCTCGTTCGGTGTTTTCGTTTGCTTGAACACAGGATAGGACTGTCGCAGCCGATAAGCACTTCGACATAAGGTCGAATTTTTTAGCGCGTGAGTGGTAGCGGCTAATACTTGAGTATTAATGGCGGACGGCGAGATTTTGATTTTTTAATTGCTGGACAATTTGTCGGCGTTCAGCTGGGCGAGATTTGTGAGTATGAGTGGGAGTAATAAGAGAGGGGGCGGACGGTGGGGCAGGTGCATAGAGGCATTTGCCTGGCACTCCAAGAGCGTATTGCTTCCAAGTACACAGTACTTACGCCTTAAATTGATTCAGTGCTTACCTCCTATCCCTAGCGATTCAGCCATTCGTACCAGATCAGCAAACGACTTCGCCTTCATTTTTTTCATCGCGTTCCCGCGGTGAATTTTGACAGTGACTTCACTGATACAGATCTCGCCGGCGATCTGTTTATTCATCAGACCCTTCACGGCATAAGCCATGACTTCGCGTTCCCGGGCAGTCAGTGACTGGTAACAGGCATGCAATCCAGCATCCTCCTTGGCCAGTTCACGGCGCTTTGTATCTGTCCTGAGTGCAGCCGATACTGCGTCCAGAAGGTCCTGGTCGCGAAACGGTTTGACCAGGAAGTCCAGGGCGCCAGCCTTCATCGCTTTAACAGACATCGCGATGTCGCCATGCCCGGAAATGAAGATGATGGGCAACTTATTCGCTGACTCAAGCAAATCTCGCTGGACATCCAGGCCACTGGACCCTTGTAGGCGGACATCCAGCACCAGGCAGCACGGTGTTTGAGGGTCGGGGCGGCGAATGAATTCGGCCGCGGAGGCGAACGTCTCGACCCGCACATCCATCGAGCGGAAAAGACTGCTCAATGCGATGCGCACGGACTCATCATCATCAACAACGAAGACTATTGGTCCGTTATCCAGAGGCGAATCAGAGAGAGAATCTCGACTCACATGTGCTCCTCCCAGGTAGGTAACGACAAGTGGAAAGCGGCGGTGTCTCCTCGCTCAGAACCTCCCTATGGTCAAAGGCTCGAGCACAAGGCGGGAAGCCTTGCTGTGGCATCTGTGATTGACTGCAAGTCATTGATGAGCAAATGGCTGATCACCTGGCGCCATTGGATGCGGCCTCCCTACGACTTCGACACCAGCGCAATCATATCTAAGGTCTAGCACAATCCTGTTGCCAGGGCGGCGCGAACAGGCATACGGCCGGGGGAGGTTTCCTTGAAGATCGTGACCGCCGTGTCGCCGATGGACCTGCCGTAGAATTAAATCCCGCGACGCAGTTTCCCTGGCGCCTCGCCGTAAAACTCCTTGAATTTCTTGCTGAAGGCCGATTGCGATTGGTACCCGACCTGTACGGCAATATCGCTCAGCCCCAGATGGGAATGGCTCAGCAGGTTGAACGCCATTTCCATACGGACCTGAGTCAACAGCACCCAGGGTGACGCGCCAGCCACACGTGCAAATGCGCGCAGGAACGTTGCGCGGGACATGCTCGCCATTTCCGCCAGCCCTTCAACGGTCCACTCGAATGCAGGGTCGGCCAGCATCGCCTGCCAGGCGCGTCCGAGGCGTTTGTCGCTGAGCAAGGCCAATGAGCCAGTGGTCTGGCCATCGCTTGCCAGGTGCGCTCGCAGGATTAAGGTGAACAGCGCCTGGGATAGCGCGTCGAGCATGAATCTGGAGCAGACCTGGTCGCCATCCGCTTCGCCACGCAGCATCTCCACCAGCGCAAGTAGCTGCCCACTGGCGGTGGGCGGGATGACCAGATACTCGGGCAGCGCAGCGAAGAGCAGTGACGTGCGATTGAAGTGAAACCCGCCACAGAGCATGTCGAAATCGCGACTGGCCCCGCCAATACGATGCATCGGCACGACACCACCTTCGCTAACGTACGGCACGGTCGGCGCTACGGTTTTGCCTGTGCTGTGCATGACATGCGGCACGCCCCGTGGAAGCAGCAAAATGTCCCCGGTCTTCATGGAAACACGCTCGCCATCAGGAAAATATACCTGGCACTCTCCGGCCAACACGATGTGATAGGGCGCCTTGCCCAAGGCTTCCTGCTCATGCTCGCGAGCCCAATCCCCCTCGAACTGGCAGCGCAAATCCAGGCTGCCGCGCACGTTGGCCAAGCTGATGAGTTTATCGATTGAATTCATTTTGAGTCTTTCGCAATAAAAGCTGAGCCGATCGAACAAACCTGAATCGCGCCACTGGAGAAAACTGAGTGTGTCGAAACAGTACACTCAACCTGCTCAGGAATTTACGCTATGTTCAATAATTGGTCCGAATTATTGCCCACTATCCAGAAAGCCTTCGGCGCACTGGGCAAGAGCAACCCCAAGATGGTCAAAGCCTACATGGCACTCGGTGAAGCCGCTGCCGAAAACGATGTGCTTGATGTCAAGACACGCGAGTTGATCTCGATCGCCGTCGCTGTCACTACTCGTTGCGATGGTTGTATCGCCGCACATACGAACTCAGCGATCAAGGCAGGCGCGAGCCGCGAAGAGGTGGCTGCGACCCTGGCCACGGCTATCTCGATGAACGCGGGCGCTGCTTACATCTATTCGCTACGCACGCTCGAAGCGTTTGATGCGCTGAAAAACTAGCCTGACATCGCGTCCAAGCAGCCTCGGTACTACAAAGTGCCGAGGTTTTTTTACGTCATTGAAACGTGAAGGTCACGTTGAGACGATCAAGCAACAACTTGAGCATGACGAACAAAAGCACTGGTCTCAAAACCAGCAGACTGACTCCACATTCAATGTTCTGGAGAAGTCCCATGCTCACCTCATTTACAACCTGGTTACGGTTCCTCAGCAAAGTGGACACCTTTGGCGCTTCGCTCATGCGACTGGCAATCGGCATCGTTTTCCTGTGGATCGGCGCGCTCAAATTCGTCCCATACGAGGCCGATAGCATCACACCGTTTGTGGCCAACAGTCCCTTCATGTCGTTCTTCTACGAACACCCCCAAGAGTACAAGGCTCACCTGACACATGAAGGTGAACTGAACGTGGAGAAGCGCGCGTGGCAGACAGGCAACAACACTTACGGATTCTCGACGGGGTTGGGCATTGTCGAACTCCTGATTGGCTTGTTGGTGCTGTCCAACCCGATCTCACGACGCACCGGCTTGCTCGGTGGTGCGCTGGCCTTCGGTACGCCGCTGGTGACTTTGAGCTTTCTGATCACTACGCCCGAAGCCTGGGTGGGGGCTCTGGGCGATGCTCAACACGGTTTTCCCTACCTGTCCGGTGGCGGTCGCCTGGTGCTCAAAGACGTACTGATGCTGGCCGGCTCTCTTGCCGTGATGGCCGACTCCGCTCGCAATCTGCTGCGGGAAAGTCACGCATGAACCGCTTATTGGAGAACTTTTCCAAACCGGTGATAGCTCTGACGTTTGCCATTGTTTCCAGCAGCATCGTGGCAGCACCGGCTGAGGAGGTTGCACGGACCGGAATGCCCCTTGATATCGTCAAAACCATCAGCATCACCGATGTCAGTAATGCCTGCGGAATCGTCCCCGTGGAACTGACGTATGACGATTCCCAGGGCCAGCGTCACACCGTGACGTATCAAGTCTGGGGATCGGCGTGCAGCGGCGGCTAAGCGACCCTGACAACACGCGATAAGCCCCCGTGTCTTTCCAGCGACCTCATAGTCGGATGGTCGCTGGAAAGAGGGATTAGCGTGGAATTTGTGACTGTCAATGACCTCGCATAAGACGCTGACGGCAGCCTGATCAGTATGTTCAGAACAACGCCTCGCAGGATTGTTTCACTCAGCACAATTAAGTCATGACATCCCTGCTGGTTCTCTAATTGCCCATACATGGTGAGACTGAACGCAGAAGCAATTGACCCAATTCGGGTGAATGCAGTGTCCATCCAGGGAGCCCCCACATGATTGATGTCGCTCATTCCTGCGACGGTAACCCTTGGCTGGATACTCCGGTCATGGTCGTTACCGAATACGAAGGCGGCTTTTTGCTGCCCCAATTGATGGGAGCGCTGGCTAGCGAATTCATAGCGGCTCCTGTCACGTACAGATCCGGCACGCGTCAGAACAAGGCTTCGGTCCTGGAACGGTGCGGCTCGATGTTGCGTGCATTGAAACTTCGTTTTTCTCCCCTTTAACGATATTTGGCAGCACATGTGTTGTGCGACCTTGCAGAGAATTGAGATGACCTACGACTTTGATTTGTTTGTGATTGGCGCTGGTTCCGGCGGTGTCCGTGCAGCGCGTTTTGCCGCGGGATTCGGCGCGAAAGTGGCAGTTGCCGAGAGTCGTTACCTCGGTGGTACATGCGTTAATGTCGGCTGTGTGCCGAAGAAATTCCTGGTCTACGGATCGCATTTTGCCGACGACTTCGAACAGGCCGAGGGCTTTGGCTGGACGGCCGGCAAGGCGCAATTCGACTGGCAAAAATTGATCTCCAACAAGAACCGAGAGATCGAACGACTCAATGGTATTTATCGCAAACTGCTGATCAACAGCGGCGTAACGTTACTCGAAGGCCATGCACGACTGACCGACGCGCATCATGTGGAAATCAATGGACAGCGTTTCAGCGCCGAACGCATTTTGATTGCAACTGGCGGCTGGCCACACATTCCGGAAATTCCAGGTCGCGAGCATGCCATCACTTCGAATGAAGCCTTCTTTCTGGAGCAACTGCCCAAGCGAGTACTGGTGGTGGGCGGCGGTTACATCGCCGTCGAATTCGCCGGCATCTTCAATGGCCTTGGTGCCGACACCAGCCTTCTGTATCGCGGTGATCTGTTCCTGCGTGGGTTTGATAAGGCGGTTCGCACGCACCTGGTGCAGGAGCTGACCAAGCGCGGACTGCAATTGGAATTCAACACCGATATCGTCCGGATCGATAAACAGCCTGACGGAAGTCTACTGGCGACACTCAACGACGGTCGTCAACTGGAGACCGACAGCATTTTCTACGCCACTGGCCGGCGGCCGATGCTCGACAATCTGGGCCTGGAAAATACCCGCGTCGAACTCAATGAGAAGGGTTACATAGACGTCAATGACAACTTTGAAACCCGCGAACCATCGATCCTGGCGTTGGGTGATGTGATTGGACGGGTGCAACTGACCCCTGTTGCAACGGCGGAAGGCATGGCGGTCGCTCGTCGATTGTTCAAGCCTGAAGAATATCGTCCAGTAGATTACCGCCACATTCCCACTGCTGTGTTCAGCCAGCCCAACATCGGAACCGTTGGGCTGACTGAGGAACAGGCGCTGGAGAATGGCCAGAATGTGATCGTTTTCGAAAGCCGATTCAAGCCGATGAAACTGACCCTCACGGACTCGTCCGAGCAGACGTTGATGAAGCTGGTGGTGGATGCCGTTACTGATCGGGTCTTGGGCGCGCACATGGTGGGGCCCGACGCCGGAGACATCATCCAGGGGCTGGCCATCGCGTTGAAAGCGGGTGCGACCAAGCGTCTGTTCGATGAAACCATCGGTGTACACCCGACCTCGGCAGAAGAATTTGTGACCCTGCGTACACCTGTCTCTGGGAGATGACAGCAAACGGCCAATTCAAATAGTCTTTCACGGCATGTGCTTACTTATCGATGACGCCGGACGCAACGACGGAACGTCACCCTCAAAAAGCTTGGACCTGAGATTCAAAATCCCTCTATGACGTTTTTACACATCCTCGATAGAGGTTGTGTAAAAGCGCTTTTGTACGACTGGTGTCCAGTTAGCTGTTCGCGTCGCACATCAATTCGCCGGAATAACCTTTGGCATTCCTGGTGTTGCCTGGGTATGAGCAATGTCCTGGTGGTTGCTCGATAGCGTCCAGGACCGATATACAATGCCACGCATAAGCACGGCCTATAGAGGGGGAATCCCATGCTGCTACGACACTTGCGCTATTTGTTGGCTGTCGCCGATAACGCCGGCTTCACCCGCGCCGCCGAGGCGCTGCATGTTTCCCAGCCGACCTTGTCGCAACAGATCCGACAGTTGGAAGAGACCCTTGGCGTTGTGTTGTTCGACCGGACCTCGCGCACGGTAAAACCTACCGATGCGGGGCAGGCTTACATCGAATGTGCACGTCGCGTATTGGTTGAGTTGGAAGCTGGCAAGCGCGCGTTGCACGATGTGAAGGATCTGTCCCGCGGTACCCTGCGCCTGGCCATGACACCGACGTTCATGGCGTACCTGGTAGGACCGTTGATGCGCGACTACATGGCTCTCTATCCAAATATCCACCTGGAGATCTTTGAACTCTCCATGGCCGATATCGAAACCGGCCTGGCGGATGACTCACTGGATATCGCCATTGCGTTTGATGAGGTGAGAAACCCGGACATCGAAACGATCCCGGCTTTTATAGAAACCCTGGGGCTGGTGGTGGGGCGGGATCATCCGTTATACGACTGCAAGAAACCGTTGACCGCCGAGCAGGTCGCTCAACTGGACTTTGCGTTGCTGACGCCCGACTTCGCCACCCGCATCTGTATTGACGAGTACTTCGCCAAGACGCAGATCACACCCAAGGTGGTGATCGAGGTCAATTCGGTAAATACCTTGCTGGAAGTCATGCGGCACACGGCGGTCGCCACTATTCTTCCGGAGCCTATCGCTACCCAGGACCGAGCCCTGCGCAGGATCGCGCTGCTGGACAAGGGGCCACGGCGCGGAGCCGCGCTGTTACGGCGTAAAAACAACTATCACAGCGCGGCGTCAGTGGCCTTTATGGACTTGATGCTGGGAGTGTCGGGAGGGGAAGCAGGGTCGGAAAAAAATGATTATTACATGCAATGAAATGCTGGATTGTAATTGCTGGTCATTCCGCTGTTTACGAGAGGAGGGGAAGATAACTCCATCGACGCGATCACCGGGTCGAAGTCTAACAACTATCGGAGCACGTCATGTCTCAGCAAGCGATCAAACTCTATCGTCACCCTTTGTCTGGCCACTCACATCGGGTCGAACTGATGCTGTCCCTGCTGGGACTGCCAACCGAACTGGTTTTCGTGGATCTGATGAAGGGCGCGCACAAAGCGCCTGACTTCCTGGCGCTCAACCGCTTCGGCCAAGTGCCGGTGATCGATGACAACGGCACCGTCCTGGCAGATTCCAACGCCATCGTGGTTTACCTCGCCGCCAAATATGGCAAGGGCCAATGGCTGCCAACCGATCCTTTAGAGCAAGCCAAAGTTCAACGCTGGTTGTCGGTGGCCGCCGGTCAAATCAGTTCGGGGCCTGCCGCCGCACGATTGATCACGGTGTTTGGTGCCGGTCTTGACGCCGAAGATACAATCAAACGCTCTCATTCCCTGCTTAAGGTCATGGAAGAAGAGTTGGGTCAGAGCACATTCCTGGCCGGCGACAAGCCGACCGTCGCCGATGTTGCTGCCTACACTTACGTGTCCCACGCGCCGGAAGGTAACGTGGCGCTGACTGACTACCCGAATGTCCGTGCCTGGTTGAGCAGCATCGAAGGTTTGCCGAACTTCGTTGGCATGCAACGTACTGCTGTAGGCTTGCAAGAGGCTTGACTCGATTCTGAAGGAGCTTGCCGGGAAAACAATTCCGGCCAGCTCCTTTTCATTTGTTTCGCGGTTTTCCCAGGACGCTTTACGTAAATGCAGCCAGCCCGACGGCGCGTGCGAAAGTCGCTGTAGCCGACGATACTGGCAATCAGGTCTTACCGCGCAAGCGGCCAGATACCTCGCTGTCCTCTCATCAAGACAGGGGCGACTATGGATCGTTTTCAAGAAATGCAGATATTCATGGCCGTGGCCGAGGAAGAAGGCTTTGCCGCCGCCGCCCGGCTGTTGAATATCTCTCCCCCCAGCGTGACCCGTGCCATTGCCGCGATGGAGGAGCGAATCGGCACACAGCTCCTTTCTCGAACCACTCGCAGCCTGCATCTTACCGAAGCGGGTCAACGCTATCTCGAGGATTGTCGGCGTATCCTCAGTGATATCGACGAGGCGGAGGAGGCGGCTGCCGGGAGTTACTCGATACCGTGCGGGCATTTGACCGTGACCGCGTCGGTGCTGTTTGGCGAGTTGTACATCGCGCCGCTACTGGCCGACTACGTGGACCAGTTTCCTTCGGTGCACCTCAATGCCTTGCTGGTGGATCGTGTCGTGAACATGACGGACGAGGGTATCGATGTGGCCATACGCATCGGCCACTTGCATGAGACTAATCAGCACGCCATCAAAGTTGGCGAAGTACGTCAGGTGATCTGCGGTACTCCCGATTATTTCGAACGCCACGGCAGGCCGCGTCATCCCGGTGAACTCAGTAACGCCAACATCGTCATGTCTTCGGCCAGCCATTTGCTGAGCGACTGGCAATTCGTCAACGACGGCAACGCCCTGAGCTTTCGATTCGAACCGCGATTGGTGGTCACCGCCAATCAGGCCGCGATCAATATCGCCAGCCTGGGCTGGGGTGTCACGCGGGTGTTGTCCTATCAGGTGGCCAACCAGGTGGCGGCTGGCGAACTGGAACTGGTGCTGGAGGACTTCGAACCACCGGCGCTGCCCATTCAAGTGGTCTACCTCAAGAGCACCCGAATTCCGGCAAAGGTTCGTACCTTCGTGGATTTTCTCGCGGATCGACTCGGCAAGGACTCGGCGCTCAAGGCTGTGGTGAAGGGTTCCAACTGATGGATCGCTACCATGAAATGCTGATGTTCGAAGCGTTATCGGAGCGTCCCAGTCTCGCTGCTGCGGCCCGTCGTCTGGATGTGTCCGGACCTACGGTCGTTCGCGCCATTGCACGGCTGGAGGAACGTCTTGGCGTGCCTCTGTTGATTCGAAGCACCCGTGGGGTGTCGCTGACCGAGGCCGGCGCCGGTTTCATGGTCGATTGTTCACGCATTCTCAGGGCCATCGAAGACGCAGAGGCTTCGGCCAAGGGCTTGCATGTACAGGCCCAAGGCAATCTCACGGTGCTGATGCCTTTGCTGTTCAGCCGTTATGTCATGACCTCGATTCTGACGGACTACATGAGCCTGTACCCGGAGGTAAAAGTCTTTGCGCAATACCATGATAGTTTTCCGAACATGAATGAAGAAGGCATCGATGTGGCGGTGCTGGTCGGCCATCTACCCAGTTCGTCATTGATCGCACGACAGGTGGGCTACGTACGCTCGATGGTATGCAGCAGCCCGGCTTATCTGGCTACTCACGGGGAGCCCAGCGAACCCGAGGAACTGCAAAATCATCGACTGGTCGCCACCCATGCTTATCGAGACCGAGTCCAGTGGGACTTCCAACACGACGGTGAGATCAATCACTTGAAAGCCCGTACACGGATCAGTTGCGCGACGGTACAGGCGGCCATAGATGCAGCAGCTTATGGCGCCGGCATTACCCGTTGCCTGAGCTATCCGTTGTATGAGTATCTGAACACTGGGCGATTGCGGCGTGTGTTGCAGCCCTATGAGTTACCGGCGCTGCCGGTGCACGTGGTGTACCGCGAAGGGCGCAAGGCCTCGATGCGGGTGCGCAGTTTTGTTGACCACATCGTCGACGGCCTGCGCGAGCATCCGGCCATGCAGCCGGATGTGCTTTGAACGCTTGCAGCGCACGCAACAGCGGAGGTCACTGCGAGCCATTACTTGGCAGTGGCAGCTGTTTCAAACAGGCAGGCAACGACTGTCGGATTGGACACCATCATCCCAAGGGACGCGTCTTTGACTACGACAGTCTTCTTCGCGTGTGCCCGCTCGGGCATTTCAGTGCGCGAAATAGTGGATTGTATTTTCTGGTCGTTCTCTACATCGCGCTTAAGGCGGAGCATAAGCACACACTCTTCCATGCTGTACCGCAGAGGCTAATGACTGATGAAACGCGTGCTTATGTTACTGGCCAACGGCGTGGAGCCCCTGGAAATGGCCGCTTTTACCGATGTGCTTGGCTGGGCCAACCTGCTGGGTGATCACCCTGTGGAACTGGTCAACGCCGGCCTTCGCAGAAAGATCGTGACCACCTTTGGCCTCATGCTCAATCCGAGTTTTTTATTGAGCGATCTGGACGTGAGCAGCTTCGATGCCCTGGCACTGCCGGGTGGTTTTGAACCGTCGGGTTTTTACGAGGAAGCCTTGAGTGAACCCTTCCTGGCGACCATCCGGCATTTCGTCGAAGCGGGTAAACCCGTCGCCAGCGTGTGCGTGTCTTCCGTATGCCTCGGCGTGGCCGGCGTGTTGCGTGACAGGAACGCTACGACCTATCACCAGGAGGGAGGCAAGCGGAAAAACCAACTGTTGGAAACCGGTGCACGCTTTGTCGATCGCCCCGTGGTTGTCGATGACCAGATCATCACGTCAAGCGGGCCGGGGACTGCCACTGAAGTTGCATTCGTACTGCTCGAAAAAATAACCAGCGTCGAAAATGCCGCTGTTATCCGCAAGAAGATGCGCTTCGCCACCCCCAGCCGTGATTGGTACGAAACGCCGCAAGTGCCCTGAAATGATCCGCCAACTCCGACGGCGTTCATGGCTGCCTTGAGCTGAGCACTGACGAGTATGTGACCTAGGTTTTCATTCTGTTGCCGAATTGGGGAACCCAATGTTCAATCTTTCCAGTGCTGTCGATTACTATTACTGGCCAACCCCCAACGGGCAGAAGGTCGCCATTTTTCTGGAGGAGTCGGAACATCCCTACGTCGCGCACCCCGTCAATATCAGCAATGGTGAGCAATTTTCCACCGAGTTCACCCGGATTTCGCCCAATCAGCGTATTCCAGCGATAGTCGACAGAGAGACTGGGGTATCGGTCTTTGAGTCAGGGGCGATTTTGTTGTACCTGGCTCAGCGTCGCGGGCAATTCATGCCCGCCGATGCGAAAGGGGCGGCTGAAGTCATGCAGTGGCTGTTCTGGCAAGCGGCGAACCTGGGGCCGATATTGGGACAGACAGTGTTCTTCCTGAATTACGCCGCTGAACATGTGCCGCTCGCCGTGTCACGGTTCAGTAAAGAGACCGAACGTTTGTATGGCGTTCTGGAGCAGCAATTGAGCGAACGGCCTTATGTCGCCGGCGAGTACTCCATTGCCGATATGGCGATCTATCCTTGGGTGCTGCAACATGACAAGCAAGGAATGACGCTCGATGGTTATCCTAACGTCGCCGCTTGGCTAGAGAAAATCAGTAAGCGTCCAGCAGTGGTTCGCGCCTACGTTAAAGGCGAGCGAATTCGTCCATCTGGTCAAACTGATCAAGACAGAAAAAAGCTATATGGGCTTCCATAGCGGGGTCGCTACCCCCCTTAGGCGATTCCGGGTTGCTCGAGTGCGTGCAGGGTCTGTATCGAGCTTCCTGAGGTTGCAAAACGCAGAGTTGATGATCACCGGCAATGGCGTATTTACCCCGCTGCCGGGGATTCAACCATTCCTCGCCGGGCGGCGGGTGAAGGACACCTGTTTACGAATGCGTAGAGGTGATCATGAGTCAGTCGGACGCGCCAGGAACAACCCCTTGGCATGCGGGTGAGCGTGAATTGCAGGAAAGCGTCGGCGTCGCCGATCAAATGGAGATATTCGGACGCAAGGTCGTGCGTGACTTCATGCCTGATCAGCATCGATTGTTTTACAACCAGTTGCCTTACCTGGTGGTGGGCGCGGTCGATGAACAAGGGATGCCTTGGGCCACGTTGATCGAAGGCCCCCCTGGCTTCATCCATTCTCCCGATCCGCGAATGCTGCAACTCGACCGCCTGCCCGCCGAGGGTGATCCGGTTCGGGCGGCCCTTAAGCAGGGCGCTGCGGTGGGACTGCTGGGTATTGACCTGAAGACCCGAAGGCGCAATCGCATGAACGGCAACATCAGTACCGCCTCGTCAGGCGGTTTTGCCGTTTCTGTGGTGCACGCTTTCGGCAACTGCCCGCAATACATCCAGTTGCGAGGCGTTGAGCCGGTCAGCCTTGGCCAAGCCTCGGCAAACGTGGCGGTCGAATGCCTCAGTGAACTGGATGAAGCCGCGAAGGCGACCATCAGCAAGGCCGATACCTTTTTCATCGCCAGCTATGTCGACCTGGATGGCGACGCAACCCGGCGCTCGGTAGACGTTTCTCACCGAGGTGGCAATTCAGGTTTCGTCAGGATAGAAAGCAACGTGCTGACGATTCCCGATTTCGCCGGCAACCTGCACTTCAACACCTTGGGTAATTTCCTGCTCAACCCGCGCGCGGGGCTGGTGTTCATCGATTTTGAAACAGGCGACATGCTGCAAGTCAGCGGGCGTACCGAGATCATCCTCGAGGGGCCGGAGATTGCCGCCTTTCAGGGGGCCGAACGGCTCTGGACGCTGACCGTGGAACAGGTGGTTCGACGTCAGGCTGTGTTGGCCCTCCGTTGGCGGTTTGAAGGTTTTTCACCTAACAGCCTGATGACGGGCAGCTGGAAGCAAGCTGAGGGCCGATTGCAAGCCGATTACCTGCGCGATCAATGGCGACCGCTGAGGGTGACGCGGATCGTTGACGAGAGCAGTTCCATTCGCTCCTTCTATTTTGAACCGGCCGATGGCGCGGGCATACCGCGGTTCGAGGCTGGTCAACATCTGCCGGTTCGCTTTTGCCTTGCTGAAGGACAGGCGCCTCTGGTCAGAACCTACAGCCTGTCGAGTGCGCCGTCGGACAGTTTTTTCCGCATCAGCGTCAAGCGTGACGGACTCATCTCGTCGCATCTGCACGACCGCGTTCAGGTAGGGGATCTGGTCGAAGCCCGCGCCCCTCAAGGGCGTTTCACGGTGCAAGCCGATGAATATCGACCGTTGGTTTTGCTGGCCGCGGGCGTGGGCGTGACCCCACTGCTGTCGATGCTGCGCGAAGTGATTTATGAAGGCGAACGCATCCGTCGCACTCGACCCACCTGGTTCATCCAAAGTGCGCGCAGCCTGGGTGAACTCGGGTTTCGCGATGAGCTTTACGAACTGGCGACTCGAGCCAAGGATAAAATTCGTGCGCTGCGCCTGCTCAGCCAGCCGGAAACTCATGCTCGCGTTGGTGAGGATTTTGAGGTGGCGGGGCGGGTGGATGTCGAACTGCTCAAGGCTTTGCTGCCCCTGGACGATTACGACTTTTACCTGTGTGGCCCTGGTGCTTTTACCCAAGCGCTTTACGACGGCCTGCGTCAGTTGCGTATTGGCGATGATCGTATTCACGCGGAGACTTTCGGTCCTTCGACCCTGGTTCGCCAACGGGATCATTTAACCCCGGCGGTCGAGCAGATACCCGCGGCAAGCAGCCCGGTCAAAGTGCTGTTTTCGGCGTCGGCGAAGGAAGCTCGTTGGGAGCCGGGTGGCGGGAGTTTACTGGAACTGGCCGAGAGCCGCGGCCTGAACCCGGACTTCAGTTGCCGGGGCGGATCGTGCGGTACATGCCGGACCCGATTGGTCAGTGGCCAAGTGCATTATCTGAACCTGCCGGCTGAGATGCCGGCCGAAGGGGAAGTACTGATTTGCTGTGCGGTGCCAGCGCAAGCCAAGGAGGGCGACGCCCCCCTGGTGCTGGAATTGTGAGCTGGCGTCATCGGTGCTCATCCCGCCATGCGCGGGTTGAGTACCAGGTCGATGCCGCCTTCGCTTTCAAGTTGAGCCAGGTCATCGAAGCCGCCAACGTGCCAGTTGCCGAAAAAGATCTGCGGGACGGTATGGCGACCGCTTCGGCTGATCATTTCGTTTTTCACGTCGACTGAGCGCACATCGATTTCCTTGTACGCCACCCCTTTGGTATCGAGCAAACGCTTGGCATTGCGGTAGTAGGGGCAGGTCGTGGTGGTGTACATAGTGACTTCAAGCATGTTGAGTACTCCTGGAAATTAGCGGCTGATTCAGGCAACAGCTTTTGCTGGACGGGCATGAACGGCAACGGTGTTCGGATGCTTGACCAGTGACTTGAAGGTCTTGTTGTCGGCGTCCAGGGCGTCGATTGAACCGGTCCCGATGTCGTAGACCCAGCCATGCAGATTCACCAGACCTTTTTCCTGAGCCAGGCGCACGCTTGGATGAGTCTGAATGTTGGCCAGTTGGGCAATGACGTTTTCACGCACCATGGAACTGACTTTGGCGCTTTCACTGGCGTGAGGACGCGATTCGTTGATGACTTTCGCCGACTCGGCATGCTGCAACCAACCGGCGACCGCAGGCAGGTGATCCATGCACTTGCACTTGGCGACAGCGGTCATGGCACCACAATCGGAATGGCCGCAGATCACGATATCAGTCACGCCCAGTACGGCGACGGCGTATTCGACGGTGGCCGACACACCGCCGGAATGGGGGCTGTGGGACGGCACGATGTTGCCAGCGTTACGGATTACGAACAGTTCGCCAGGCTCTTGCTGGGTCAACAGTTCCGGTACGACGCGGCTGTCGGAACAGGTGATGAACAAGGTGCCCGGATGTTGCGTGGTGGCCAGGTGTTTGAACAGGTCAGTGCGTTGTGGGAATGCTTCTTTTTGGAACTTCAAAAAACCTTCGATGAGCGCTTTCATGGTGTTTTACCTTTCATTGAGTATTGAGTGAGTGACCGTCAGTTGGTGCAGCCGCTACCGATCACGCTGTATTCCAGGATGTGGGTTTCACCGTGCGAATCGCGGTAAGCCATTTGCACGGCTGTCGGGCCGCAGACATCCGCCGTCGGGGTGATGTGAATGACTTTGGCGATATCCAGCTGCATGCCATACGCATATGGAATGGCCTCCGGTGCGACTACGGCTGGCTGGGCGTAGGCCGACAGCGAAGCGGTCAGTGACAGGGCAAGAAACAGAATTTTTTTCATGACGGATCCTCCATTCAAATGTGGTGATTGATCGAAAAGGGTTAAGAATTTTTTTGAAGCAGGCCCGCAAGGCTGCGGGCCGATTTACAGGTCCGGTTGCATCCTTAGAAAGGACGCAGTGGCAGGAACTTGCCGTCGAGGGTGATCACTGCACGGTGACCGCCTTCCGGATCTTCAACTTTCTGCATGTTCAACTTGAAGTTGATCGCGCTGATGATGCCGTCGCCGAACTGTTCGTGAACCAGGGCTTTCAGGGTGGTGCCATAGATCTGAATCATTTCGTAGAAGCGGTAGATGGTCGGGTCCGTTGGAACACCCGACAGGCTGCCGCGCAGTGGGATGATTTGCAGACGGGCGACCGAGTCGGCGTCCAGGTCCAGTTTGTCGCCGATCACTTTGGCTGCGGCTTCAGGCAGTGGATGCTGGCCGAGCAGGGCGGCGGTGACATAAGCCAGACCGAGGCCGGTGCCTTGGGCCACGTCTTCGAAGGACAGGTTTTTACGCGCCTTGGCGTCGAGGATTTTCGCGGTCAGCTCGAGGCTGGTGTCGTTGTAAGCGTGGGACTGTTGCATGGTGTTTCTCCTATCGGGTTTGCTTGGTGGCGGTTGCCAGGTTGGTGTTGCTTGGGTGTGAAGCAATCTTCTGCCGTTTGCTCCATAGCGTCCAAGACCGATATACAATCCTGCGCATAGGTGGTTCCTATAGATGCAGGTCGGAGTGTTGATGAACGTTAAAAACTCAGAGGCGCTGCTATTGATCCCCAACGGCTTTCCGGTGTGGATTGACGTAGCCCAGGCAAGCATTGGAGGGGTGGGCACGGCGATGCGCTTTGTGTTGCCCTTACAGGCTCACAACCTACCGTTGATGCATCGTCAGGAAACCAAACTGGTGGTGGCGCTCAAGGGCGAACTGGATATTCGTGCCGGTCGACAGCGAATCGCCTTACTTCAGGAAGGCGAGGCTATAAAACTCGCTCCCGGTATCGCTCACCGCATCCATCAGTGTGGAGCGGTGGCGAGCACTGTCGGTGCGGTGTTATGGCCAGGCGCGGTCGAACAAGCTTTTCGAGAACTTGCGTTGGCCGCCCTTGAAAAGGCTTACCAACGCAGCGACATGATTGAGATCCTCGCTCGTTACGATGTGGTCTGGACCACGCAATCCCATGACCATGATCCTGAATCGATAACGGTCCGGCCTTTCCGGGATTGGCTAAGCGATCTGCCAGAGGCATTGGCGAGGCTGTTGGCGCTGCGGTGGGGAGGGTGAAGCTTTCGCCTCGATCTGGCCGACGAGGCGAAGCTTTGTGTAAGTCGCAGAGGGGAAAGTCAAGGACAGGCGCAATCTACTTCCACAGCCGTAATTTTTTAGGGAGTAACGGCCTGCAGTCGTCTGCCTTTGACACTTACAAATTTTCGTGTGAAGAGCGCACTACTCTCCAAACCACGTTTCGCTACATCGTCTGTCGAACGCCAATGGTTACAGGCCTAGATCAGAAAGACCTGGATGATCGTCAGGGCGACGGCCTAACGGCCAACGAAATTTTCGCTCCGATTCTTTGATTGGCATGTCATTGACGCAGGCAAACCGATGAGCCATCAGTCCGTTTTCAGCAAACTCCCAATTCTCGTTTCCGTATGAGCGATACCAATGACCGGAGTCATCGTGCCATTCGTAGGCGTAACGTACCGCGATGCGGTTATCGGTAAATGCCCACAACTCTTTGATCAGTCGATAGTCCAGCTCTTTGTTCCATTTTCGGGTGAGGAATGCTGCGGCTTCAGACCTGTTTACTGCGAAGTCGACCCGATTTCGCCACTGGGTATCAGTGGTGTAAGCCAGTGAAACTTTTTCTGCATCGCGAGAGTTCCAGCCATCTTCTGCAAGCCGGACTTTAAGAATCGCCGATTCGCGATCGAAAGGGGGCAGTGGGGGACGGGTTTCAGATTCAGCCATGATTTTCACTCCGAATGTGTGGGGACATCGTGGTCGAGCAGGCAATGTGCTTAGGGAACAGGTGAGTCCTATGCCGTAGTTTCCGGGAACTCCGCCAATGGAACGAATGTGTTGGTTCTGCCATCGAGCGCGACGATGGACCCTGTTTCGATGTCGTACACCCAACCATGCAGATTCAGTTTTTTCTGTTCCAAAGCCAATCTGACGCTGGGGTGGGTTTTCAGGTTGGAGAGCTGAGCGATAACATTTTCCCGAACCATCGAGCTGACACGTTCTTTATCGGATGCGTGGGTACGGGTCGCGTTCATAACTTTTGCGGACTCTGCATAGCTCATCCAGGCTGCCACTGCCGGTAAATGATTCAATGACCTGCCACTGGAAACCGCCGTCATTGCTCCGCAATCCGAGTGACCGCAAATGACGATGTCACGGACCCCGAGTACCGCAACGGCATACTCGACAGAGGCGGTGACACCCCCCGGCTGCGGCCCATAGGAGGGAACTATGTTTCCAGCGTTGCGTATAACGAACAGCTCTCCGGGTTCTTGCTGTGTGAGCAGTTCCGGAATGACTCTACTGTCGGAGCACGTGATAAATAACGTTTCTGTATTTTGAGTGGTGGCGAGATATTTGAAAAGATCCGTTCTCTGCGGGAAAACTTCTTTTTGAAACTTTATGAAGCCTTCGATGAGTGCTTTCATGTGCAAGTACCGGCGTTAAGCCTCTGTGTGAGATTGCGATGACCAATGTTAGAAGTCTTGCTAAACATCGTCCAAGAATAAGAGGGAGTAACGATTTATCTGTTAAATAGGATAAATCTAATACTGTTGAACTTTTGTGCTGCCTGCGTATTGTTTAAGGGAGGTCGTGATTTCCTCTGCCAATTATTGAAATAATTAGCCTTGGTGGGTCTTAATTATTGACTGGAATCTTAAGCTGCTTCTTTTTTTGCACTAATTTCGATCAATCTTCCACTTTTTTCACTTAAATAATCAGTAATTCTCGAGCGTAACCAACGCTCGCCTGGATCGTTGTCCAATGTGGCGCTCCATGACATGGATAGATCGAGAGTCGGGAGACTCATCGGAACGGGGTCCGCGCGTAAACCACCTTGTCGAATCATGGCCTTGGCCACGTAATCGGGTACGACGGCCAACATCTGCGTGTCCTCAAGCAGTGTTTTAAGCGCACTGTATTGCGGAACTGCCAGGATAATCTGGCGTTGCCGCCCCAGAGATCCCAACGCCCGGTCAATGTAATCGGACGCTTCACCGTTGACCGAAACAGAGACATGTGGCCGATTACAGTACTCGTTGAGGTCCAGTAGACCCGTGAGGGTGTTGGCACTTAAAACAGTCGGCCGGATGCTGCGCAGAAATTTTCGTTTGGCATTGGCGGGGAGTTCCCGGGAGTGGCACACGCCCAGTGACACCTCGCCCGTAGCCAGTTGGTTGGCCAGCAAAGAATGGTCGGTACGGCGCACGACGAAACTGACTTGAGGCGCTTCCATACGCAGTTGGCGAAGCAGGCCCGGCAGCAAGGAGTACTCCACATCATCGGAAAGTCCAATTCTGAAGACGTTGGTACTGGTCGTGGGATCAAATTCGCTAACATTGCTCAGCGCAGCCGCCATGTTGTCCAGCGCCGGAGTCAACGTGAGTTGTATTTCAAATGCTCTGCTCGTGGGCTCCATGGTTCGACCCATCCGAATAAACAGCGGATCATCGAAAAACTGACGCAACCGATTTAAGGAAGCACTGATTGCCGATTGACAGAGAAATAATTTCTCACCGGCGCGGGTAAGATTTCGTTCGTGCATCAGCGTTTCGAAAACGATCAGAAGGCTGAAGTCGATTTTGCGAAGATCGTTTCTATTCATCGTCATCACCAAAAGGGTTGCGGCCCGTTATTGTGCTTCGGCGCGCAAAGAACGGTGTTCAAAGGACATCTGGCTCATTGCTTGTGAGCCTCTAGGCGGGCGGTAATAACCGAATCAATTAAACAGCGTTGATGGCTGATATTTAATTGAAATGCCGCTGTCGTTGGCTTGGTTGTATAGTGATTGATGATGACTTGCTTGGCACTTCTACGTAGGTTTTGTTTGTCTAGGGTGTAAGTGGTAAGGGCTAATACTTGAGTATGTAGGTGTTAGTTGAGTGGGTTAAGGCTGGGCGTCGGAAAAGAGACAGTTAATGTTGGCCGTTAAACCGCTGGGCTTTGCTGGACGCCTCGCGGTTGTCAATTTGTGACAAGGCCTGTCTCCCTATTTCTCAAGATTTGTTCAATACAGTCAATCATGACTTGTCCATCAAATGGTTTACTGAGAAAGCAGATCGCCCCTGCGGAATTTGCACGTTTGCGAACCAACTCCTCCGGGTATGCGGTGATGAAAATAATGGGGATGTCGTGCCCTTTACTGAGGAGTTCAGATTGCAGGTCCAGGCCAGTCATGCCCGGCATTTGAACGTCCGAGATCAGGCAGTCCGTGCTGTAGCTTTTGGCGCAGGCGAGAAAATCTTCGGCGCAGGAAAAAAGACTGGGTTCACAGCCCATGGAGCGCACCAGGCTACTGAGTGCTATTCGACCAGATTCGTCATCGTCGACAATGGAGATCACAGGGATTTTATTCATCGCGCAGATCCTGGCGCGATATCAATGGGTTCGAAACAGCTGAAAAGCTATCGCGCCAATTCCACTCTATTTGCCGATAGCCTTAAAAGAAATCATACACACGTATGTGTTGCTCAGCGTTTTGGTCCGATCCCCAGGGCTTGTGCCGTTCGAACCAGGTCTGCAAACGACTTTGCGTGCATTTTTTTCATCACATGCCCGCGATGGATTTTGACGGTGATTTCACTCAGATTCATTTCTCCCGCAATCTGTTTGTTCATCAGGCCCTTGGCTGCGTGGGCCATGACCTCTCGCTCCCGGGGTGTCAGCGTTTGGTAGCAGGCATGCATTTCGGCGTCCTGCTGGTCGATTTCCCGACGCTTGGCATCCCTGTGGTGAGCAGCGGCGACGGCATCCAGCAAATCCTGATCGCGGAACGGTTTGACCAGAAAATCCACGGCCCCGGCTTTCATCGCCTTGACTGACATGGCGATGTCTCCATGTCCGGAGATGAAGATGATGGGCAATGCGATCTTCGATTCCACTAACTGATGTTGGAACTCCAGGCCACTGGCGCCTTGAAGCCGTACATCGAGGACCAGACAGCTGGGCGCATCGGGATCGGGTAGTTGTAGAAATTCTGTCGGCGAGGCAAACGTCTGCACTTGGAGCCCCACCGAACGAAAGAGACTACTGAGCGCTTCGCGCATGGGGGCCTCGTCGTCAATCACAAAGACAACCGGGGCCTTATCTATGGAAGAAATATCTGCGTTCACGCAGGCTCCTCATTGCTGGAGGGGAAGGACAAGTGGAATACCGCGCCTTCACCTGCTTCACTTGTTGCCCAGATACGGCCACCGTGAGCATCAATGATCGATCGACAAATGGATAACCCCATACCCATTCCATCGGGCTTGGTGGTGTAGAAAGCGTTGAAGAGTTTAGGCATGCTTTGCGGCGAAATACCGGGGCCGTTGTCTTTGACATCAACGCACAGTTCGCCCGCATCAGAACGCCTGAGGCGCAAATGGAGTGTGCGATGTTTACCTTTGGTATTGGACATTGCCTGCACACCATTCATGATCAGATTGATGATGACCTGCTGAAGTTGGACACGGTCACCAATAATCTGGGCAACCTCAGTATCGTATTGATGGTCTAGCACAATTTTGTTCCGTCTGACCTCTCTGTCGACCAGTGCCAATGACTCTTCTATGACTTCCACGAGATCAACCGGGACGCTTTGAGGATCGGTCTTGCGTGACATTGCGCGGATACGTCGAATCACCTCGCTCGCTCGATGGGTCTCGCTCATCATCCGCTCCATTGCACTGCGCACCTCGTCGATGTCTGGCACCTCGCGATTCAACCAACGCAAACCGGCAGTGCCATTGGTGGTTACGGCCGCCAATGGCTGGTTGACTTCATGTGCTATCGATGCGGCCAGTTCACCCAACGTTGTGATTCGGGTCACGTGAGCCAATTCTGTCTGCGAGCGGTGGAGCGCTTCCTCAGACATTTTTGCATCGGTGACGTCCATCAGTGCTCCGATGTATTCAAAATTCCCGGCGGCATCCTGGACGGGATGAGCCAGCATTTGCACATGCTTGATCCGCCCGTCAGTCATCAAAAGCCGGTAGTCCACCTTGATGTGAGGCTCTTTCTGATAGGCGTGCTTGATTGATACTTTGACCACGTCCAGATCATCTGGATGGGTTTTTTTCAGGACGCTGGACAGCAGTGGTTCCTCGTCGTCGCCGAACTCGAATATCCGCCGAGCCTCGTCGGACCAATACATCTCGCCGCTTGGGATTTTCAGACCAATGCTCCCGGTCTGACTCAGCCATTGAGCACCGGCCAGAAACGCTTCGCTGCGTCGCAGGGCATTGATGGCCCTTTTTTGCTCGGTGATGTCGTTGTGAGTGGCCAAAACCGCTTTTGGTTGATTGCTCTCGTCCCGTGACAGGGAGCAACGACTTACAACCGTCACGGGTGTTCCGTCACGACGGTGTTCCACAACTTCGCCTTCCCATCGGCCGGTTTCAATCAGCGAGTTCATCACGTGCTCCCAGGTGAGCGTCAGCTGAGGCCGCAGGAGCTTTCGAAAATCCTGACCAATAGCTTGTGCTTTTGACCAGCCATACAAGGCTTCGGCGCCCGGGCTCCACGTGGTGATGATGCCATTCATGTCTCGAACGATGATGGCGTCGTGGGTTTGCGCGAGCATCCGCACCTGCTCCTGCAACTCGTCATTGGCCGCTTTGTTTTTCAGTGCCAGTAAAGTGGTGATACCGATCGCGGACAGGCTGACCAGGCAACGGGCGAACGCGGAGCTATTGAAGTCGCTGCCATGGGAAATAAAAAACGCAGCCAACGTCAATCCAAAGCAGGAGAGCGAAACGCCAATTACACCTTTCCGGGAAAACAGGTTCACCGACATCAAAATCACGGCGACGTAGAGCACCGCAATGGCGATATGGATGGAAGTGAGTGTGTCGATGATGAAGATGGCGGCTGAAAGCGTGGCGGCGCCAAATCTCTGGAGGTGCATATGAAGGGTAGGGGGGGCGGGATTTTCTACAGCTACCGTCGGTTCAATTGAGATTTTCATATCAATCAATAGGCCTGCTGGGAACGCATTTCGTTACGGGTGATTGCAGTGAACACCCCTGGCGAAATTGCAGCAAGCAAAACCCATATCCGAAAGCAAAGCGTTTTGGTTCGTGCCGGGAAACGACGTCGCTCCCGCGTTTCTATGAGTGAAGACAGCTAACATAAAGTTGGGGAAGCGTACGACAAACTAAGCTATCAAACCTGTCTTCGACGAGAAAAGTATGCGCACCAAGCGGAAAGGGCGATGGAGGTACTCGGTAACTTGTGCGCTGTAGCTATTGCCGTTAATACACCAATTGCAAAAGTGTTCGCAGTTGTTTGACAGTATTTTGTACTGTGATTCACCGACTCTCGACATGGCCCGCACAATGATCTCGTCGCTGGAAAAAGCGCACTGCTCCTGATCTACCCAGATGGAACTGCCGTTGCCGAAGCGATCCAGGTCAGTGACTTCGATAGGGCCGGCTTGCAGCGATGCACTCAATCCTGAGTAATGAGCGACCTTGCCATCGCCAAGGTAGATGCCGTGATGAACATAGAACTTGCGCGGACTCATCAGGTGCGATCCGGGGCTCAGGCGATCAGCGTCGCGGACTATGAAGGCTGCATGCTTTGAGTCTGCTTCCCATGGTGTTGGCGCACTGTTAACGCTGCAGACACGGGAACCGTTTTCAAAAAACGGGTCATTCACGCTTGATTCACATTCCATATTGACGACTACCGAGTTCAAACAGATCGAACCCAGGGAGGATACAATGCCAATTGTTTTCATCAGTAGCTTGTTCACGATGAAGTCCTCTGGAACCTTTGAAAGTAGAGTAACTTTCCAGAGGGAAATAAGCAGTCGTGCATAGGTTTGTAGCCGATAGTCACTGTATATGGGCGTCTCATACTTCAGTATTATTCCGGGCGCCAATCGAGTTCTATCCGAATCGATGACTCATCCGAGAGCCTCTCGCTCTGGTTGAGCCCACCTGACCGAAAGGGTTGTATCAAGCGCTCCAGTTATTAAGGCGGCGATTTCGCGCCGGTTCCGACGCGAATGGGCGAACACCACAGTCGCCAATGAAACAGCTCTTCAATAATTGGGATTCAGGCTTGCTTTACCAGTGCCAGCCTTACGGAGAATCCTATGAGAAGAGTACCGAACAGCCATTGCTGAATACGTTGCGCCAGCGCGCTTCGTTCAAGCCAGCGGCCTACCCATGCGCTGGCGGTTGCAAAAATACTATCGAACAGAAGCCCTGTAATTACGAGGACGATACGTAACGCGGCAAATGCAACTTGCTCAACTATGTATGGATGGTGAGCTATCCCTCGCAGGTTCACCTGATCACCGGTATGTCGATCCGGGACACATTGCTGGCGGGTGTGATCTCGGTAGGGGTGTCACTGGTGCTGTTGCCTTTTGCCGGGAAACTTGCTGACCGACTCGGTCGCCGGCCGGTTCTGATCGGATTCGCCGTCGATGAAGTGCGGTGAGTGTGGGTTTTGTGGCTTTCTTGATCGATGTCAACCACATGGAGCCGACGGCTCAGTAGTCTCCAGAGATCGACATACCCGTGCGTAACGGGTTGCCTTGACTCAAGGCGACACCTCCATGATCTATCCGCTGATTCTGACGTTGCATCTGTTTGCCGCCCTGATCTTTATCGGTACGGTGTTCTTCGAAGTTCTGTTCCTTGAAAGTATCCGCAAACAGCTACCCACCAGGGTCATGTTGCTGGTGGAGGAAGGCATCGGCCGGCGAGCGCGCTCGCTGATGCCGTGGGTGCTGCTGGTATTGTTCGGTGCGGGGCTCGGCATGGTCTGGCTGCGCTACCTGCCAGTCCTTGCCTCACCATTGGCTTCATCGTTCGGCACCTTGCTGGCCTTGAAAGTCGCGGTGGCCGTGAGCGTACTGCTGCACTTCCTGGTGGCCATGTTTTTGTTCAAACGTGGCCGAATGAGTTCGCGGTACCTGCAGTTCATCCACGGCAGCCTGTTTTGTCACATGGTCGTTATCGTGCTGCTGGCCAAGGGAATGTTTTATCTGACCTGGTGATCGGCTTTGACGGGTGGTCTGTTCTTCCAAGACGTTGCCTTGTGCTTGATGCAAATCAAGGCGTATTGATCGTTGAACCCCGACACTGATGACCCGCAGCCAGTGTCGGAGACCTTCATGCTCGATTTCTTTCACAACCCCGGCGAGCTGGTCGCCCGGTGCGATCAGGGCGTGCTCGACCCCAACTGTCATGCCGACACGCAAAAATTCCATGAGGGTATCGGATCACTGGATCTGCTTCGCGCGTTGCGCGTCAGCCGCCAGAAGCGACGTCCGCTGTCCCTGAACGTGCAGCTACCCTCCAGCCTCAAGCTTGCCTTTTGTTCCCCTCGTGATAGCGCCGACGAGCACCAGGGTATTGAGCAGTACCTCCAGCATCTGGAGCAGGAGATCGACCTCGTCGGTTGCCACCTGGATGCGCAGCAACGGGTGGAACAGTTTCATCTGGGCGGCGCAACACTCACCACTGCTCACATAGGGCGGCTGATGAGTCATCTGCGTCGCCGTTTCAACTTTCTCTTACATGATTGCGGCGACTACAGCGTCGAGGTGGACCTTTATCAAACCGATTGGGCGACCATGGGCGTGCTGCGCGACCAGGGGTTCAATCATGTCAGCATCGGTGTACCGGATTTCGACAGCGACTGTGAGAGGTCGGTGGCCTGCTACCAGAACCCGGCGCCGATCCAGTCGCTCATGGACGCGGCGCGGACCTTTGGTTTTCGATCCATCAACGTCGATCTGGGTTTTGGCCATGCCTGGCAGACGCCAGACAGTTTTGCGTTGAAGCTGGCGAGCATTATCAAGCTGGAGCCAGACCGGCTGATGGTGTTCGATTATGCCCGGCCACCACGACGCTATCGTCCGGTGCTCGGTGATAAAGTCAGAGAGCAGTGCAGCCAGGTCGATAAAGGTGCGATGCGCCAGATCTGCTTTGATCAACTGCTTTGCGCGGGTTATCACTACATCGGTATGGGGCAGTTTGTCCGGCCCGATGATGATTTGGCAGTCGCTCAGGAGCGAGGCCGGTTGCGCCGTACCTGTGAGGGTTTCTCCCGTCACGGCTATTGCGATCATGTTGGATTCGGTTTGGGTGCCATTAGCCAGATCGACGATTTGTACACGCAAAACACCGACGAGATTGAACGCTATCAGCAGCAACTGGACAGGCAGCAATTGCCGACGTGTCGAGGCTGGCGCTTCGAGGCGGGGGAGCAAATCAGGCAAATGGTCATGGAGCGACTGGCGTGTGATCTGGAACTGGATATACGCGCCATCGAAAGACGTTATGGGCTGGTTTTTTCCAGGTATTTCTCGTCGGTCTGGCCGTTGCTGGAGCAATTGAGTCGTGAGGGGTTGATTGAGTTGTCAGGCCGCTTCATCAGCATTCTCCCTGCCGGTCGGCCGGAAGTGGATGCCATCTGCAACCTGTTTGAAAAGGATGTGGGCGGTGCGAGGTGTTAACCCATTTGCGAGTTGATTGATCATGAAGCCTTCCTTTGATTTCAATCGCGCCCTGGTCGAAAAGTATGATCGCCCGGGGCCGCGCTACACTTCTTACCCAACCGCGCCACAGTTCCATCAGGCCTTTGCCGTTGACGACTATCAGCGTGCCGCCCGCGAGAGCAACCAGGCGAGCGCGTCGAAACCGCTGTCGGTGTATATCCACATTCCGTTTTGCAAAAGTCTTTGTTACTACTGCGCCTGCAACAAAATCATTACCCAGAAAACCCATCGCGCCGTCGAGTACCTTCGGTACCTCAAGCTTGAGATTGCGATGCAGGCGGCCTTGTTCGATAGCACCCGTAAACTCACGCAATTGCACCTGGGCGGCGGCACGCCGACTTATTTAACCAGTGAACAACTCGCGGACCTGATGGATTGCCTGCACCAGGCGTTCAACATGGATGACAGCGATGACCATGAATTTTCCATCGAAGTCGACCCGCGCACCATCAGCACCGAGCAGATCCAGTCGCTGCGCCAGTTGGGCTTCAATCGCCTGAGCTTCGGTGTTCAGGATTTCGACCCCGACGTGCAGGCCGCGGTCAATCGCCAGCAAAGTGAAGAGCAGATTTATGCGCTGGTTGCTGCGGCACGCGAGGCGCAATTCAAGTCGATCAGCGTCGATCTGATCTATGGCCTGCCGTTGCAAACCGTGCAGAGTTTCGACGTCACCCTCAGCAAGATCATCGCGCTACGTCCGGACCGGATTGCCGCCTACAGCTACGCGCACCTGCCGGAAATGGTTCGCGCACAACGGTTGATTCGTCCCGCCGACATGCCGCCGCCGGAGCGCAAGCTGGAATTGCTTGAACTGACCATCCGCCGTCTGACCGCGGCCGGTTACGTCTATATCGGCATGGATCATTTCGCCCTGCCGGACGACGAGCTGTCGCTGGCCCGCGCCAATGGCACCCTGCAGCGTAACTTTCAGGGCTACTCCACCCACGCCGACTGCGACTTGATAGGCCTCGGCGTGTCCTCGATCGGCAAGGTCGGCGACAGCTACAGCCAGAGCGTCAAGGAGCTGTCTCAGTACTACGCGCGTCTGGACCAAGGCCTGCTACCGGTGCATCGCGGTTACCGCTTGAGCGCAGACGACTTGCTGCGCCGCGAAGTGATCAGCGACCTGATGTGCCACGGCCGTATTACGTTTAACCGCTATGAAATGCGTCATGACATTCTCTTCACCGAGTACTTTGCCGATGCCTTGGCCCAACTGGAGGAACATGTTCGCGACGGACTGCTGCAGATCCACTGCGACGAACTGGTGCTGTTACCACAGGGGCACTTGATGATGCGCAGTGCCGCGATGGCGTTTGACGCCTATCTGGGTAGTGAGCAAAAAGGCCTGTTTTCACGCACGGTTTGAGTCAATGGCGCCTGTCCTCATGGGCTAATTTCTCAAGTTGATTTCAATCAAGGGCAGGGGGCGCAACGCTCCCTAACATGACCGAAAGCCCTTTTGAAATCAGCGAGCCCATGACAATCCATCCGCCTTCGATACACGGCAACCTGCGCGCCTGGGGCGTCGGGCTGGTGGTCATGCTAATGCTGATGCTCGCCACCTTTGAGGCGGTGCAAGCCAAGCAATACGGCGACATCGAGCAGCAGCGCATCGAGAAAACCTTCCCTCAGACCGATTCCGTTTCCGCCCCCGAAGGCCGGTTCAAGGTGCGCACGCTGTCCGCCGCCGGCAAGGTGCTCGGCTATGTGTTCCAGAGTCTGGACGTGGTGGACATCCCTGCCTACTCGGGCAAGCCGATCAATACCCAGGTGATCCTCGACACTGCAGGTGCGATTCAGGATGCCTATGTGCTGGAGCACCATGAGCCCATTCTGCTGATCGGCATTCCTGAGGCAAAACTTCACGGCTTCAGCGCCAGGTACAAGGGCATCAAGGTCAGCCAGCGGGTGGTCGTCGGCCATTCCAGCGACCCGAAGGCCGTCACCGTCGATGCGATTGCCGGGGCTACCGTCACGGCGATGGTGGTCAACGAGGTCATCATGCGCGCCGCCCACGACGTGGCCGTATCGCTCAAGCTGATCGAGGACACGGGCGGTGTGGCACGCATGCCTGCCACCGTGCGCCAGGACTTTTTCGAACCCGCCACCTGGGAACAACTGACCGGCAACGGCGCCATCCGCCGCTTGAACCTGACCCGTGGCCAGGTCGACGCCGCCTTCAAGGGCACCGACGCCGAAGGCGTGGAAAACGCCGCCGCCGATCAGGTGGATGAGACCTTTATCGAGCTCTACACCGCCGACCTGAATCCGCCGACCATCGGCCGTGCACTGCTGGGCGACAATCAATATCGCTTACTTATGCAGGACCTCAAGCCCGGCGAGCAGGCCATTGTGGTGCTGGGTCGTGGGCTTTTTTCCTATAAAGGCTCGGGGTATGTGCGCGGCGGGATTTTCGATCGGGTGCAATTGCGCCAGTTCGGCAACGTCATCAGTTTTCGCGACATGGACCATCAGCGGCTCTCCGACGTCTTTGCCAGCGGCATGCCGGAATTCACCGAAATGTCGATTTTCATTGTGCGCGAGCCGGCCCGGTTCGACCCGGGATCGCCCTGGTCCCTGGAATTGCTGGTGCGTCGTCAAACCGGGCCGCTCAGTAGCACCTTCAGCAGCTTCGAACTGCCTTATCAACTGCCCGAGCCGTACCTTGAGCGGCCACTGCCCAGCGTCGAAGAATTGGCCGCCCTCGAGGAAGCCGGTCGGCCGATGTGGTTGACCATCTGGTACCAGAAAACCTTTCAGATCACCGTGCTCGGCAGCGCATTACTGCTGCTGATGGCGATCCTGTTCCTGCAGGACTCCTTCACGCGTCGGCCACGTTTTCTGCACTGGCTGCGCCGAGGTTACCTGGTCTTTACCGTGGTGTTTCTCGGCTGGTATGCGCTGGGGCAACTGTCGGTGGTCAATGTGCTGACCTTCGCCCATGCGCTGTTCGATCACTTTCGCTGGGAGCTGTTTCTCACCGACCCGCTGATCTTCATGCTCTGGGTCTTCGCCGCCGCGAGCATTCTGCTGTGGGGGCGGGGCGTATTCTGCGGCTGGTTATGCCCGTTCGGTGCCTTGCAGGAGCTGATCAACGAAGCCGCGCGCAAGCTGAGAATCCCCCAATACGAATTGCCTTTCGCGGTGCATGAACGGCTGTGGGCCATCAAATACATCATTTTGCTGCTGCTGTTCGGCCTCTCCCTTGAGTCGATGTCCACCGCCGAAT
This sequence comes from Pseudomonas sp. IT-P100, assembly GCF_949767185.1. Taxonomy (NCBI): domain Bacteria; kingdom Pseudomonadati; phylum Pseudomonadota; class Gammaproteobacteria; order Pseudomonadales; family Pseudomonadaceae; genus Pseudomonas; species Pseudomonas sp. IT-P100. The sequence goes on from NZ_CATKQK010000058.1 coordinate 63,090, forward strand.
TGTTCGCCGAGGTGGAACCGTTCAAGACCGCTGTAACCCTCAGGTTCGACCGCCAGTGGTGGTTCGTCCTCTACGCGGTGGCACTGCTGGTCATCAACCTCTTCACCCGCAAAGTCTATTGCCGCTACATCTGCCCGTTGGGAGCCGCGCTGGCGATTCCGAGCAAATTTCGCCTGTTCGACTGGCTCAAACGTCGCAAGGACTGTGGCACACCCTGCCAGCTGTGCGCCAAGGAGTGCGAGATCCAGGCGATTCATCCCGATGGCCGAATCAATGCCAACGAGTGCCACTACTGCCTCGATTGCCAGATGACTTACCACAACGACAACAAGTGTCCGCCGCTGATCAACAAGCGCAAGAAGCGCGGCAAACCGGCACCCATCGCTGTGCAACTGATACCTGTCGTGGAAGTGAGCGCTCTGGAATGAACCCCGCGAGCACCTGTGCGCAGTGACCGTTTTTATCCCTTCAAGGAATACACCTTATGAACGACACAGAATCCAAAAAAGCCACTGAAGTGCCGGAATCGACCGGCCTCAGTCGTCGCGGTTTCCTGGGCACCAGCGCGGTGACCGGCGCGGTACTGGCCGGTGCCACGGCCATCGGTGGCGCGGTGTTTACCCGTGAGACCTGGGCGGCAGCGGCCAAGGATGCGCAACTGAAAACCCACGTAGGGCCGGGCGAACTGGACCAGTACTACGGTTTCTGGAGTGGCGGTCATCAGGGTGAAGTGCGGATCATGGGCATTCCGTCGATGCGCGAGCTGTTGCGTGTACCGGTGTTCAACGTCGACTCCGCCACTGGCTGGGGCCTGACCAACGAAAGCAAACGGATCATGGGCGACAGCGCGCATTTCCAGAATGGCGACTGCCACCACCCGCATTTGTCCATGACTGACGGCAAGTACGATGGCAAATACCTGTTCATCAATGACAAGGCCAACAGCCGTGTTGCGCGTATCCGTCTGGACATCATGAAGTGCGACAAGATGCTCACCGTGCCCAATGTGCAGGCCGTTCACGGGCTGCGCCTGCAAAAAGTGCCGCACACAAAATACGTGTTCGCCAATGCTGAATTCGTGATTCCACACCCCAATGACGGCAGCACCTTCGACCTGCAGGACAAGAATAGCTACACGATGTTCAACGCCATCGATGCCGAGAAAATGGAGATGGCCTTCCAGGTCATTGTCGATGGCAACCTGGACAACACCGACGCCGACTACACCGGCAAATACGCGGCGTCCACCTGCTACAACTCGGAGAAGGCCTACGACCTGGGCGGCATGATGCGCAACGAGCGCGACTGGGTGGTGGTGTTCAACATCCCGCGCATCGAAGCGGCGATCAAGGCTGGCAAGTTCATCACCCTGGACGGCTCGAAAGTGCCGGTGGTCGACGGTCGTAAAAACGAAGGCAAGGACAGCACGTTCACCCGCTACATCCCGGTGCCGAAGAACCCCCACGGCATCAATATGACGCCCGATGGCAAGTACTTCATTGCCGCGGGCAAACTTTCGCCCACCTGCACGATCATCGCCACCGCGAAGCTGGATGATCTGTTCGACGACAAATTGAAGGACCCGCGCGATGCGGTGGTCGGCGAACCGGAACTGGGGCTGGGCCCGCTTCACACCACCTACGACGGCCGCGGCAATGCCTATACCACGCTGTTTATCGACAGCCAGGTGGTGAAGTGGAACGTCGAGGAGGCCATTCGCGCGTACACCGGCGAGAAGGTCAACTACATCAAGCAAAAACTCGACGTGCAATACCAGCCAGGCCACAACCATGCGTCGCTGACCGAAACCAGTGAGGCCGACGGCCAATGGCTGATGGTGCTCAGCAAATTTTCCAAGGATCGCTTCCTGCCGACCGGCCCGCTGCACCCGGAAAACGATCAACTGATCGATATCTCCGGCGAGGAAATGAAACTGGTGCATGACGGCCCGGCCTTCGCCGAACCCCACGACTGCGTCATGGCCCGCCGCGACCAGATCAAGACCAAGAAGATCTGGGACCGCAACGACCCGTTTTTCGCCGAGACGGTGGCGATCGCCGCCAAAGACGGGATCAAGCTGGAGACCGACAACAAGGTCATCCGCGACGGCAACAAAGTCCGCGTCTACATGACCTCGATGGCCCCGGCCTACGGTTTGCCGGAGTTCACCGTCAAACAAGGCAACGAGGTCACGGTGACCATCACCAACATTGACCAGATTGAAGACGTGACCCACGGCTTCGTGATGACCAACCATGGCGTGAGCATGGAAATCAGCCCGCAGCAGACCTCGTCGATCACCTTCATCGCCGACAAGGCCGGCCTGCACTGGTACTACTGCAGCTGGTTCTGCCATGCACTGCACATGGAAATGGTCGGCCGCATGAAGGTCGAGAAGGCCTGACCGTTGCCCATCGACAGGAGCGAAGCAATGACTGATAGCAAGGGAAACCCGGTGACGGTCATGGCATTTGCGCTCCTGCTGATGTCCGGCAGCGCGCTGGCGGTGCAACCCATCACCTCGTTGCCGCTGCGGGTGGACGCCAATCAACGCTGGCACCTGCCGGCGGGGGAATACCGGGGCTCGTTCAGTGTCGATCAACCGATGCAGATTCTCTGCGAGCCCGGCGCGGTATTTCAGGGGGAGGGGCAGGGCAACGGTGTGATCATCAGCGCGCCGGATGTCGCCATCGAAGGCTGCACCTTTCTAAACTGGGGACACGACCTCACCGCCATGAATGCGGCGCTGTTCATCCAGCCCAAAGCCCATGGTGCGGTGATCAAAGGCAATCGGCTGCAGGGCAAGGGCTTCGGTATCTGGGTCGACGGCACTCAGGATGTGAGCCTGATCGACAACCGTATTCAGGGTGATCCGGCGATGCGTTCGCAAGATCGCGGCAACGGCATTCATCTGTATGCGGTGCGTGGCGCCAAGGTCATTGGCAACCAGGTGCGCGACACCCGCGATGGCATCTACATCGACACCTCCAACGGCAACCTGCTGCAGGGCAATACCCTGGAAGACCTGCGCTATGGCGTGCATTACATGTTCGCCAACGATAACCAACTGATCGGCAACACCACCCGCCGCACCCGCACTGGCTACGCCTTGATGCAAAGCCGCAAGCTCACGGTGATCGGCAATCGCTCCGAACAGGATCAGAACTACGGGATCCTGATGAACTACATCACTTACTCAACCTTGCGTGACAACTTCGTCACTGACGTGCGCGACGGCTCGACCGGCGACAGCATGATCAGCGGCGCCGAGGGCAAGGCGCTGTTCATCTATAACTCGCTGTTCAACAGCATCGAACACAACCACTTCGAGCGCAGCGCCGTGGGCATCCATCTCACCGCCGGCTCGGAAGACAACCGCATCGCCGACAACGCGTTTGTCGGCAACCAGCGACAGGTCAAGTACGTCGCCACCCGCTTGCAGGAATGGTCGGTGGATGGCCGTGGTAACTACTGGAGCGATTACCTGGGCTGGGACCGCAACAACGACGGCCTCGGCGATATCGCCTACGAACCCAATGACAACGTCGACCGCCTGCTCTGGCTGTACCCGCAGGTGCGGCTGCTGATGAACAGCCCTGGGATCGAGTTGCTGCGCTGGGTGCAACGGGCCTTTCCGGTGACGAAATCGCCGGGGGTGCTGGACAGCCATCCGCTGATGAAATCATCCACTCAACCCCTGACCCAGGAGCCCAACTCATGAACGTCATCGACATCGAAGGCGTCAGCCAGCGCTATGGGCATGCCACCGTGTTGCATCAGCTCAACCTCAGCCTGGCGGAAGGTGAAGTGCTGGGTTTGTTCGGGCATAACGGCGCGGGCAAGACCACCAGCATGAAACTGGTGCTGGGCCTGCTCCAGCCCAGCGAAGGGCAGGTCCGGGTGTTCGGTCGCTTGCCCTGCGATCCCCACGTGCGACGCCTGCTCGGTTATCTGCCGGAGAACGTGACGTTTTACCCGCAGCTGAGCGGTGTTGAAACCTTGCGCCATTTCGCGCGACTCAAAGGCGCCGCGTCCGCCCAAGTGGACGCACTGCTGGAGGAAGTCGGCCTGGCCGGTGCGGCGCATCGACGGGTCAAAACCTACTCGAAAGGCATGCGCCAACGCCTGGGACTGGCACAAGCGCTGCTCGGCGAACCGCGTTTGTTGTTGCTCGACGAACCGACGGTCGGCCTCGATCCTATTGCGACCCAGGACCTGTATCGGTTGCTTGATCGCCTGCGCAGCCAAGGCACCAGCATCATTCTGTGTTCCCACGTCTTGCCCGGTGTCGAGGCGCACATCAACCGCGCCGCGATTCTGACCCAGGGACGTCTGCTGGCGCTGGGCAGTCTACGCAGTTTGCGCGAGGAAGCCGGGTTGCCGACGCTGATTCGCGCCAACGGCCTCAAGCACGCCGGGCCCTTGCAGCAACGCTGGAACAACGCCGGGCACCTCACCGAGCGGTGGGGCGTCGAAGGTCTTGAAGTGGCCGCGCTCAATGGCAGCAAGCTCGGGCTGTTGCGCCAGCTGCTCAATGAAGACGAACCGGCCGACGTGGAAATCCATCAACCGTCGCTGGAAGATATTTACCGCTACTACATGAGCCGGGCCAGTGCGACGCCAATCGGGGAGACCGTATGAACGCTGTCTGGAACATGGCCCGCAAGGAATTCAGTGACGGTTTGCGCAATCGCTGGTTGTTGGCAATCAGTGTGTTGTTCGCGGTGCTGGCCATCGGCATCGCCTGGCTGGGCGCGGCGGCCTCCGGGCAATTGGGTTTTACCTCGGTGCCAGCCACCATTGCCAGCCTCGCCAGTCTGGCAACGTTTTTGATGCCGTTGATTGCGTTGCTGTTGGCTTATGACGCCATCGTCGGCGAGGACGAGAGCGGCACGTTGCTGCTGTTGCTGACGTACCCCATGGGTCGCGGGCAGATTCTGCTCGGCAAGTTTGTCGGCCACGGATTGATCCTGGCGCTGGCGACGCTGATCGGTTTCGGCTGCGCCATGCTGGCCATCGCGGTGCTGGTGGACGATATCCAGCTGAGCCTGCTGCTCTGGGCGTTTGGCCGGTTCATGGCGTCGTCGACGTTATTGGGCTGGGGGTTTCTGGGGTTGGCCTATGTGCTGAGCAGTGCGTCGGCCGAGAAATCCACGGCGGCCGGGCTGGCGCTGGGCGTGTGGTTCTTCTTCGTGCTGGTGTTCGATCTGGCTTTGCTGGCGCTGTTGGTGCTCAGCGAAGGGCAGTTCAACCCGAAAGTGCTGCCCTGGTTGCTTCTGCTCAACCCCGCTGACATCTATCGCCTGATCAACCTCTCCGGCTTTGAGCCCGGCGCCAGTACCGCGGGTGTGCTGACGCTGGGCAGCGATTTGCCGATGCCGGGCTCGATGCTCTGGCTATGCCTGTCGCTGTGGGTGGCGGTGCCATTGGGCTCGGCCTGGCTGTTGTTTCGTCGCCGGGCGACATGAATTTCCACTTTGATGGTTTTGGAGTAGTTGACGATGAGTACGTTTTATCTGACGACGATGCGTGCGGTGGCGGGACTGATGATGTGCCTCCTGCTGACGGCCTGTGACAACCCAGTGCAAGCCACTTACAGCGACGCCGCCGCAGCCTTTCATCCCAGTGATGAATGCCATGTCTGCGGGATGATTATCGACGGATTCCCCGGGCCCAAGGGCGAAGTGGTCGAGCGGGCCGGGGTCAGGAAGTTCTGTTCCACGGCGGAAATGATCGGCTGGTGGTTGCAGCCGGAAAACCATCGTGGCGATGCAAAACTGTATGTCCATGACATGGGCCGCAGCCCGTGGAACGCGCCGAATGACGCCCACCTGATCGATGCCAAAGACGCCTTCTACGTGGTCGGCACCCAACTCAAAGGCGCCATGGGCGTGGTGCTGGCGTCGTTCTCAAGTCGCGAGGCCGCTGAAAAACTTGCCGCTGAACAGGGCGGTCGCTTGCTGCGCTTCAGCGAGATCACTCCGGCACTGCTGCAGCAACGCTAACGTCGTTTAAAAAGCCTGATCGCCGTCAAGTCGTTTTTTCGTCTCCTGCTCAAAGATAGGGCTCGCTACGTCCCCAGTGCTGGCATCCGTGATGCCCAGGAGAAAATGATGAAAACCGAGTTTCAAGATCGTTTGGCGGTGGTCACGGGTGCCAGCTCCGGGATCGGCCTGGCGCTGTGCGCCGCCCTGTTACCCCGTGGCGTCAAGGTGCTGGCGATGTCACGGAGCCTCGGTGAATTGCCGGCCTTGCAGCAGATCTACGGCGAGCGGTTGCAATGGTTTGCCGGGGACGTCACAAGTCAGCAAGACCTGAGCGAACTGGCCGAGCGCGCTGCGGCGATGGGCCCCGTGGACTATTTGGTGCCTAACGCGGGTGTCGCCGAGATGGCCGACAGCCTGGATATGCAGGCCTTCCAGCGTCAGTGGGCGGTCAACGGCGCTGGGGCTTTGAACACCCTGGCGGCGTTACGCGGTGAATTGGCGAGCCCGGCTTCGGTAGTGTTTGTCGGGAGCTTCCTGACCGGCTCGAGCTTTCCAGGGTTGGCCGCTTGCATTGCCAGCAAGGCTGCGCTCGCGGCTCAGGCACGCACGCTGGCGGTGGAGTTCGCGAATTTTGATGTGCGCATCAATCTGGTCTCGCCGGGACCGACGGCTACCTCGATGTGGGATCACTTGGGGTTGAGCGATGGGGAGCTTGACGATGTTGCCGACACGCTTGGTAAACGTCTGTTGCCGGGGCATTTTCTTGATGCGGCGGCGGTGGCCAATGTGATTGTTTTTCAACTGTCGCAGGGCGCTCGGGGTGTTTACGGTCAGGACTGGACAGTCGATAACGGATACACCTTGGGTTAAAGGGCGAAGACAAACCTGTGGCGAGGGAGCTTGCTCCCGCTCGGCTGCGTAGCAGTCGTAAAACCAGCGCCTGCGTTTAATCTGAATGTACCCAGTGACGGTTTGTAGGGGCGCTGCGCGCCCCAGCGGGAGCAAGCTCCCTCGCCACAAGTGCGATGTATATTTCGGTATTGGGGCACAAGGCCTAATGCGAAGTCCCCTCGGCAAACTCAATCTTGTTCCCCACGTTGTACTTGCCCGAAGGCTTGTTCATCGGAATGCGTTTGATCTCCTGCAAGGTGTTGCTGTCGTAGACGATCAGCGCGCCATCGATGGCCCAGATGCTCAGCAGCAAGTAGCGGCCGTCGCGAGTGAACTCAACATGAGCGGCGGTTTTGCCGGGTATCGGGCGCAGTGTGTGGGCGATTTCCAGGGTCTGTTTGTCGATCAGGTGGATCGCATCGTTGTCGGGCCCGAAGAACACGTCAGTCCAGGCGTACCGCGAGTTGACATGACTGCGCATGAAGAAGCCCGGCCCCAGGGTCGGGATTTCCTTGATCAGTTTCCAGGTCTTGAAGTCGATGACCGAGATCAGCCCCTTGCTGATATTCGGTGTGGCGAACACCCATTCACCGTTGCGTTTCCAATAGGTCCCCGACCCCAAATGCGGCATGCCTGGCAGCGGTATGTCGGTGACCACCTTGCCGCTGTCGAGGTCGATGACCTGGCCGCCCTGGGCCTTGCGCGACGTGGCCAGCAGCTGTTTGTAGTCCGGCGAAAAGGAAAAGTCATCGAGAAAATCCCCGGCAGGAATCCGCCGGGGTTCGAAATCCTGTGTGCCCGCCCAGGACAGCTCCCAGACTTCCTTCACGTCCTTGAGTGCAACGATGAAACTGTCGCGCGGCGGGGCGGAGTAAACCGCGCTGACCCGTGACGCGGTACCGTTCTGACCGATGGTCGGGATGGTTTTGACCAGCGACAGATCGCGGGCATCGAGCACCACCAGGTTGCCGGGCAAATAGTTGCCCACCAGCACCCAGCGTCCATCCTTGCTCACCGCCAGGTTGCGGGTGTTAAGGCCGGCGCGGACCTCGGCGATCAGCTTCAGGTTGTGCAAGTCATACAGACTGATCCAGCCGTCACGGGAGGCGAAGTAGACGAAGCGCCCGTCGGGCGAGAACTTCGGTCCGCCGTGCACGGCGAAGTGCGAAGCGAACCGCGCGAGCACCTCAAAGCGGTCACCGTCGAGGATGTCGATGTGATGGTCGCCAGCCTCTACCACCACAAACAGGTTCAGCGGGTCGGCGCCGTGCTGGGGCGTGGAGGGCAGTTTGCTCAGGTCCGCGAGCATCGAGTAACTGCCGAGAATGTCGTCATTGCTCCAGGTGGGCGGGGTGGCAGGCGGTTGCTGAAGGTAATCCACCAGCGCGTCGACCTGCGCGGGGCTGAACACGTTGGCATAGCCGGTCATCTGGCTCGCGGGGCGACCGTTTTGAATCACGCTGCGGATTTCATCAGGTTTGATCCGGCTGAGACTCTCCGGCAACAACGCCGGCCCTGCGCCGCCGAGACGGTTGATACCGTGACAGCTCTGGCAATGCTGCTGATAGAGTTGCGCCGCGTGTTCAAGTACCGGCACTGCTGCGCCGGCCTGGGCCGCACTGACCCCTAACAGGTGGGCAAGGACGATGCGCCTCATATCGCCACCTTGGCGCGACGTAGCAGGGCTTGGGTCGGGTAGAGTCGCGCCGGGTATTCCAGCTGTTCTGCATCAAACATATCGACCACTGAGCCGATTACCGTCAGTGTCGGAATGCCCGGTGGACAATCCAGCGCGAGGGTCGGCAATTGGTGCAGCTTGCCGCGGGCGACGTGCTGGTCGGGTCGCGTGCCGTTGCTGATCAGCGCCGCCGGTGTGTCGGCCGACAGCCCGGCTTCGATCAAGCGTTGAGCGATGATCCCCAGGTTCGACAAGCCCATGTAAAACACCAGCGTCTGGCTACTGTCGGCGAGGCTGCTCCAGGGCAGCGACAACTCGCCATCGCGTTGCAAATGGCCGGTGATGAACCGGCAGGAATTGACCAGGTCGCGGTGGGTCAACGGTATGCCTGCATAGGCGCTGCAGCCGGAAGCAGCGGTGATTCCCGGCACCACCTGGCAATCAATGCCGCGTTGTAGCAGGTACTCCAGCTCCTCGGCACCGCGTCCGAAAATGAACGGGTCGCCGCCCTTGAGCCGGACCACGCGTTGCCCTTGATCGGCGAGGTCGGCCAGCAGTTCGTTGATCTGTTCCTGGGGCAGGCTGTGGCAACCGCTGGCCTTGCCGACGTAATGACGGGCGCAGGCGAGGGGAATCAGGGTCAGCAGTTCGGGGCTGATCAGCCGGTCGTACACCACGGCGTCGGCCTGCATCAACAGGCTCCAGGCGCGCAGGGTCAGCAGGCGTGGGTCGCCGGGTCCGGCGCCGACCAGGGCAACTTCGCCCGGCCGGAACGGCGACTCAAGTGTGGCCGGTATCGCAATCGATGGAGGCATGGGACGTCCTTGGTGCTTCATCAGGTTGGCCGGCCCCAGCCTTTGTCAGGTGGTTGGCCGGACGGGCTATTCAGTGGGTGATGCAAGGGATGTTCGTTGACGGTGTAACACCGATTTCGTCATCGCTGAGGTGGCAGCCGGGGTCCTGGCCCCACAGATCTCCCTCGGCCCAGGCACGCGTGCGGGTGTTGCCGTTGCAGATGGGCAACCAGCGGCATTGCGCGCAACGACCACCGACGGCGCGGGGATGCTCACGCAGGCGCAACAGCAGGGCATCCGGCTGATCCAGCCACAACGTGCGGAACGGCGTGCGCCGGACATTGCCCACCGAGTGCTGCCACCAGTAGGTGTCCGGGTGCACTTCGCCGGTGTTGTCGATATTGGCGATGCCGCTGCCGGAGGCGTTGCCACCCCAGGCGCGGAGCATGTTTTCCAGGCGTGGGTAATGCTCGGGAATACGAAGGGCTGCCCATTGCAGCAGCAGAATGGCATCGGCATCGTTGTTACCGCTGACAAAATCGCTGTCGCGCCTCTGTTGGATGTCTTCCCAGGCTCGCTCAAAGATCAACGTCATGGCCTCGCGGCTCATCTGCTGGTGCGCGTCGAGTTTGCGACTGCGTTTACCGCGACCGCTGTAGTTGAGGTGCGACAGATAAAACTTCTGCACGTCGTACTCGCGCATCAGCGCCAGTAATTGGGGTAACTGCGGATGGTTTTCCTGGGTCAGGGTAGTGCGCAGCCCGACGCGAATGCCTTGTTCGCGACAGAGCCGGATCGCCTGCATGGAGCGGGCGAAGCTGCCCTTGAGTTGGCGGAAGGCGTCATGGGTGGCTTCCAGGCCATCGATACTGATGCCGATGTAATCGAAATTCGCTGCCCCGATCTGCGTAATGTTCTGCTCATCGATCAGCGTGCCGTTGGTGGACAAGGCCACAAAGAAACCCTTGGTGCGGGCATAGGCGCTGAGCACAAACAGATCCTCGCGCAACAGCGGTTCGCCACCGGAAAGAATCAACACCTTCACCCCGGCATCGTGCAAATCGTCGATCACGGTCAGCGCGGCGGCAGTATCCAGTTCGTCGCGAAAGACACTGTCGGCCGAGGTCGCGTAGCAATGTTTGCAGGTCAGGTTGCAGCGCCTGAGCAGGTTCCAGATCACCACCGGCGCCCGGTTACTGCCCGGTGGACTGGTTCTGGGTGCAGGCGCCTGGCCTGCCAGCGCACGCAAGTATTGGCTGATCCTCAACATGCAACTCTCCTTGAGTCAGGGCGTGTTCAGTGCGAAGCGACAGGTAATCGCAAGCCGGTTTTCTTCAGGATGCGGCTGCTCACCAGCATCTCGTCGGCAACACAGGCCTCGCCCAACAAATAGCGCAGGTGCTCGCGGTAGCTGTTGATCTCATCGCGGCTGCGGCCATGCACCATGGCGAACAGGTTGTAGCGCCATCCGGTTCGGCGCGGGCGGCGATAGCAATGGCTGACGAAAGGCTGCGCGCCGATCAGCGCGCCGAGGCGCGTTATGTCGGTGTCGCGCACATCCCAGACCGTCATGCCGTTGTGGCGATAGCCCAGTCGGTAGTGATTGGGTACGGCGGCAATGCGCCGAATCGCGCCCTCGGCCTGCAAGCGCTTAAGCAGGTCCAGGGTGGATTCGACGCTTAATTCCAGTTGTTCGGCGAGCCACGCCCACGGGTCATCCAGTAACGGCAGACCGGCCTGGGTCAACGCAATCAGACGCTGGGCGAGGGTGTCTTCAGACCGGGAAATACAGACCGACATGGTAAGTCTCCTCTTTAGGCAGGTTGAGCAGGGGCAGGCCGGTCAGGGTTTCGATGCGCTGCAGCGTCTCGGCGATGCCTTCTTCGGTCGCGCAGCCAAGCACGAACCACATGTTCCAGGCGTGTTCGCGTCGGTAGTTGTGCGCCACTTCCGGCAGGCCATTGAGCTGTTCGGCGACGTCATCGAAACGTTCTTCCGGCACCGCCAACGCGGCGAGGGTGAAGGCGCCGCCCAGCCGTTCAATGTCGAACATCGGGCCGAAGCGTGTGAGCACGCCATCAGCGAGCAGGGTGTGCAACCGGTCGAGCAGTTCAGTGCTGCTGCTCTGCAGTTCGGCCGCCAATACCCGCCAGGGGTGGCGCACCAGCGGCAAGCCCAATTGCAAACGGTTGATCAGTCGGCGGTCGAGGTCATCCATGGGTGGCTGCTCCGGTGCGCGAGGGCGCAAAGCGGCCGCCGCACTGTTTGAAGACCTGGGTGCTGAACAGTAATTGATGGGGCAAGTCGCTCAGTAGATGCTCCTCCAGCAGCGCCTGGATCTGCGCCTCCACCTGATCACGTTGCCGCCCGTGCACCATGCAAAACAGGTTGTACCGCCACTGCGGCAGGCGCCGGGGCCGCTGATAGCAGAGGTTGATGCCGGGCGCTCGCCCCAGGCGCTGGCCGACTTCGTCAATCAGCGCATCGGGAATATCCAGCACCAGCATGGCGTTGGCGGTAAAGCCCAGCGCGCGATGGTGCAGCACCAGGCCGATACGGCGAAACAGCCCTTGCTCGCTCCACTGGCGCATTTGTTCGAGTACCTGGTTTTCGTCAGCGTTGAGCCGTTCGGCGAGAGCCTGATACGGGCGCGACACCAGTGGCAACCCGCCCTCGAGTTGCCGGCGCAGCGCCAATGCTTGTTTGGGGTTCAATCCTGGTGTCATGAGTTTTCTCCCAGGGAAAAGCCCAGGTCGATGCGGTAGGCGGTCAACATCGGCAGGTCCAGCGGCATGAGGCCGGTGTCGTCCTCCAGTTCCTTGAGCACGCGGTCGATGTGTTGGCGATCAGGGGCGGTCAGCACAAACCACAGGTTGTAAAAATGTTCCCGTGCGTAGTTGTGATTGACCTCCGGGTACTGACTGACGCGATCGGCCACCTGTTGCAGGCGGTCGGCGGGCACGGCGAGGGCGGCGAGGGTGCTGGCCCCGGCACGGCTGTGTTCAAACACCGGGCCGATGCGTGAAAGGGTGCCGGCCTGATCCATTTCTTCCAGGCAGGCCATCACCTGGGACTCGCGGCAACCGAGAATCCTGGCCATCTCCTTGTACGGTGACGGACACAGCGGCATGCCGTGCTGAAAGCGGTCGATGAGTTGGCGACTGAGCAGCTCAAGGTTCATTTCAATACCCCATTTTCTGCGCACGACTGCTGAAGAAGATGCCGCTCGGTGCTCTGGCGGGCAGGGTGCTCAGCAGCTCCAGTCGGTACGGATCCCAGATCTGGACTTGATCACCGTCGCGTAATGACAGCCACAATTGGTCGCCGCGTGCGGTGAATTCCATGTGCAGCACCGCTGGCCCGGGGCGCAGATCGGCGACCACGGCGTGGGTTTCGGTGTCGATGACCTGAACCCGATCGTTGTCCGGGTAGGCGAAATTGACCCACAGCTGCCGACCGTCCGGGCGCGACGTGACGAACACCGGTTGGCCGGCCACTGGAATCACGGCGGTCTGCTGCCAGGTGCGTGAATCCATCACCAACACCTGATGCCGTCCGACGGCGGGCACGAAGGCCTGGTTATCGGCGACGGCCCAGCCTTCCAGGTGCGGCATCTTGTAGACCGGGAGTTTCGCCTGACCGCGTCCGTAATCGCCGAGTACTCGCTGCACGCCGCGTTCTGGATGCCAGAGGTCGAGTTGGGCCATGCCGTCTTCACCGAACAGGCCGGCCATGTAATAGCGTCCGTCCGGGGTGATCAAGGCATCGTAGGGTTGCTCACCAATGCCGGTGAAACGGCTGATTTGTGGTGTGCTGCCCTGACTGAAATCGGCGGTCCAGATCTCGCCGGTATCGAACAGGCTGAACACGAAACGTTGCCCCGGCGCGTCGACCAGGCCGACTACCCGTGAGCGTTTGCTGCCATCGACCAGGGGCGTGGCTGGAATATCGGCCACCAGTTGCAGGGTGTCGGCATCAAAGACCTTGACCCCGCCGGGCACGTAGTTGGACACGGCGATCAGCTTGCCGTCCTGACTGATGGCGCCACCAATGCTGTTGCCACCCTGGATGACGCGATGGTCGATACGCCAGGTCAGCAAGTCGATTTTGCTCAACCCGCCGTCGCGCCCGAACACATAGGCATAGCGCTGGTCACGGGAGAACACCACCGAGGCATGGGACAGGTCGCCAAAACCCTCGAGCCGGGCCAGCGCGGTGTGGGTGTCGCTTTCGATGATTTGTACGCTTGCGGTGGCGCGCTCCACGACCAGTCCCAAGTCGCCGGTGCCACGCAATGGTGTCTGAACGCAAGCGGACAACAACAGCCCGGTCGCCGCTGACAGCAGGATTGAACGGATCATGGTGCGGGATATCCCTGGAGAAGTAGATCGACCAGCCAACGGATGTCGCCGGGGCTGAGCAGCGGAGCCCAACCGGGCATCGCGGTGCCGGGCCGGCCTTGGGTGACGGTGGCAATCAGGCTGTCCCTGGATTTGCCGGCCAGTGCTGCGCGCGTCAGTTCGGGGCCAAGCCCGCCAGTCAGGTGCAGTCCATGGCAGGCGCCGCAGTCCTGGGTCAGCAAGTGTTCGAGTTGTGCCTGACGCTGGGCGTCCGGCGCCGCAACCGCGGTTGCGCAAATGAGGAGGAGGGCCGCCAGAATCACAGCGTGTCGATACACCATCAAGACGCCCTCCTGGCGGTTATTTGAGTGTCAGTACCCAAGTCGCGAGCGTTTTCGCTTCTTCTTCAGTCACCGGGTTGGCCGGCATGGGCATCGGCCCCCAGTTGCCTTGTGTACCGTTCTTGATGTGGCTCGCGAGGGTGTCCACGGCTCCGGGTACGCCAGCGTTCTTGGCCGCTACGTCCTTGAGCGCAGGGCCGACAATCTTGGCGTCGATGGAATGACAGGCTGCGCAGGGTTTGCTCTTGAACAGCTCCAGCGCGTCTTGGGCCATGGCCGGTTGCACACTCAGCGCGGCGGTCAGGGCGAACAGTGAAAACAGAGTATTTTTCATGGTGTTTCCTTGCATTGATGGAGCTCAATAGATGTCGTGTTGGGTGTTGTAGACGTTGAACTTCCCGGTGGGTGTGATCAGTCGTTTGTCCTTGATGACTGACTTGAGCTTCAGTGTTTTGTCGTCGATCACCACCAGCGCCGACTCGTCTGCCTGGCCACTCCACACGGAGAACCAGACTTCATCGCCGGCCTTGTTGTATTCCGGTTGCACGACGCGCATGGCGCCTTGCTTGATGCCCGCGTATTCAGCGATGGGCAGCACGGTGTAGCCGGCGTCGAGTTTGTCGAGGTTGAACACCGCCACTGACTGACTGAGTTTTGTATCCGGGTTGAGGGTGGTATCGACGTACAGATGACGGGAGTTGGGATGGGTTTTGATGAACAGCGATCCACCGCCCTGACCCTTGAGCGAGGCGACCTGCTTCCAGGCGTATTGCGGGTGTTTGGTCGGGTCGGTGCCGATCAGCGAGATGCCATCATCACCCAGATGGCTGGTGGCCCAGACTGGGCCATAGGTCGGGTGATTAAAGTTGGCGCCGCGACCCGGGTGAGGGGTTTTGCCGACGTCCACCAGAGCGGCCAACTTGCGCTCCTTGGAGTCGATCACGGCGACCTTGTTGGAGTTGTTGGCGGC
Organism: Pseudomonas sp. IT-P100; assembly: GCF_949767185.1. NCBI lineage: Bacteria > Pseudomonadati > Pseudomonadota > Gammaproteobacteria > Pseudomonadales > Pseudomonadaceae > Pseudomonas > Pseudomonas sp. IT-P100. The sequence goes on from NZ_CATKQK010000058.1 coordinate 78,091, forward strand.
GGTCATGAAGTAGCGGTGCGTGCTGTCCCAACCGCCGTCATGCAGGAAAGGCGCGGCGTCGATGTAGGTGACGGTGAGGTTTTTGATGTCCTGGTAATTGACCAGCATCACCTTGCCGGTTTCCTTGACGTTGACGATGAACTCCGGCCATTCGTGGGAGGCGATGATCGCCGCGACCCGAGGCTCCGGGTGATATTCCTGTTTGTCGACGGTCATGCCGCGGGTCGAAACGATCTGCTTCGGCTCCAGGGTTTCGCCATCCATGATGGTGAATTGCGGCGGCCAATAAGAGCCGGCGATGGTGTATCTGTCTTCGTAGCCTTTGAACTTTGAGGTCTCGACCGAGCGTGCCTCGATGCCCACTTTGACTTCGGCGACCTTGGTCGGCTCCACCGGCCACAGGTCGATCATGTCGATCCGGGCGTCTCGGCCAATCACCAACAGGTAGCGACCCGAAGCAGAAATGCGCGAGATGTGCACCGCGTAACCGGTCTCTATCAGCTTGACGATCTTCTTGCTGTCACCGTCGATCAGGGCGATCTTGCCGTCATCGCGCAACGTCACCGAAAACAGGTTCGGCAGGTTGAGTTTGCTCAGCTGCTTCTTCGGACGATCTTCGGGTTTGACCAACACTTTCCAGGTTTTCAGCGTCTCGGTCATGCCCCATTCCGGTGGCGTCGGCGGCGTGTGCTGAATGAACTTGGCCATGACCGTGATCTGATCCTTGGTCAGCGCATTGGACGTCCCCCAGTTCGGCATGCCCGCCGGCGACCCATAGGTAATCAAGGCCTCCAGGTACGGCTGCCCGCGGTTCTGGGTAATGTCCGGCGTCAGCGGTTTGCCCGTGGCCCCTTTGCGCAAAACGCCGTGGCAGCCTGCGCAGCGCTGGAAGTAGATTTCCTTGGATGAGTCGAACTCGGCCTGGCTCATGTCGGGAGCGCCGGCGGTTTTGACCATGGGCGAATTGGCCGCAGCGGCGGCGGGCTCGTCAGCGCTGGCGGCATGGCTCACCGCCAGGGCCAGTGACGAACACAATGTGGCGAGGGTCAGGGCAAACATTTTTCTGTTGCTGATCAGCATTCCATTTCTCCTCAGGCAAGACCTTTGCGATGTGCTGAAACGGCAGCGCAGAACGCAGGTTCTTAGTGCCGTGCAAGGCTATGCCCGAGCAGGCCAATGTTCGCTTGACGACGATCAAGTTTGCCGGCCATCTCACTTGCCAGGTTGTCGCAGGGGCCCGTAGCGTGTTCCTTGAATCCGCTTTTGGAACAGACAGCCCATGGACCGTAACCAGTCTTGCGAACCCTTCTATCAACCGCTCAATAATGAGGAGGCGCTGTTCGAGCAAGCCTGGCGACACGGCATGCCGGTGCTGATCAAAGGCCCGACGGGATGCGGCAAGACCCGCTTTGTCCAGCACATGGCCCATCGGCTGAAACTGCCGCTGTACACCGTGGCTTGCCATGACGATCTGAGCGCGGCCGACCTGATCGGCCGCCACCTGATCGGTGCCCAGGGCACCTGGTGGCAGGACGGACCGCTGACCCGGGCGGTGCGTGAAGGCGGCATCTGTTACCTCGACGAAGTGGTCGAGGCGCGTCAGGACACCGTGGTGGTGTTGCATCCATTGGCCGATGATCGTCGTGAACTGTTCCTGGAACGCACCGGCGAAGTGCTGAAGGCGCCGCCGTCCTTCATGCTGGTGGTCTCCTACAACCCCGGTTACCAGAACCTGCTCAAAGGCATGAAACCCAGCACCCGCCAACGTTTCGTGGCGATGCGTTTCGGCTATCCACCGGTGGCTGACGAAGAACGTATCGTGGCCCGGGAAGCCCAGGTGGACAACGCGCTGGCGACGCAAGTGGTGCGGTTGGGCCAGGCGCTGCGCCGGCTCGATCAACATGATCTGGAAGAGGTCGCCTCAACGCGGCTGCTGATCTTTACCGCGCGCATGATCCGTTCCGGCATGACCCCGCGTGAGGCCTGCATGGCCTGCCTGGCCGAGCCGCTGAGTGATGATCCGCTGACCGTTGCGGCGCTGATGGACGTGGTTGATGTCCACTTCGGTTGAGTCCAGCGGTGTGGCGCCCAGGCATTTGCCGGGCGATCTGGCGATGTGGTTTTTCATTCTGGTCGAGCTGTCGGTGTTCGCCATCCTGATCCTGGCGTTCGCCGTCACCCAAGCGATCAAGCCGCAGATGTTCAGTGAAAGCCGCCTGTTGCTGAACACCTCAACCGGGTTGGCGATGACCCTGAGTCTGCTCACTGCGGGGCTGTTCGCCGCGCTGGCGCAGGAGCAAGTCAGGCGCTCACGGCCGCGTCACGGTGCGGGCTTCCTGCTGATGGCGTTACTCGCCGCCAGTGTCTACGTGGTGCTGAAACTCACGGAATACCGGCACTTGCTGGCCTCGGGGCTGGGCATTGAGCACAACACCTTTTTCACCCTCTACTGGATCCTCACCGGTTTTCATTTTCTCCACGTACTGCTCGGCATGGTCATTCTCGGGTGGCTCGCGGAGCGCTGTCGCCGTGGCCTGTACAACGCCGCCAACCGCAGCGGGCTTGAATCGGGTGTGCTGTATTGGCACATGGTCGATCTGATCTGGGTGGTGCTGTTTCCGCTGGTCTACGTGCTGAGTTGACGAGGTTCTCATGTCTGTTTCCAGGGTATTGCTCGTCTGTTGGGCGGCGCTTGCCACGTTAAGTGTGTGCACGGTGGCGTTGGCCCACGTTGGCTCGACATCGCTGCTGTCGATGGCCATCTTGCTGGTGGCGGTGGGCAAGGCGTGGCTGATCACCGATGGCTTCATGGAGATGCGCCACGCGCCGCGACTGTGGCGCCGGTTGATGTTGAGCTGGGCGCTGGTGTTGGCGACGGTGATCGGGATGACACTGATGTCGTTCCGCTGAAGGAATACTCATGTGGGAGCGGGCTTGCTCGCTCCCATTCGATTTGCGTTGTCAGTAATACCCGACCCAAACCATCTGTCTTTCTTGATCGCCATCAAGCATGTTTCAACCCTTCGCTTCCTATCATGGACGGGCCAAGCAAAGAGGAAGCGACCATGTCAGAGACCTTCACCAAAGGCATGGCCAGGAATATCTATTTCGGGGGAAGCATCTTCTTCTTCCTGATATTCCTGGCCTTGACCTATCACACGGAACAGGCCTTTCCGGCCCGCAGCAATGAGGCGCAGCTCACCGAATCCGTGGTGCGCGGAAAGTTGGTCTGGGAGCAAAACAATTGCATCGGCTGCCACACGCTGCTGGGCGAGGGCGCCTACTTTGCGCCTGAGCTGGGCAACGTGTTCCAGCGGCGCGGTGGGGACGCGGGCTTCAAACCCTTTCTGCATGCCTGGATGAAAATGCAGCCACTGGGCGTACCCGGCCGGCGCGCGATGCCGCAGTTCAAGTTGAGTGACCAGGAGGTGGATGACATCGCAGAGTTCCTCAAATGGAGCTCGAACATCAACACCAATGGCTGGCCGCCAAACAAGGAGGGCTAAGCGATGAGCATTGCTAATCCGCATCTGAAATTTGCCTCGCAAGCCGTGGCCAAACCTTACTTCGTGTTCGCCCTGATGCTATTTCTCGGGCAGGTACTGTTCGGATTGATCATGGGCCTGCAATACGTGATAGGGGACTTTCTGTTCCCGATCATTCCCTTCAACGTGGCGCGGATGGTGCACACCAACCTGCTGATCGTCTGGCTGCTGTTCGGGTTCATGGGCGCTGCCTATTACCTGATTCCGGAAGAGGCCGACCGCGAACTGCACAGTCCCAAGCTGGCGATCATCCTGTTCTGGGTCTTCGCCGCCGCGGGTGTGCTGACGATCCTGGGCTATCTGCTGGTGCCCTATGCCGGCCTGGCCAGGCTGACCCACAACGAACTGCTGCCGACCATGGGCCGGGAGTTCCTGGAGCAACCGACCATCACCAAGATGGGCATTGTGGTGGTGTGCCTGGGCTTCCTCTACAACATCGGCATGACCCTGCTCAAAGGTCGCAAGACCACCGTCAGCATGGTGATGATGACCGGGTTGATCGGGCTCGCGGTGTTCTTCCTGTTCTCCTTCTATAACCCCGGCAACCTGGCCCGCGACAAGTTCTACTGGTGGTGGGTGGTGCATCTTTGGGTGGAAGGCGTGTGGGAACTGATCATGGGTTCGATGCTCGCGTTTGTCCTGATCAAGATCACCGGGGTAGACCGGGAAGTCGTGGAGAAATGGCTGTATGTGATCATCGCCATGGCGCTGATTACCGGGATCATCGGCACCGGTCACCACTTCTTCTGGATCGGTGCGCCTGAGGTCTGGTTGTGGGTCGGTTCAATCTTCTCGGCACTCGAACCGCTGCCGTTCCTGGCCATGGTGATCTTCGCCTTCAGCATGGTGAAGAACCGCCGCCGGCAACACCCGAACCGCGCCGCCACCCTGTGGGCCAAGGGAACCGTCGTCACAGCGTTCTTCGGTGCTGGCGTCTGGGGCTTTTTACATACCTTGGCACCGGTCAACTTCTACACCCACGGTTCGCAACTGACGGCGGCGCACGGCCACCTGGCTTTCTACGGTGCTTACGCGATGATCGTGATGACCTTGATCAGCTACGCCATGCCACGACTGCGCGGGTTGGGTGAAGCAGGCGATGAGCGCTCGCAGACCTTCGAAATCTGGGGCTTCTGGTTGATGACCCTGTCGATGGTGATGATCACGCTGTTCCTCACCGCAGCCGGTGTCGTTCAGGTCTACCTGCAACGCTGGCAGGTCGATGGTGTCGCGTTGCCCTTTATGGCCACGGTCGAACATCTGCAGGTGCTGTTCTGGGCCCGTTTTGGCGCCGGTCTTGGTTTCCTTGCGGGACTGCTCTGTTACCTGTTCAGCTTCAAACAACGTGGCCGCGCAGCCTTGCGCGCCCCGGCGGCCGTGGTGCCTTCATGAGTCGCTGTCAAGGCTAGAAAAGGTCGGCCCGGCTGATACAGCGGGCCGTTTTTTTGCTTTACAAAAAGGGCAATGATCATGGCCTTTACCGTCGAACTGGAAGAGTGGGTCGGCAGCGTCTGGCATCGCTTCATCACCCGGCGCGCCAGCCCGGACTTCCCCGAAGCACGCGTCGAACTGGCCAGCCAGCAACGTCCGCTGGCGCTGCTGTTTCGCGCCATGGGCGGCGCCAGTGGCATCGGTGTCGAAGCCGCCAGCGACCGCGATCTGCTGTTGCGGCGCAACGTGTTGCAGCAGATCGCCGGCACCTGCAAGCAAGTGCCCCTGGCGTGGTGCGATGCGAGCAACCTTCGTCTGCCGTCGAGCCTCGCGGTGTTTCCCGAAGTCGCGCTGAACGAAGAACTCTATCGTTGGCTCGCCTTGCTGGCGGCACAGGCCGGCCAGATGCGGCACTGGGGCCGGGACAATCAACGCTGGACGCAACTGCTGTTAGGGCGTTATCCCGCGTTGCGTGCCAGGTACAAACGTCTGGTCGATTCTCACCTGCAATTGCGCCCGGATCCGGCCACATTGAGTAGCGGCGAAGCGGCCCTGGAACGGGCGTTATGCCAGGCGCTGCGCGAGCCCGGCAGTGTCGAACATTTTCCCCGCAGCGAACGGGCCGCGTGGCCGTTGCCGCTGTGGTTGTACCCGCCGCAAAACCTCGCGAGCCCTCAGGCTGCCGACCTGGGGGAGGAATCCGAAGAATCGTTGACGACCCCGCCCGGTGAGCAAAAGGGCGCAAGCAAACGCGCCAAGCGGATCGATGAAAGCACCCGCGATGGCGGGTTGTTGATCGTGCGTCTGGAGAACCTGTTCAGCTGGACCGAACACGTGGACCTGGATCGCTGGTCGGACGACAGCGAGGACCCGGACGCGGCCAAAGTCGCCGAGGACCTCGACGAGTTGAGCCTGTCGCGCACCCGACTGCGCAAGGGCGGCGGCCTCAAGCTGCACCTGGATTTACCGCCGGCCGATGTCGACGATATTCCCCTGGGCGAGGGCATCAAGTTGCCGGAGTGGGACTATCGCAAACAGCAGATGCAAGACGCCTTCGTCAATCTGCAAATGATGGTGCCCCGGGACTGCGAGGCGCAGCCACTGCCGCTACGCCTGAAAGCTTCGGCGCACCGTCTGCGGCGCCAGTTCGAGCACCTGCGCAATGACCGCCAATGGTTACGCCAGCAACCCCAAGGGTCTGAACTGGATATGCAGGCCTGGCTGGATTTTCACGTTGAACGCGAGCATGGCCAGTGTGCGGAACGCGGTTTGTTCATGGAACAACGGCAGACACGCCGTGACCTGGCGTGCCTGTTGCTGGCCGATGTGTCGATGTCCACCGACGCGCACCTGAACGATGAGCATCGGGTGATTGATGTCATCCGCGACAGCTTGCTGCTGTTCGGTGAGACCCTGTCGGTGCTCGGTGATGATTTCGCCCTGTACGGGTTTTCCTCGTTGCGCCGTCATCAAGTGCGGATGCAGGAACTCAAGTCTTTCACCCAGCGTTATGACGACAACACCCGCGGTCGTATTCAAGGGCTCAAACCGGGTTATTACACGCGCATGGGCGCCGCCATCCGCCAGGCCACTCAACTGCTGGGCGAGAGCAAGCGCCGCAGCAAACTGTTGCTGCTGCTCACGGATGGCAAACCAAACGATCTGGACTTGTACGAGGGACGTTACGGCGTTGAAGACACCCGCGAAGCGGTGCTGGAGGCGCGGCGCAAGGGGTTGACGCCGTTCTGCATCACGATTGATCGCGAGGCCGGGGAATACCTGCCTTACATGTTCGGCGCCAATGGCTACACCTTGATCCGTCAGCCCGAGCAATTACCCCTGCGATTGCCGCAGCTGTACCGCCAGTTGACCCAACCTTGAGGGGGGCACGCAGCATCAACTGCTGCCGCGTGGCAGCCAGAAAAACATCGCCACGCAGAAGATCGTCAGGCCAATGCAGAACCACGTGAATCGGCGCAGCCGACGTTGCGCCGCGTGTGCGGCCAATACCGGCAGGGGCATGCCGCACTGGAGGCACTCGGTTTCTTGTGCGGGGTTGGCGCGTTGGCAATACAAACAGACGGGCAGGGCACTCACTCGAACTGTTCCAGGCGCAGACGATCGAGAATGGCGATCTGGCGGCCGTCCTGGGTGATGATGTTTTCATCGATCAGGCGACGGATGATCCGCGAAAAGGTTTCCGGCTGGATCGACAGGTGCCCGGCAATCAGTTGCTTGGCCATTGGCAGTTCGAATTGGCTGCCAACGGTTTGCTGGCGCACCAGTTGCGTCAGCAGATAACGCACGACCCGGTGGGTGGCGTTTTTCAGTGACAGGGTTTCGATTTCGTTGACCCGTTGATGCAAGCGAACGCACAGCTTGCCGAGCAGCGCAAAGGTCAGTCGGCTGTTACTTTGCAGCAGGCGCATATAGGTGTTGTTGGATAACCGATAGAGCTGAGTGGGGCAGATCGCTTCGGCCGAGGCCACATAGTTCGGGGTGTCCATCAGCATCATCGCTTCGGCGAAGGTTTGCCGGTCACCAATGACCTCAAACACTTTCTCCTGCCCGTCCGGCGTCAGGCGATAGATTTTCACCGCGCCGGCAATCACGAAATAGAACGAGTCTGCCGGCTCGCCCTGACGGAACAACGGTTCGCCTTTGTCGATGCTCAGCAAATGGCTGGTACTCATCAACTCATCCAGCTGTTCTTCGTTCAACGGCTCGAACAAGTGGTGACTGCGCAGAATCTGGTGATGGACGCGATGAAGCACCATAAGAATTCATCCTGAGGTTTGAGGAGGGGATGGCGATCAAGTCAAACGAGGCCCAGCGAGACACCGCTGGCCAACGCCAGCACCGAGGTCAGCACAACAAACCAGGCCAATGGCTGGATGACTTTTTTCATGACGACTCCTGGGGATCGAGAAGGATCAGGTTTTCCTTGATTTCTGAACCATTGAGCAAGACGCGGGCCATGCCTGGAGTCCGTTGTTTACTGGGGTTGTCAGATGGGAGGGTAGAAATGACCACCATGTTTAGGGTTCAAATAACCCTTTAATGGTCATTTCTACCCTTGGGTTGGTCCCGCAGGGGGCAGGTCCTCTCACCACAGCGGGCGAATGAACATCAGGGCACGGCCCTTGCACACTTGATCTGCGACAAAGGCAATTAATCGTCAATACCCGATGATTGCCCCCGGACTTGCCTCGACGCGTGTGGGTTGGCGTCAGGTCAGCAGCAAGGTAAAGGAGTAGCTTTATGCAAGTGCTTGACCGCCGTAAAGCGATGGCTATCGCGCCGCTGTTGCGTTTGGCCTTTCGGCCATTTTTCCTCGCCGGCTGCCTGCTGGCGGTGCTGGTCATTCCGCTCTGGCTGTTCGCCTTCAGTGGTGAGCTTTCCGGCTGGCAGCCGGCGGGTGGCTGGCTGGGCTGGCATCGACACGAATTACTGTTCGGATTCGGCTTGGCGATCATCGCCGGCTTTCTGCTGACGGCGGTGCAGACCTGGACCGGTCGCCCCGGCATCAGCGGGCAACCACTGGCCATGCTGGCGCTGCTGTGGTTGTTGGCGCGCGTGGCCTGGCTGGTCAATGCACCGTTGCCGGTGCTCGCGGTGCTGGAGCTGGCGTTCCCGCTGGCGGTGGCTGCGCTCATGGGATTCACCTTGTGGAAGGTGCGGCAGAAACGTAACTACCCCATTGCGGTGGTGTTGCTGCTGTTAGCGGCGGCCGATGGGTTGTCCCTGTATGGTCTGGTCGAAGGTCATGAAGGCTGGCAGCGTCAAGGCGTGTTGACGGGTCTGTGGCTGGTGGCGGCAATGATGGGTTTGATCGGTGGGCGCGTCATTCCGTTCTTCATCCAGCGCGGCCTCGGCAAGGTCGAGGGCGTTACCCCTTGGCCGTGGCTGGATTGGCTGCTGCTGATTGGCTCACCGCTGGTGGCGTTGCTCTATGCCGCTGGACCTGCGCTTGCCCCCGATTTCTGGGTGGGCCTGTTGTTCGCTGTGTTGGCCGCAGGGCATCTGGTGCGCCTGGTGCGCTGGCATGATCGCGCCCTCTGGCATGTGCCGTTGTTGTGGTCGTTGTACCTGGCTTATGCCTGGTTGGCGGTGGCCTGTCTCGGGATGGCGCTGTGGCATTTTGGTGTGCCGATCAATCCGAGTCTGGCGGTGCATTGCCTGTCCATTGGCGCCATGGGTGGCCTGGTGCTGGCGATGATTGCACGGGTCAGCCTGGGGCATACCGGCCGCGCGCTGGAGCCGCCGTCGGGCATGACCCTGGCGTTCATTCTGCTCAACCTGGCCTGTCTGAGCCGGGTCGTGTTGATCCTGTTTTTCCCCTTTCCGGCGTTGTGGCTGGCCGGTCTGTGTTGGGTGCTGGCGTTTGCGCTATACGCCTGGCGCTATGGGCCGATGCTGTTGCAGTCCCGGGTGGACGGCCATCCGGGCTAAGCACGCTAACTGATGGAGGCTGCCGGTGATGTATCCCTTTTTACTGGTCACCCACTTGCTGGCGGCGATTGCCTTCATCGGCACACTGTTTTTCGAGGTGGTGATCTGGCACAACGCCCGCCAGCAGGTGGCGGTTAGCGCGCAAACGAGCGCCGATCAAGCGATTGCAGTGCGTTCGCGCAAGGTGCTGCATGGCGTGGTGTTGCTGTTGTATGGCGCCGGTATCAGCCTGGCGTGGCAACACCGGGGTGTATTGAGTCAGCCGCTGGCGAGCAGTTTTGGTACGTTGCTGAGTCTGAAGATCATCCTGGCCCTGAGCATCATCGGCCATTACTTTCTGCTGGCGTACTGGCTGAAAAGCGCATGCCTGACCACGACCCGCGCCACGTGGATTCGCCGCAGCATCCTCGGGCACATGGTGTTGATCGTGATCCTGGCCAAGGCCATGTTCTATTGGCACGGTTGATTGCGCTGGAGAACCGGTAACCCTGTAACGGTGCCATTCGCGAGCCGGCTCGTTCCTACATTGGGATACCGTTCCCTGTGAGAGCGAGCCGGCTCGCGAAAGCTGTGTCACTGGTTTTGTATGACCCGCAATCGATCAATGGCGAGGTTTAAGTGCGTTGACGAACAACACGTTGTTTTCCAGATGGATGTGTTGCATCAAGTCATCACGGAACTCCAGCAGCCCGCGATACAGGGCACGCCAGGTATTACAGGCATCGGCCGGCGGGGTGATGTTGTTGGTCAGCGCAAGCAGCCTTTCCAATGCTTCGCCATGTTGATCATGTTCAAAGCGCAGCACCTGGATCGGCGGTGCGGCCTGAGGGCCGATGCCTTGTTGCAGCATCGGGAAGAGCACTTGTTCTTCCTTGAGCATGTGGCCTTCAAGTTCTTGTTGCATGTCGGTCAAGAGATCGGCCAGGCCGTTGGGGCAGCTGCTGCGGGCACCATGGACCTGTTCGACGCGGCGGGCCAGACGAATCAGTTCCGGCAGTTGTTCGCGATGGCGGGCGTGGTAGCGCGCCAGAAGATGGGCGATCAACAGCTCCGAGGGTTCGTTGCGCCAGTCGTGCTGGGTTTCGCCGGTGTCTTGCAGCCGGTGCAGCGCATCGGCAATCAGGGCCGGATCGAGGCCTTTGCCAGCGGCCGCTTCAAGCAGGCTTTTATGCCCGCCACAACAGAAGTCCAGTTTAAAGGTGTGAAAAATCCGTGTGGCGCCGGGAATGTCGCACGCCAGTTGGCCGAGGCTTTGTTCCAATAGAGTCAGGCTCATCAGGGGTTCCTTGTTTGGATTTCAACGGTTCCCCAAGCTCATTGCACCCGGCATGCCATATTTAACGCATTGAAAAATATGGCTTAATTTTTAGTTGTGGTGATAGACACCCGGACGCTTTAGGGTGAATCCAACCATAGAGGGTAATAACTACCATGCTGCGTGAAAGCCTGGCGGCCGACCTGATTGTCGAGTTGCCGAATGCTGTGCGGTTGCAACGTTTGGTCCAGACCCTGCGCGAGTACTTCAACAGTGGCGCCGTGGGATTGCTGCGTCTGGATGACGACAGCCTCAGGCCGGTGGCGACGGTGGGGCTGGTGCATGAAGCGTTGGGCCGCCGGTTTGTCATCGCTCAGCATCCGCGGCTGGCGGCGATCATGGCGTCGCGCGAACCCACCTGGTTCGAGCCCGACAGTCGGCTGCCGGATCCCTATGATGGCTTGCTCGACAATCACGCCGGCGAACCGATGCCAGTGCATGACTGCATGGGCGTGAGCCTGTATGTGGAAGGTCGGATCTGGGGGGCGATCACCCTCGATGCGCTGCATGCCGGGACCTTCGACAGCCGTGCGCGGGAAGAACTCAAGCGCTGCACCTTGCAGATCGAAGCCGCCGTGCGAGTCACCCGACTGGAACAGGAAAACCGCAGCCTGCGCTTGTCCCGCAGCGATATTCAAGACGTACGCAGACCGGCGGACGAAGGCGAGATCCTCGGGCAAAGTGAAGTGCTGCACCAGTTGCTCAATGAACTGGATGTGCTGGCCGATTCCGAGCTGCCGGTGTTGCTGCTGGGCGAGACCGGCGTCGGCAAAGAGCTGTTCGCCCGGCGCTTGCATCGTCTGTCGGGTCGCAGTCATAAGCCGCTGGTGCAGGTCAACTGCGCGGCTTTGCCGGAGTCTCTGGCGGAAAGTGAATTGTTCGGCCATGTCAAAGGCGCGTTTTCCGGCGCCACCAGTGACCGTGCCGGGCGTTTCGATGCGGCCAACGGCGGCACGCTGTTTCTCGATGAAGTGGGTGAATTGCCATTGGCTGTGCAGGCGAAACTGCTGCGCACCCTGCAGAACGGCGAGATCCAGCGCCTCGGCGCCGACAAGCCGTTGCACGTGGATGTGCGCATCATCGCCGCGACTAACCGGCACCTGCCGGACAGCATCCGCGATGGCTTGTTTCGGGCGGATCTGTATCACCGGCTCTCGGTCTATCCGGTGCCGATTCCGCCGTTGCGCGAGCGGGGTAACGATGTGTTGATGCTGGCCGGGCACTTCCTTGAGCTGAATCGGGCGCGGCTTGGCTTGCGCGGTTTGCGTCTGTCGCCGGCCGCCGAGCGCGCGCTGCTGACTTACAGCTGGCCGGGCAACGTGCGCGAGCTGGAACATGTGATCAGCCGAGCCGCGTTGAAGACGCTCAGCCGCGGCACGAGTCGCACCCTGATCATGACGCTGGAACCCGAGATTCTGGACCTCGACAGTGCCATGGGCGGGCAGGGCGTGGTCGTCGAAAGTCCTCTGGACGAAACGGCTGACGCGCCGTTCCAGCCCTTGGGGGAAGCGGTCGACGATTACCAGCGCAAGAAAATTCTCCAGGCCTTGAGCCTGTCCGGGGATAACTGGGCCAGCGCCGCGCGGATCCTGGAAATCGATCCCAGCAACCTGCACAAACTGGCGCGGCGGTTACGCCTCAAGTAAGGCTGGGCATGCTCAGTGTTGATGGTGATCAAGGTGCTGTTGCGCGAAGTCTCGCACGCTGGGCAGAACCTTTTCGGAGATCACCCTCATGCCGCTTTCCCTGGCACAGATGCGCCGCAACTACACCCTTTTTGGCCTGCAAGACGAGGCGGCGCTGGACGACCCGCTGGCCATGTTCCGACAGTGGATGCAACTGGCCCGCGACACCGAGCGCGCGCCTGTCGAAGCCAACAGCATGGTGTTGGCGACCGTCGACAGTGAAGGTCGCCCGCACTGTCGGGTCCTGCTGCTCAAGGGCTTTAGTGATGAAGGCTTCACGTTTTTCGGTCATTACCAGAGCGACAAGGGGCAGCAATTGGCTGCTAATCCGTATGCTGCGATGACCTTTTTTTGGCCGGGGCTGGAGCGTCAGGTGCGGATCGAGGGGCAAGTGTCCAGGCTCGCCCCGACGCTGTCGGATGCGTACTTCGATTCCCGCTCACAGGACAGTCGCCTGGGCGCCTGGGCCTCACCGCAAAGCCGACCATTGGCCAATCGGGCCGAGCTTGAGTCGCTGTTGATACAAACCACCCAACGGTTTGCCGGCCAGGCCGTGCCGCGGCCCGAGCACTGGGGCGGCTACTGCTTGCAGCCTGATCGCCTGGAATTCTGGCAAGGCCGTGCCGACCGCTTGCATGACCGTCTCGATTACCGGTTGCGCGATGGCGTATGGCAACGGAACCGCTTGGCACCTTGAACCCGCAGAACGCGCAGCGATGGAGAACAATGTGGGAGCGAGCCTGCTCGCGATAGCAGTGGGTCAGTCGACATCAATATTGCCTGACAAGCCGCTATCGCGAGCAGGCTCGCTCCCACAGGTATCGTGTGGCCTACACGTTCTTCATATGTCCCTGTAGAGGTACCTCCTTGGAGGAATAGGCTCATCGGGAATTCCAGTTCAGGCTTTGCCCCATACCCTCATTTACGGGAAGGCTTGGATATGGCCCATCTGGCGCAACGCACGTTTGAACCCCTGAACATTGCCGTGCTGACCATCAGCGATACGCGCACCTTTGACACTGACACCTCGGGGCAGACCCTCACGGATTTGCTGCAAACGGCCGGGCATGTACTGATCGATCGTGGTCTGGTCAAGGACGACATTTATCAGATCCGCGCCAAGGTTTCCCACTGGATCGCCGACCCCAAGGTGCAGGTGGTATTGATGACCGGCGGCACCGGTTTCACCGCGCGCGACAACACACCACAAGCGGTCTTGCCGTTGCTGGACAAACACGTGGAAGGCTTCGGTGAACTGTTCCGTCAGGTGTCCCTTGCGGAAATCGGCATGTCCAGCCTGCAATCCCGGGCATTGGCAGGGATGAGCAATGGCGTGCTGGTGTGCTGCGTTCCGGGTTCGCCGGGCGCGTGTCGAACGGCCTGGAACCAGATCCTGCTCGAACAGCTGGACAGCCGCACCGGCCCATGCAATTTCGCCCCCCATTTGAAACCGCAAGGGCAACGGGGCGTCGACGCCTGCGAGACCCGCTCATGACCGGCCGGGTGTGTGACCTTGGTCACTTGATGCCGGTGGACGAGGCCATCAATCGTTTGCTGGACCAGGCTCCGCCGCCGCCCCTGGCGCAAAAGATCGACCTGGATCAAGCCTTGGGTCGGGTGCTGGCGGCGGACATTCATTCCCCCGTCAACCTGCCGGCCTGGGACAACAGCGCCATGGACGGTTATGCCCTCAGGGCCGCTGACCTGCCACCGGAGGGTGGCTGGTTGTTGATTGGCGGACGAATCGCAGCGGGGGATTCGGCGTGCTCACCGTTGCTCGCGCAGCAAGCAGTGCAGATTTTTACCGGTGCACCATTACCTGCAGGCGCCGACACCGTGGTGCCGCAAGAGCGTTGTCGGATCGAGGGCAAGCGCGTGTGGTTCCCGCCCGTCAATACTGGCGATCACGTGCGCAAAGAAGGTGAGGAGGTTCGCCGGGGCGACCTGTTAATCCAGGCCGGCAAACGTCTGCGTGCGCAAGAAGTGGGATTGCTGGCTGGCGCTGGTATCGGGCGGGTCGAGGTCTATCGACCGTTGCAGGTGTGCTTGCTCAGCAGTGGCAACGAACTGCGTGAGCCGGGTGATTCATTGGCGCCCGGGCAGATTTACAACAGCAATCGCTACTGCCTCGCCGCGTTGTTGAGCGGTTGGGGGGTCGAGGTGCATGACTATGGCGTCATGGCCGACGAGTTGGCCGCCAGCCGGCATGCGTTAAGCCTGGCGTCTTCGGAATGCGACCTGTTGTTGAGTTCGGGGGGCGTCTCGGTGGGTGAGGAAGATCACCTCAAACAAGCGATCGAGGAACTCGGCAGCCTGGATTTCTGGCGGCTGGCCATTCAGCCGGGCAAGCCGCTGGCCTTCGGCGAAGTCGCCGGCAAACCCTGGATCGGCATGCCGGGCAATCCTTCGGCGGCGCTGATTACCGCGTTGGTGGTGGTGCGCCCGTTCCTGCTCAGGGCCCAGGGCGTCAGCGATGTGTTGCCGGCGCCACTGGCCGTGCCCGCCGGGTTCGATTGGTTGCAGCGCAACAAACGTCGGCAGTACCTGCGGGCACGGCTGACACCCGGTGCTGATGGTCAGTTGAGCGTGGAGCTGCACCCCCAGCAAAGCTCGGCGATGTTGACCGCCGCGTGCTGGGCCGATGGCCTGGCGGTGATCGAGTGCGAGCAGCAAGTGCTCAAGCACGACAACGTGATGTTCCTGTCCTTCGCCGACCTGATGCATTGATCGCAATTGATTGCCGTCAAGGCTGTGCCTGCCGGTCTCGCTAGACTGGCAGCGCCTTTTTCGATCGCTGTACCACAGGCATCGAGGGAGGGTTCAGACGCGTTTCCCCATGAGGATTACCCATGCAACTGGTCTGCCCGGCAGGCAACCTGCCTGCGCTAAAAGCGGCGGTGCGCCAAGGCGCCGATGCCGTTTATGTCGGTTTTCGCGATGACACCAATGCCCGGCATTTTGCAGGGCTGAACATGGACGACAAACAATTCGACGCGGCGGTCGCCCACATGCGTCAGCATCAACGAAAACTCTATGTCGCGGTCAACACCTACCCGCAACCCAAGGGCTGGGAACGCTGGCAGCGCGCGGTTGATCGCGCCGCCGATTTTGGCGTGGATGCGCTGATCGCCGCCGACCCCGGCGTACTCAACTACGCCAGCCAGCGGCATCCGCAACTGGCGCTGCACCTGTCGGTGCAGGGCTCGGCGACCCATGCCGCGGCCCTGGAGTTTTATGCGCAACGCTACGGAATTCGTCGCGCGGTACTGCCTCGGGTGTTGTCGTTGGCCCAGGTGCGTCAGGTCGCTGCGAGTAGCCCGGTGCCCATCGAAGTCTTTGGCTTCGGCAGCTTGTGCATCATGGCTGAAGGGCGTTGCCATCTTTCTTCGTACATTACCGGTGAGTCGCCGAACCTCTGTGGCGTCTGTTCGCCGGCCAAAGCGGTGCGCTGGAGCGAAGACGCCGACGGCTTGAGCGCACGGCTCAGTGAAGTGCTGATCGACCGTTACACCCCTGAGGAACCCGCCGGATATCCGACCTTGTGCAAAGGCCGTTTCCTGGTCGGCGGCAAACGCTTTCATGCGCTGGAAGAACCCACCAGCCTCGACACCCTGGACTTGCTGCCGGAATTGACGGCCATCGGCGTCGAGGCGGTCAAAATCGAGGGCCGGCAACGCAGCCCGGCGTATGTCGAACAAGTCACCCGTGTCTGGCGTGCGGCGCTGGATGCCCATCGTGGCTCGCCGGGCAGTTTTCGGGTCAAGGAGGAATGGCGCCGGGTGTTGGCCGGTTTGTCCGAAGGCAGCCAGACCACTTTGGGTGCTTACCATCGATCATGGCAATGAGGGAGGCGACATGAAGCTCAGCCTTGGACCGGTCCTGTTTTATTGGGACAAAGCGCAACTCAGCAACTTTTACGCCGAGATGTCGGCCTTGCCCCTGGATGTGATTTATCTGGGGGAAACCGTGTGCTCGAAACGCCGGTCATTTTCATTGGATCAATGGTTGGGGCTGGGGCGCGAGTTACAAGAATGCAGCCAGGCACAACTGGTTCTCTCCAGCCTGACGCTTATCGAAGCGGCCTCCGAACTCTCTAGCCTGCGGCGGCTCTGCGACAACGGCCAACTGTTGGTGGAAGCCAACGACATGGGCGCGGTGCAGTTTCTGGCCGAGCGCAAGTTGCCGTTCGTGGGCGGTCCTGCGCTGAATGTGTACAACGGGCATACGCTCACGCAACTGCTGGACGGCGGGATGACCCGTTGGGTGCCGCCCGTGGAGTGTTCGGCGACGCTGATTAGCGATGTGCTCGATCAGGTGCGGGAACTGGGTCGAGAGGTCCCGGAAGTCGAAGTCTTTGCTTACGGGCATTTGCCGTTGGCCTATTCCGCACGCTGCTTCACCGCGCGGGCGGAAAACCGGCCCAAGGACGACTGCCAGTTTTGCTGCATCAACTACCCCGACGGCCTGCCGCTGACCAGTCAGGAAGGGCAGGCACTGTTCACCATTAACGGCATTCAAACGATGTCGGCCGAGGTGACCAATCTCCTGGCAGATTACGCGGGGCTGGTGGCCTGCGGCGCTGATTTGTTGCGACTGAGCCCTCGTTATCAAGGCATGGCGCAGGTCATTGCCGCCTATCAACGGGTTCGTCTGGGCGAGACACCGCCGGTGTTCGTCGACGGTTGTAACGGTTACTGGCATGGCCAGGCCGGCATGTTGCGCGTCGAGGAGGTCGGCCTGTGAATCGGAAGAAGTGGCTGCTCAAAGGCGCCGACCGGTTGTTGCCGTTGGTGCGCCGGGTGCCTTTTGCCGTGCAACGTCTGGCGTTGCAGCAGGCGCTCAATCGCTGCCTCGCGGATCCGTTGCGCGACGGCGAGTTTGAAGTGTTGCGTGGGCGCTGGTTGTGCTTGCGGATTCCGGACCTGGGGTTGTCCTGGTTTCTTACGCTGACCCGTGAAGGGTTGCGAATTGCTGAACGCGCCAACGCGCATGTGACCATCAGTGGTAACTGGCGTGAGTTTTTACTACTGGCCAGCCGTCAGGAGGATCCGGATACGTTGTTCTTTCGCAGGCGTTTGGTGATTGAGGGGGATACGGAGTTGGGGCTGGCGCTGAAGAACCTGATCGACAGCCTCGATCCCGATGTGTTGCCTGTGTGGCTGTGGCGCAATCTGGAGCGGGCAGGGAAGGGGTTGGCGGCGCAGTAGAACCTGCAAACGCCGGTCAAAATGTGAGAGCGGGCCTGCTCGCGAAGGCGTGTCAGTCAACATCAATGTTGAATATCAGTCCGCCTTCGCGAGCAAGCCCGCGCCCACATTAGAATGTATTTGTTCCACAGACTGGCGGGCATCACTGGCAATCAACTGTTTGATCCCTTCAAACAACTCATCCCCCTGCGCCTCCGTACAGTCCTCGCCAAAGCGTTTGCGCAACCCGTAATGGCTAAGAATCAAATGCACATCCGCGTGCAAACCATGCTGCTTCAGGCAGTTTTCGACGCATTGCAACGGACAACCATCCAAAGCAAAAATCCGCCGTCCCGAGCGTGCCTTGTTGACCAACGCCGCCACGTGCCCGCCGACCCCGACGATGCAGGACATTTCCGCCAGTCCGCTGCGATCAAGCCGCACGGCCAGGGTATTGGCCAGTTGGGCAACGTTGGAGCAGCCTGAGCAGGAGTAAATCAGGGGCAAGGTTGAACGGGACATGAGCGCTCTCCATGGATGGACATCTTCAGTGTGCAAGAGCGGTGGCATTGCGCATTGACGGCGGTCAATTACGACTATTGGAAGGCCGCGAGATCCTCTTCGGCGAGGATGCTGATGTTGCGGCGTTCCATCGCGATCAGGCCGCTGTCCACCAGGCGGTGCAAGATCCGCGAAAAGGTTTCCGGCTGAATGCCCAGCTTCGAGGCCACCAGGCGTTTGGACACCTGCAACACAATCAAACCGCTGACCGGGTTGCGTTCCTGAAACAGGAAGTTGATCACCCGGCGGCTCGCACTGGCCATGGTCAAGGTGTCGATGTCGCGCAGACGCAGGTGCAGGTGGACGCTCATGCTCGCCAGGATCGCCAGGCAGACTTTCGGCTGATCTTCCAGGGCATTGCGGTAGTGGTTGCCCTCGATACTCACCAGTACGCTGTCTTTCAGCGCCGTGGCGCTGACCGGGTAGAGACGGGCCTGGCTGAACAGTAAAGCTTCGGCAAAGGTCTGGCCCGGCTGGATGATCTCCACCAGATTCTCCTGGCCTTCGCCGGTCAGCCGATACAACTTGATCTGGCCGCTGACCAGCAGGAAGAAACGCTTGGCCGGATCCCCTTGGTGCATGAGTGTGCTGTGACAACTCAGGCGCTTGAGCATCGCCAGGCCGCAGACTTCCTCGAAGATTTTCTCCGGAAGTTGGCTGAACAGATGATGACGGCGCAACGTTAAAACGATGGAAGGGTGGATCAGCATGGCGTACCTCCGCTGACGCTCATAGTAGAGAGTGTCGGCCGGATGACCTATGCCTCTGCCGGTCTACCTCCAAAGAGGCATACCCGTCATCCGGCATTGCGCAGATGCTCCATGGCCCATACCGCGGCCTCGACCCGCGAGCGCAAGCCGAGTTTGTGCAGCAGGTTTTTCACATGAACCTTGACCGTCCCTTCAGTGATGCCGAGCTTGTGCCCGATGACTTTGTTGCTGAAGCCGCTGGCGATGGTTTTCAGCACCTGACGTTCACGCTCGGTCAGTTCCACCACGGTCTGGCGCTGGGGTGAGCGCAGTGCCTGGGCCATGACCTGGGTCAGCCCCGGGCTGATCACCAATTCGCCGTTCAAGGCATTGCGGATGTACTGAATCAACAGTTCGGGCTCCATGTCCTTGAGCAGGTAGCCGTCGGCATCCAGACGCAGCGCGTCGCGAATATCGTCTTCGGCATCCGAGACCGTAAACAGCAGCACCTTGCCGTTGTAGTGCATCGCCCGTAACTGGCGGAGGGTTTCAATGCCATTCATCACCGGCATGTTGTTATCGAGCAATACCAGATCCGGTTGCAGCGGCTCGATCAGTCCGAGCGCTTCTTCGCCGTTGCTGGCTTCACCGACGATCAGGAAATCATTTTCGAGTTCGAGCATCTGGCGGATGCCGTGACGCATCATCGGATGGTCATCGACCAGCAGGATGGTGTGTTGCAGGGACGGGTTCATGTGACGCTACCTTCTGTTTTTTGTCCCAGAAACTCCGGTTGGAATTCCAGTTGGACACGGGTGCCTTGCGGCTCCCTGGAGACGATTTCGAGTTGACCGCGCAAGCTGCGGGCCCGCTCATCCATGATTTTCAGGCCGTGATGCTCGCGTTGGTCGACGTTGCCGCTGAAGCCACGCCCGTCGTCTTCGACGATCAGCCTCACGGTTTCACCGTCCTGACGCAGTTGCAGCCAGGCGTTTTGCGCGTGGGCGTGACGCAGGCAATTGGAGAGTGCCTCGCGGGTGATCTGCAGAATGTGGATTTGTTCGCTGGCCGATAATTGAAAGGCCAGCGCGTCGACGTGCAGGTGCACCTGGCACTCCCCGCGACGGGAGAATTCTTCGGCGGTGTCCTTGAGCTCCTGCACCAGCCCCGCATCGTGAATCTGCAAGCGAAAGGTGGTCAGCAACTCGCGTAACTGGCGATAGGCATTGTTCAGCCCTTCGCGCAGTTCGGCGGTGACGTTCTCCAGGGTCTCGACCGGTTCGCCACGACGCATCAGGGTCTGCAGGCGGCTGACTTGCAGCTTCATGTAGGACAGGGCCTGGGCCAGTGAGTCGTGGAGCTCGCGGGCAATGATGGTGCGTTCGTCGAGCAACAGCAGGCGATGATCCTGTTCCCGTTGCCGCTTGAGCGAGAGCGAGGTGCCGATCAGGTTGGCCAGGGCCTGGATCAGTTGGGTTTCCCAGGCTTGCGTCGGGTGTCCATCGACAAAATGCGCCTTGAGCTCACCCAGTTCGCTGCCCTGGTTGCTGATGCTGAAGGTTTGCGGGCTGGCTTTATGGTGCTTCTGGCACGTGGCGCAATCGCTGCTGGCGCAGACTTCGCGGATGTTGGCGCCATGCAGGGCGAGCAACTGTTGGGCCGGTGCCTGCAATTGACCTTGCAGGCACAGCGACAGGCGCAAGCCGGGCAGGCGTTGCTGGAAGCGCCGGATCAACTCATCCAAACCTTCGGCATTGGCCAGGCGTGTAGCCAGGCTTCGACTGCTTTGGTACAGCAATTCAAGGGCCGCATTGGCTTGTTGCAGGTTCAGGGTTTTCTGCTGGACCTGACTCTCAAGGGTGCGATGCGAGTCTTCGATCGTCTCGGCCATGGCGTTGAAACTCATGGCCAATTGGCCCAATTCGTCCTGGGACTGATGGTTGACCCGCACCTTGAAATCGCCACGACGAAAACGCTGGGTCGCGTCCACCAACTCTTTCAGGGGCGTGACCACGCCATATTGCAGTTCGTAAAGCCCAAGCAGCAGGACGATCATCGTGGTGAACAGCGCCAAGCCCTGGATAACTTGTTGCCAGCCTTGCTTCTGTTCGCTTTGGCGCTGTAACAAGTCGACGAAATGGTTCAGTTGCTCAACGAAGGGCAGGGCCTGGAGCTGAAAATAGGCGGCATCACCGCGCTCCAGTGCCGGACGCAAATCCTCGTTCCATTGTTGCTGGATTTGCCCGTAGCTGATCTGCAGCGCGGTGGTCGGGCCATCTTCCAGCACGGCTTTGAGTGACTGGCTGTTTAGACGGGTTTGCAGGCTGTCGGTGATGGCGAGGATTTCTTCACCGGTTGCCCCTGCGGCCAGTTTCCAGCTCAGGTGGTAGGTCTCCATGCGCACAGAGCCTGCGGTGTTGATGGCAGCCGCATCACCCTGGCTGAACCAGGCGATCAGTCCGGCACTCAACGAACTGGCAAGGGCGAGCACGGCGATCAGGATCACGGCCAGCCCGGCGCGAGCGGGCAGGGAGCTGCGCAACCAGCGCATCATCAGCGCAGGTCCCGGACAATTTCAGGAAAACAGAGCATGTGGAACCCCAGGTCAGGGTTTTGCCGCCGATCCCGGGCGCGCTACCTCTAAAGAGTTGTCGACTGATCCTTGTCAGCAAAAACCGTGGCGAAAAACCTTAAGACACTGATAAACAAACGGTTTCAGGGTTCTTCTGTACTACCTCCTTAGAGGTAGACCCCGCAAGCATAGGCCTATGCCCCCATGGGCTTCGTTGACGTAGGTCAAGTTTTTGCGGGGTTGGCCTCTCTAGTCTGCCGCCATGGCTAACTGACTGGAGAGCATTGTGACCGAACCCCGTGTACGACAAGGCCTGGTGCTGGGCATGAGCACATTGGCCTTCACTGTCTGCTTCATGGTCTGGATGATGTTTGCCGTGCTCGGGGTGCCGATCAAGGACCTTCTCCAGCTCAACGAAACCCAGTTCGGCCTGCTGGCCGCGACGCCGGTGCTGACCGGTTCGCTGGTGCGTCTGCCACTGGGGCTGCTGACCGACCGCTTTGGTGGGCGCAGCGTGTTCTTCCTGCTGATGCTGGCCTGCGTCGCGCCGCTGTACCTGATCAGTCACGCCACCGCCTATTGGCAGTTCCTGGTGCTGGGCTTGTTCGTCGGCCTGGCCGGCGGCTCGTTCTCGGTGGGGATTGCCTACGTCGCCAAATGGTTCGACAAGGAGAATCAGGGCTTCGCCATGGGCATCTTCGGCGCCGGTAACGCCGGAGCCGCGGTGACCAAGTTTCTGGCCCCGGCATTGATCGCTGCCGGCAGTTGGCAGTTGGTGCCGAAAGTTTTCAGCGCGATTCTATTTATCACCGCGCTGTTGTTCTGGTTCCTCAGCGCCGAGAACAAAAACCACCGCAGCGCTTCGGGCGCCACGTTGCGTGAGCAATTGAGTTCGCTGAAGGACCCGGCCGTGTGGCGCTACTGCCAGTACTACTCGATCGTCTTCGGTGGTTATGTCGCCCTGGCGCTGTGGATGACCAAATACTACGTGCAGGAATACGGTTTCAGCCTGCAAAGCGCGGCGCTGCTGGCGGCCTGTTTTTCCCTGCCCGGTGGCGTGCTGCGTGCGGTCGGTGGCTGGATGTCGGATCGCTGGGGTGCGCAAAGCGTGACCTGGTGGGTGTTGTGGATCAGCTGGATCTGCCTGTTCCTGCTCTCGTATCCCCAGACCCAACTGCAAGTGCAAACGATCAACGGCCCGGTGGATTTTCACATCGGCCTCAACCCCGCGCTGTTCACCGTACTGCTGTTCGTCATGGGCATCGCCTTCGCGTTCGGCAAGGCCTCGGTCTTCAAATACATCGCCAATGACTACCCGAAAAACATGGGTGCGGTGTCCGGCATCGTCGGCCTCGCCGGTGGCCTGGGCGGCTTCGTGTTGCCAATCCTGTTCGGCGCCCTGGTGGACCTCACCGGCGTGCGCTCTTCCTGCTTCATGTTGATGTACGGCGTGGTCTGGGTCTCCCTCACCTGGATGTACTTCAGCGAAATACGCAAAAGCCCGGTGCTGGGTAAAGCGCCGCTGCTGACACCGTCCCCGATTTCCAGCATTGCCCTAGGAGAAGAACATGTCCGTTCTGCAAAAGCCTGACAAAGGCCCGGTCATTCATGACTGGCGCCCCGAGGACCCCGCGTTCTGGGGAAGTAGCGGCAAACAGACCGCCACGCGCAACTTGTGGATTTCCATTCCTGCGTTGCTGCTGGCCTTTGCGGTGTGGATGGTCTGGAGCACGGTGATCGTGCGTTTGAACGCCATCGGTTTCTCCTTCACCACCGACCAGCTGTTCTGGCTGGCGGCGTTGCCGGGGCTGTCCGGGGCGACCTTGCGGGTCTTCTATTCCTTTATGGTGCCGATCTTCGGTGGCCGTCGCTGGACCGCCCTGAGCACCGCGTCGCTGTTGCTGCCATCGATCTGGATGGGCTTCGCCGTGCAGGACCCGAGCACCTCCTACAGCGTGTTCGTGTTGATTGCGTTGCTCTGCGGTTTTGGTGGCGGCAACTTCGCGTCGAGCATGTCCAACATCAGTTTCTTCTATCCGAAGTCGCAGCAGGGCACGGCCCTTGGCCTCAACGCGGGGCTGGGTAACCTGGGCGTCTCGGTGATGCAGTTCTGTGTGCCGCTGGTGATTACCTTCGGTGTGTTCGGTTTCATGGGCGGCTCGCCGCAAGCACTGCCGGACGGCGGCCAGTTGTGGTTGCAGAACGCCGGCTTCATCTGGGTGCCGTTTATTGTCCTGGTGACCGTGCTGGCCTGGTTTGGCATGAATGATCTGTCCAGTGCACGGGCCTCGTTCAGCGAACAGGCGGTGATCTTCAAACGCAAACACAACTGGCTGATGTGCTGGTTGTACCTGGCGACCTTCGGTTCGTTCATCGGTTTCTCCGCCGCGTTTCCGCTGCTGATCAAAACCTCGTTCCCTGACGTCATTGCCTTGAAGTTCGCTTTCCTCGGCCCGTTGGTGGGTGCGCTGGTGCGTCCATTGGGCGGCTGGCTGGCGGACAAGCTCGGCGGTGCGAAGGTGACCTTGTGGAACTTCGTGCTGATGATCGTGATGGTCTTCGGTGTTCTGCACTTTCTGCCGCAAAGCGGCCAGGGCGGTAACTTCTACGGCTTCCTCGGTATGTTCATGCTGCTGTTCATCACCACCGGCGTCGGCAACGGTTCCACCTTCCGCATGATCCCGGTGATCTTCCGCACCCAGCATGAAAAAGCCTCGGCCGGCAAACCAGCCGCCGTGCGCGAACAAGCGCTCAAGGATGCCGGCAAAGAATCAGCTGCGGTCCTGGGCTTCAGTTCGGCCATGGGCGCCTTCGGCGCGTTCTTTATTCCCAAATCCTTCGGCACTTCGATGGCCCAGACCGGCGGCCCGGAGATGGCCTTCTACATGTTCGTCGGCTTTTACCTGAGCTGCATCGTGGTGACCTGGTGGTGGTACGCGCGCAAAGGCGCCGCGACACCCTGCTGAGCCGAGCTGCATCCAACCATTGCGTGGGCGGGGCACAGACCCCGCGACAAAGCCTGAGAGGACTACACCGTGAGTCATTTACTGGATCAATTGCGGTTTTTCAACCGCAAGCAAAACGAGTTTTCCGACGGTCATGGCGAGACCCGCAAAGAGTCGCGTGACTGGGAGAACGTCTACCGTTCGCGCTGGCAGTACGACAAGATCGTGCGTTCCACCCACGGGGTGAACTGCACCGGTTCCTGCTCGTGGAAAATCTACGTCAAGAACGGCCTGATCACCTGGGAAACCCAGCAGACCGACTACCCGCGTACCCGTAACGATCTGCCGAACCATGAGCCCCGTGGCTGTCCGCGTGGTGCCAGTTACAGCTGGTACATCTACAGCGCCAACCGGCTCAAGTACCCGAAAATCCGCAAGCCATTGCTCAAGCTCTGGCGCGATGCGCGGCAGACCATGGCGCCAGTGGAAGCCTGGGCCAGCATCGTCGAGGACAAGGCCAAGGCCGACTCCTATAAAAGCAAGCGTGGCATGGGTGGCTTCATCCGCTCCAACTGGGAGGAAGTCAACGAGATCATTGCCGCGGCCAACGTCTATACGATCAAGCAATACGGCCCGGACCGGATCGTCGGCTTCTCGCCGATCCCGGCCATGTCGATGGTCAGCTATGCCGCAGGCTCGCGTTACCTGTCGCTGATCGGTGGCGCCTGTCTGAGCTTCTACGACTGGTACTGCGACTTGCCGCCGGCCTCGCCGATGGTCTGGGGCGAACAGACCGACGTGCCGGAATCGGCCGACTGGTACAACTCCAACTACATCATTGCCTGGGGCTCCAACGTCCCGCAAACCCGTACCCCGGACGCGCACTTCTTTACCGAAGTCCGCTACAAGGGCACCAAGACCGTGGCGATCACCCCGGACTACTCGGAAGTCGCCAAGCTCACCGACCTGTGGCTGAACCCTAAGCAAGGCACTGACGCGGCGCTGGCGCAGGCGTTCAACCATGTGATCTTCAAAGAATTCCACCTGGACAAACCGAGCGCCTATTTCACCGACTACGCCAAGCGTTTCACCGATCTGCCGGTGCTGGTGCTGCTCAAGCAAATGGTCGACAAGGCACCGGGCGCCGGTTATCAGCCGGACCGTTTCCTGCGCGCCAGCGACCTGACCGACAACCTCGGCCAGGAAAACAACCCGGAATGGAAAACCATCGCCCTCGACGTCAGCGGCGAACTGGTTTCGCCTCAGGGTTCCATCGGTTATCGCTGGGGCGAGAAGGGCAAGTGGAACATCCTGCCTCGTGAAGGTGGCGAAGGCCGTGAGATCGATCTGAAACTGAGCCTGATTGGCGGTGACGTTGCCGAAGTGGCGTTCCCGTATTTTGCCGGCGAGTCCCACGAGCACTTCCAGCACGTGGCCGGCGATGCCGTGCAATACCGCCGCGTGCCGGTTCACAGCGTGGTGCTGGCGGACGGCAGCGTGGCCAAAGTCGCCACCGTGTTCGACCTGTCGGCTGCCAACCTGGCCATTGATCGCGGCCTCGGTGGCGATAATGTGGCCAAGGACTACGACGACGCTTCTGTACCGGGTACGCCGGCGTGGCAGGAGCAGATCACTGGCGTCAGCCGTGAGAAAGCCATCCAGATTGCCCGTGAGTTCGCCGATAACGCCGACAAGACCAAGGGTCGCTCGATGATCATCGTCGGCGCGGCGATGAACCACTGGTACCACATGGACATGAACTACCGCGGGCTGATCAACATGCTCATGCTCTGCGGGTGTGTCGGCCAGACCGGTGGCGGTTGGGCGCACTACGTAGGCCAGGAAAAACTCCGTCCGCAATGCGGCTGGCTGCCCCTGGCATTCGGCCTGGACTGGAACCGTCCGCCTCGCCAAATGAACGGCACCAGCTTCTTCTACGCCCACAGCTCGCAATGGCGTCACGAGAAAATGAGCATGCACGACGTGCTCTCGCCATTGGCCGATAAATCAAAATTCCCCGAGCATGCCCTGGACTACAACATCCGCGCCGAACGCGCCGGCTGGTTGCCCAGCGCACCGCAACTCAACACTAACCCTTTGCACATTTGCCGTGACGCGGCGGCGGCCGGCATGGACCCGAAAGACTACGTGGTCAAGTCGCTGCAGGACGGTTCGCTGCGCTTCTCCTGCGAACAGCCGGACAGCCCGGTCAACTTCCCGCGCAACATGTTCATCTGGCGTTCCAACCTGCTGGGCTCCTCGGGCAAGGGCCACGAGTACATGCTCAAGTACCTGCTCGGCACCAAAAACGGGGTGATGAACGAAGACATCGGCCAGGTCGGCGATTGCAAACCTGAAGAAGCCGAATGGGTGGATGAGGGCGCCATCGGCAAGCTTGATCTGGTCACTACGCTGGACTTCCGCATGTCCTCGACCTGTGTCTATTCCGACATCGTGTTGCCGACCGCGACCTGGTACGAAAAAGACGACATGAACACCTCGGACATGCACCCGTTCATTCACCCGTTGTCGGCAGCGATCGACCCGGCGTGGGAATCGCGTTCCGACTGGGAAATCTACAAAGGCATCGCCAAGGCGTTTTCCAGCATGTCCGAAGGGCATCTGGGCGTTGAAAAGGATCTGGTGACCATCCCGCTGATGCACGACAGCGTCGGCGAACTGGCCCAGCCGTTTGGCGGCACCGACTGGAAAAGCGCCGGCGTGGCACCGGTGCCAGGCAAAAACGCACCGAATCTGCACGTGGTGGAGCGTGACTACCCGAACATCTACAAACAGTTCTCATCTCTCGGGCCATTGCTGGAAAAACACGGCAACGGCGGCAAGGGCATCAACTGGAACACCGAAGACGAAGTGAAATTCCTCGGTGAACTCAATCACAAAGAAGGCGATGCCGGTATCAGTCACGGCCGTCCGAAAATCGACACGGCCATTGATGCCGCTGAAGTGATTCTGTCCCTGGCGCCGGAAACCAACGGCCAGGTTGCGGTCAAGGCCTGGGCCGCGCTCTCGGAATTTACCGGCATCGATCACAGCCACCTGGCGCTGTCCAAGGCCCACGAGGCGATTCGTTTTCGCGACATTCAGGCACAGCCGCGCAAGATCATATCCAGCCCGACCTGGTCGGGCCTCGAAGACGATCACGTCAGCTACAACGCCGGCTACACCAACGTTCACGAAGGGATCCCGTGGCGCACCATCACCGGTCGCCAGCAGTTTTACCAGGATCACCCGTGGATGCAGGCGTTCGGCGAGCAACTGATGAGTTATCGCCCGCCGGTCAACACCCGCACCATCGAAGGGGTGAAAGGCAAGCGCAGCAACGGCCACAAGGAAATCGTCCTGAACTGGATCACCCCACACCAGAAATGGGGCATTCACAGCACCTACAGCGACAACCTGCTGATGCTGACCCTCAGCCGTGGCGGGCCGATTGTCTGGCTCTCGGAGAACGACGCGAAAAGCGCCGGCATCGAGGACAACGACTGGATCGAGTGCTTCAACGTCAACGGTGCACTGACCGCCCGGGCGGTGGTCAGCCAGCGCGTCAAGGACGGCATGGTGATGATGTATCACGCACAGGAACGGATCGTGAACGTGCCAGGTTCGGAAACCACCAAGACCCGTGGCGGCCACCACAACTCGGTCACCCGCGTCGTGCTCAAACCGACCCACATGATCGGCGGCTATGCCCAACAGGCCTACGGTTTCAACTATTACGGCACGGTCGGTTGCAACCGCGATGAATTCGTCGTGGTGCGCAAAATGTCCAAAGTCGACTGGCTCGATGGTTCAAGTGGCGATGACCTGCCACGTCCGCTGCCGACCGATATTGAGGAGAACTGAGATGAAGATTCGCTCACAAATCGGCATGGTTCTGAACCTGGACAAATGCATCGGTTGCCACACCTGTTCGATCACTTGCAAAAACGTCTGGACCAGCCGCGAAGGCATGGAATACGCCTGGTTCAACAACGTCGAATCAAAACCCGGGATCGGCTACCCGAAAGAATGGGAAAACCAGGACAAGTGGAAGGGCGGCTGGATCCGCAACGCCAACGGCACGATCAACCCGCGCATCGGCGGTAAATTCCGCGTGTTGGCGAACATTTTCGCCAACCCGGACCTGCCGAGCCTCGACGACTACTACGAACCGTTCGACTTCGATTACCAGCACCTGCACACCGCGCCGCTGGGCGAGCATCAACCCACCGCGCGTCCGCGTTCGCTGATCTCCGGCAAGCGCATGGAAAAAATCGAGTGGGGCCCGAACTGGGAAGAAATCCTCGGCACCGAATTCGCCAAACGTCGCAAGGACAAGAACTTCGACAAGATTCAGGCGGACATTTACGGCGAGTACGAAAACACGTTCATGATGTATTTGCCGCGCCTGTGCGAGCACTGCCTCAACCCGACGTGCGCGGCGTCGTGCCCGAGCGGTGCGATCTACAAGCGTGAAGAAGACGGCATCGTCCTGATCGACCAGGAAAAATGCCGTGGCTGGCGGATGTGCATCAGCGGCTGCCCGTACAAGAAGATCTATTTCAACTGGAAAAGCGGTAAGTCCGAGAAATGCATCTTCTGCTACCCGCGTATCGAAGCCGGGATGCCGACCGTTTGCGCGGAAACCTGCGTCGGGCGCATCCGCTACCTCGGCGTGCTGCTGTATGACGCCGACCGCATCAGCGAAGTGGCGAGCACCGCCAATGAGCAGGACCTGTACGAGAAACAACTGGAGATCTTCCTCGATCCGAACGATCCGGCAGTGATTCGTCAGGCCCTGGCCGATGGCGTACCGCAATCGGTGATCGATTCCGCTCAGCGTTCGCCGGTCTACAAAATGGCCGTGGACTGGAAACTCGCGCTGCCGCTGCACCCGGAATACCGCACCTTGCCGATGGTCTGGTACGTGCCGCCACTGTCGCCGATCCAGAACGCTGCCACTGCCGGCACCGTCGGCATGAACGGGGTGATCCCGGATGTCGACAGCCTGCGTATTCCCCTGAAGTACCTGGCGAACCTGCTGACGGCGGGTGATGAAAAGCCGGTCAAGCGTGCGCTTAAACGTTTGCTGGCGATGCGCGCCTACAAACGTTCCGAGCAAGTCGACGGCGTGCAGGACCTGCAGGTGCTGGCGGATGTCGGCCTGAGTGTGGCCCAGGTCGAGGAGATGTATCGCTACCTGGCAATCGCCAACTACGAAGACCGCTTTGTGGTACCGAGCGCCCACCGTGAAGACGCTATGAGCGACGCCTTTGCCGAGCGCTCCGGTTGCGGTTTCAGCTTTGGTAGCGGCTGCAGCGGCAGCTCCGACACCAACATGTTCGGTGCGAAGAAAGCCAACCGCCGCGACATCCTGAAAACCGTCCAGTTGTGGGAGGAATGAGCATGCAAATTCTCAAAGTGATTTCGCTGCTGCTCGATTACCCGACCGAGACACTGATTGGCGGTCGCGACGAACTCGAGCAAGCGATCATCCAGTCA
This sequence comes from Pseudomonas sp. IT-P100, assembly GCF_949767185.1. Classification (NCBI taxonomy): domain Bacteria; kingdom Pseudomonadati; phylum Pseudomonadota; class Gammaproteobacteria; order Pseudomonadales; family Pseudomonadaceae; genus Pseudomonas; species Pseudomonas sp. IT-P100. Next base: position 107,974 of record NZ_CATKQK010000058.1, read on the forward strand.
CGGGAAATCAGCCCGAAGCAACGGGGTGCGTTGTTCGAATTGTTGGAGTTGATCTGCGCCAATGACCTGATGGATGGGCAGGAACACTACGGTGCGCTGTTCGGTCGAGGCCGCTCGCTGTCGCTGCTCTTGTTCGAGCACGTGCATGGCGAATCCCGCGATCGCGGCCAGGCGATGGTCGACATGATGGCGCAATACGAAGAAGCCGGTTTTGCCATCGGCGTCAAAGAGCTGCCCGATTACATCCCGCTGTACCTGGAGTTCCTGTCCACCCGCGAAGACATCGAGGCCCGGGAGGGCCTGGCGGATGTTTCGCACTTGCTGGCCTTGCTCGCCGCACGTCTGGAAGAGCGCGAAAGCGCCTATGCCAGCTGCTTCCGGGCGCTGCTGCAAATTGCCGGGGCCGAGCCGCATCAAGCGGTGGCCGACCTGCGGGCGCAGGTGGCGGCGGAGCCGCGCGACGACTCCCTGGAAGCCCTCGACAAGATCTGGGAAGAGGAGGCCGTGGACTTTCTCCAGGCCGAACAGCAGGACCGTTGCAGTGGACTGCCAAGCGCACCGGGCAAGGCCCGGGAAGAAAGCGCGGTGCCGTTGCACTGGGTGGATTTTCAGCATGAAGGGTTGGCCGCCGTGCCGGCCAAGGAGGTAGGCAATGTCTAAATGGAACCTGTTGTTGTTCGGGGTCTATCCCTACGTCGCCCTGGCGATTTGCCTGATTGGCAGCTGGGCGCGTTTTGATCTGTCGCAGTACACCTGGAAGGCCGGCTCGAGCCAGATGCTCAATCAGCGCGGCATGCGCGTGGCGAGCAACTTCTTCCACATCGGTGTGTTGTTCGTACTGGCCGGACACTTTGTCGGCCTGCTGACCCCTGCGTCGGTTTATCACCACGTGATCAGCACTGAGAACAAGCAGTTGCTGGCGATGGTGTCCGGTGGCTTCTTTGGTCTGTTGTGCCTGATTGGCTTGCTGATGCTGGTCAATCGGCGGCTGACCGATCCACGGGTCCGCGCCACGTCCAGCCCCTCGGACATTCTGATTCTGCTGGTGCTGCTGGCGCAGTTGCTGCTGGGGCTGCTGACGATCGTTGCGTCCACCGCGCATATGGACGGCTCGGTGATGGTGATGCTCGCCGATTGGGCACAGAACACCGTGTTGTTGCGTCCGGTGGAAGCAGCGGCGGCCATCGCGCCGGTTGGGCTGATCTACAAGCTGCATGTGTTTCTCGGTTTGACCCTGTTTGTGCTGTTCCCCTTCACCCGTCTCGTACACATGATCAGCGCACCGATCTGGTACCTGGGGCGCCGTTATCAAATCGTTCGTCAGAAGTACTGAGGAGACAATCATGTCAGGTGGATGCGGATGTGGTGGCGGTAATGGGGGCGGCGGTGGCTGCGGTTCTTCAAAAAAAGCGGAGGCCGTTCTCGACATGGCGCCGGTCGCAGAGGCGCAGTTCGAAGCGCTGCCGGTTGAGCCCGCAGGGGCCGATGACGCCCCGGCGCAGTTGATCGCCAGCAGTGAACAGGAGTGGCCGATCATCAGCGTCAACGAGGTGTCGATTACGCCGGAAGCGATGGCCCAGGAGCTGCAATATCACCCGGCCGAAAGCCGCGAAGAAGCGGTGTACTTGGCCGCCCGGGCACTGGTGATCCGCGAGTTGTTGCAGCAGCGCATTGCCGAACTCGGCGTATCGATGGAGATCGGTGCTGGCGAGAACGAAGAAGAAGCGGCCACTCGCTTGTTGCTCGAACGTGAGGTGAAGGTGCCGCAGTGCGACGAGGAGTCGAGTCTGCGTTACTACGAAAACAATCGCGGGCGCTTCCACAGTGCTCCGTTGCTTGCGGTGCGGCACATCCTGCTCGAATGTGCGCCGGACGATGTCGAGGCGCGCAGCCTTGCGCATGTTCAGGCGGAAATCCTGCTGCAACGTCTGGATGAATTCCCCGGCACTTTCGCCGAACTGGCGGTGAACTATTCGGCCTGCCCGTCGAAGGCCCAGGGTGGTTCTTTGGGGCAGATCAGTAAGGGCCAGACCGTGCCTGAACTGGAACGTCAGTTGTTCACTCTGGCACCGGGCCTGGCCAGCAAACCGCTGGAAAGTCGCTACGGCTGGCATGTGGTCAGTGTCGATCAGCGGATCGAAGGCATGCCGTTGCCCTATGAAGTGGTGTCGACGGCGATTCGCACGCAGTTGCAGCAAGGCGTCTGGCAAAAAGCCCTGGTGCAATACCTGCAAACCCTGATCGGTGCGGCGGATATTCGCGGTATCCATCTGCAGGGCGCCGACTCACCGCTGGTGCAGTGAGCATCAAGGTAAACCGGGAGATGTGATGAACGCTGTAATGCAGGATGGCTTTGGACGGCAGATTGATTATCTGCGGATGTCGGTGACGGACCGCTGTGATTTTCGCTGTGTGTATTGCATGGCGAAAAACATGACCTTCCTGCCGCGTCAGCAGGTGCTCACCCTTGAAGAGTTGCAGCGTTTGGCAACGCTGTTCGTTGGCCTGGGTGTACGCAAGATTCGCCTGACCGGCGGCGAGCCGCTGATTCGTCCGGGCATTGTCGAACTTTGTCGCAACATCGCCGCGTTGCCCGGTTTGCGCGAATTGGTGATGACCAGCAACGGCTCGCAGCTGGGCCGTCTGGCCCGGCCGTTGGTCGATGCCGGGGTGAAGCGGATGAACATCAGCCTCGATAGTCTGGACAGGCAGAAGTTTCGCGCGATCACCCGCATTGGCGATCTCGATCAAGTGCTCAACGGCATTGAGGCAGCACGGGACGCGGGGTTCGAGCGGATCAAACTCAACTGCGTGGTGATGAAGGGCCGCAACTTTGATGAAGTCCCGGCGTTGGTGCAGTACGCCATCGACCAGCGCATCGATATCAGTTTCATCGAGGAAATGCCCTTGGGCGATGTCGGGCGTTCCCGGGGTGAATCGTTTTGTTCCAGCGACGAGGTTCGGTCGCTGATCGCCAGCCAGCATCGGTTACTCGACAGCACTGAAAACAGCGGCGGACCGGCACGCTATGTGCGACTGGAACGCCATCCGGAGACCCGGATCGGTTTCATCTCACCCAACAGCCACAACTTCTGCGGCAGCTGCAACCGGGTACGGATGACCGTTGAAGGGAAGCTGTTGCTGTGTTTGGGGCAGGACGATGCCCTGGATTTAAAAGGATTGCTGCGGCGTTATCCGCTGGATGATCAGCCCGTGATCAATGCTGTGCAGAAGGCCTTGCGCGGCAAGCCGTTGCGCCACGATTTCAGCCCCGAAGGGGAGGTGCAGATTGTACGGTTCATGAACATGAGTGGCGGTTGAGCTGATCTGTAAAACACAGCAAATCAATGTGCGAGCGAGCCTGCTCGCGATAGCGGTAGAACAATCGACATCAATGTTGAGCGTGCTGCAGTCATCGCGAGCAGGCTCGCTCCCACATTAGATTTTCTTCTGCCGTCATCGGACGTTTTTTCGCCGGGAAATCTTGATGTCGATCAATTGCAGATCAGCCCTTTGTCCGTAGTCTTCACTGCATGTTGTGTTTATTTATCTATAAACATCTATATGTAGTATCTGGAGGCCAAATGCAAAGCACGCTGATCGCAGTAGGATGTAACCGCTTGCACAAACGCGATGGCAGTCAGGTCGCCTTCGATGCCGACAAAATCCGTCAGGCATTGATCGCCGCCGGCAAGGCGACGGGGGAGTACGCCGAGGTTGAGGTCGAAGGCTTGCTCAACGCGGTATTGGCCAGGCTCGAAGGTTTGCCAAGACTCCATGTCGAGCAAATCCAGGACCGCGTTGAACGGGTGTTGATGGACGCCGGATATTTCCTCGCCATGCGTGCCTACATCGTCTACCGCGAACAGCACGGGCGCTTGCGCCGCGACCGCCGGACCATGGTCGAGGTGGCGACTTCGATGAACGAATACCTGGACCGTGAAGACTGGCGGGTCCAGGCCAACGCCAATCAGGGGTATTCACTGGGCGGACTGGTGTTGAACGTGTCGGGCAAGGTCACTGCCAACTACTGGCTGGACGAGGTGTACAGCGAGGCCATAGGCCAGGCCCACCGTGAGGCGGATTTGCATGTGCACGACCTCGACATGCTCGCCGGTTACTGCGCCGGCTGGTCGCTGCGCACCCTGTTGCACGAAGGGCTCAACGGTGTGCCGGGGCGTGTCGAAGCCGGTCCGCCAAAGCACTTGAGCAGTGCCTTGGGGCAGATGGTGAATTTTCTCGGCACCCTGCAAAACGAATGGGCCGGCGCCCAGGCATTCAGCTCGTTCGACACCTATCTGGCGCCCTATGTGCGCAAGGATCAACTGAGTTTTCAGGAAGTGCGCCAGGCGATCCAGGAGTTCATCTACAACCTCAACGTACCGTCACGCTGGGGCACGCAGACGCCATTTACCAACCTGACCTTCGACTGGGTTTGCCCCCAGGATTTGCGTGAGCAGATACCCGTCATCGGCGGTGAAGAAATGCCGTTTGCCTATGGTGACCTGCAAGCCGAAATGGAGCTGCTCAACCGCGCTTACATCGAAGTGATGCAGGCCGGCGACGCGAAAGGGCGGGTGTTCACCTTTCCGATCCCGACCTACAACATCACCCATGACTTTCCGTGGGACAGTGAAAACGCCGATCGTCTGTTCGAGATGACCGCGCGGTACGGCCTGCCGTATTTCCAGAACTTCCTCAATTCTGACCTGCAACCCAATCAGGTGCGCTCGATGTGCTGCCGTTTGCAGCTGGATGTGCGCGAGTTGCTCAAGCGTGGTGGCGGCTTGTTCGGCTCAGCGGAACAGACCGGGTCGCTCGGCGTTGTCACCATCAACTGCGCTCGGCTGGGCTATGTGTTCAAGGGTGATACCAGCGGTTTGCTGCAGCGCCTGGACACACTGATGGAACTGGCGATGGAAAGCCTGGAGGTCAAGCGCAAGGTGATTCAGCACCACATGGATGCCGGTTTGTACCCGTACACCAAGCGATACCTCGGAACCCTGCGCAACCATTTTTCCACCATCGGCCTCAACGGCATGCATGAAATGCTGCGCAATTTCACCGGCGACGAGGAGGGCATGCACACCGAGCAGGGCCGCCAGTTCGCTTTGAAGATGCTCGATCATGTGCGCGCCACGTTGCTGCGGTTCCAGGAAGAAACCGGCCACATGTACAACCTTGAAGCGACGCCGGCCGAGGGCACGACTTACCGCTTCGCCAAGGAAGACCTCAAGCGTTACCCCGGCATTCTCCAGGCCGGCAGCGTGCAGGCGCCGTATTACACCAACTCCTCCCAACTGCCCGTGGGCTACACCGAAGACCCCTTCGAGGCGTTGGAACTTCAGGACGAACTGCAATGCAAATACACCGGCGGTACCGTCTTGCATCTGTACATGGCCGAGCGGATTTCCTCGACCGAGGCGTGCAAGCAACTGGTGCGCAAAGCCCTTGGCCGCTTCCGCCTGCCGTACCTGACCGTGACCCCGACGTTCTCCATCTGCCCGGTGCACGGCTACCTCGATGGCGAGCATGAGTTCTGCCCCAAATGCGACGAGGTCTTGCTGCTGCAAGAACAGAAGCTCGGCACCGTTCATTGATTTCGATCCACTCAACCGCAAGGAGCTTCACCATGACTGCATCGCAAACACTGCCCCAGGCTCAACGTCAACGCTGCGAAGTCTGGACCCGGGTGATGGGCTATCACCGCCCTGTGTCGGCGTTCAATCCAGGCAAACAGTCGGAGCACCGCGAGCGGGTGCACTTCACTGAAAGCGCGGCACTGGCCGGGCGCCAGTGAGTCGAACGCTACGGGTCGGGGGCATGGTGCCCCTGACCACTATCGACTATCCGGGACAGCTCGCCTGCGTGCTTTTTTGCCAGGGTTGCGCCTGGCGTTGTCGTTACTGCCATAACCCGCAGTTGATCCCGCCTCGTGGCACAGACGAAGTGGATTGGCGGCGGGTGCTGGCGTTTCTGAAACGGCGTCAGGACCTGCTCGATGCGGTGGTGTTCAGTGGCGGTGAGCCGACCCTGCAGGACGGTTTGCTCGGCGCCATGGAGGAGGTGCGGGCGATGGGATTTCGTATCGGTTTGCACAGCGCCGGCATCAAACCCGCGGCGTTCGCCAAGGCACTGGTCGGGGCCGATTGGGTCGGTTTCGATGTCAAGGCGTTGCCCGAGGATTGCCAGGCGATCACCCGGGTCGAAGGCAGCGGAACGGCCAACTGGCGCAGCCTTGAGCATCTGCTGGCCAGCGGTGTCGACTACGAATGTCGCACCACCGTGCATTGGCATCTGTTTGAACCGGTGCGTCTGCTGATCCTCGCCAAGCGCTTGAGCGAACTCGGCGTCAAACGCTTCGCCGTGCAGTTGGTCCGCACCGAGCGGATGTTCGATCCGCTGCTGCCGAGTGTTTCGGCACAAGCCTTGCTACCTGACTTATGGGAAACCATGCGCGAGCTGTTTCCCGCTTTCGTGTTACGGGGGTAACCGTGGCTGCGAATCAACGTTTAACGGTGACATCCATCATTAGGTTTTCAAATGCGCTGCCAATCGGCAGGTATCAAACAGGGAGCATTTGATATGGCCAAATTAACGACAGCACAACGTATCGTCATCGGCTTTGCCATCGCGCCGTTGGCGCTGATGGGCATGGCGTTTTATGCGTTGCACGATCTGGCAACGCTCAAGGAACAGGCGGTAGTAATCGTCAAGCAGGACTGGCCGAAGATCGATCCGATCATGGTCATCGCCACCGGCGTGCGTGATAACGCCAGGAACACCCGGGATCTACTGATCGATAAAGATAATCAGCAGGTGCAGCAGTCAATCGACGCTACCAAGAAACGGATTACCAAGGCACTCGATACGCTTGAACCATTGTTCTATTTGCCAGAGGGCAAAACCGCTTATGCCGCGTTGAAGAAGAATCGTGAAGCCTACGTGGCGGCGTTCACTCAAGTGCAGGTGTTGATCCGGCAAGGGGCTTTCGATGACGCCATGGCACAGCTGAAACAAAAGGTCGTGCCGGCCGAACGCGAGGTTTATGGCAGCCTGGATCAGTTGATGGCGCTGCAAGGCAAAATATTCGCCGACCGGGAGCAGTCGGCGCAGGCACTGTACAGCGATGCCCGGCGCAATATGCTCGGGTTGTTTTTGTTCTGTGTGGCGCTGGTCATCGCCGCGGCGGTGATCGTCACGCGCAGTGTGACCCGTCCATTGGGCGGCGAGCCGGATGATGCCGCACGGTTTTTAAGTCAGATCGCTCAAGGCGACCTGACGATTCAGGTACCCGTGAACTCAAGTGCCGGCGGCAGCGTGATGATGAACATGCATCAGATGCAGCAAAGTCTGAATGCCATGGTCAGGCACATCGCGATGTCGGTGGACCAGGTGGCCAGTTCCTCCGAAGAGCTGAGTGCGGTCAGCAGCCAGACCAGCAGCAACCTGCAATTGCAAGGGCTGGAGATCGAGCAGGCGGCCACCGCCGTGAACCAGATGACCGCGGCGGTCGATGAAGTGGCGCGCAATGCGGTCAGCACCTCCGAGGCCTCGCGGCAGTCCGAGCAAACCGCGCAACGCGGGCGTGAACAGGTTCAGGAAACCGTGGTTTCAATCGGCGCACTGGCCGATGGGGTCACCGACACCTCACAGCGCATCGAGCAACTGGCGGGCCGGGTGCAGGACATCAGCAAGGTGCTGGACGTGATTCGCAGCATCGCCGAGCAGACCAATTTGCTGGCCCTTAACGCGGCCATTGAAGCGGCTCGTGCCGGTGATGCCGGACGCGGTTTTGCCGTGGTCGCCGATGAAGTACGCGCCCTGGCGCATCGCACTCAAGAGTCCACCCAGGAAATCGAGCAGATGATCGGCAACATTCGTCTCGATACCGGGCATGCGGTGACGGCCATGCAAAGCAGCAGCAACCTGGTGCGGGCCACCCTGGAAGTGGCGCAACGGTCGGGCGATGCATTGGATGAAATCACCCGGTCGATCTCGCAGATCAACGAGCGCAACATGATGATTGCCAGCGCTACGGAGGAGCAGGCATTGGTGGCGCGTGAGGTGGATCGCAATCTGATGGGGATTCGCAACTTGTCAGAGCAGGTCTTGCTGGGTGCCCAACATACTCACACCGCAGGTCACGATTTGGCGCAGATGGCCGGGGCGCTGCACCAGACGGTGGCGCGTTTTAAAGTCTAGGTAATTCGGGTTGGTGGTTGTGGATGAGGGCGCTCAGGACCAGCCCCAGAACTGCAACCACCAGTCGAACCCTACCAAGCCGATGGCGAGTAGCAGGCAAGTGCTGCCAGCACAGCGACGAACCTGGGAAAGGCCTTCGCGGTCCAGCCGTTTCCAACCCAGCAACAGGCTCCACCCCATCGCGGCCATTAACAGACAAGCCCTGGCCGGTTGTACCCACTCCAGTAGCAGACCTTCATAGCGCAGCAATTTCACCGTTGTGGCCGACAGCCCGAGAAACAATCCCGCACCACCCAAGGGCGTGAGTGTCAGCGCCAGGGGCCAATACAGTGCAGGATCTTGCGCCAGTCGAGCCGTCAGGCGCAGAAGGATCATCAACGCTGTGCCCAACACCATCGAACTCAAACTCAAGTAAGCGACGATGCTGAAACCGTCGAGCCAGCTGAAGCTGTCGTTGAGCTGCGGGTAATGGGTCAGCAGCCACCAGGGCGCGTTGTCCTCAAGGGCCCAGAGTTGGTCGTGTTCGACCAGCCATTGGGCGAGGGTTTGTTTAAGGGCAACGAACCATGGACTGACCGTCCACTGAAACGCACCCATGGCCAGACCGATAACGCCGAACAGCAATAAGCGCGCGTCCCACGGTGAAAGCGTCTGCGCCGTCGCACGAAGAATCTCTTGGTTGCTGGAGCGCGCGATCAGCTGAACCGAGCCGCGTTGTCCGCTGCAACGTCCGCAGGCATGGCAGTCACTGGCGCCTCGCATACGACGGATATCGAGCAAGGGCGCGCAGTTGGGCGGCGGCAGGCGTGGCACGGCGTTTTCCATCCAGCGTTGTTCGTCGACCTGAAAATGCACGGGCGCCAGTCGGGCGAGCAGGGCGAAGACGCCGCTGACCGGGCACAGGTAACGGCACCAGACCCGCTTGCCCCGGGCGAACAGCAACCCGACGACGACCGCGGCGACGGTCGAACCGCCAAGAATCAACAGCGCCGCCAGGGCGTAGTCATAGACGCTGATCAACTGGCCGTAGAGGGTTGTCAGGCAGAACGCCAGGGTTGGCCAGCCACCCCAGCGCAACCAGCGCGGCACACCCAAACCTTTGCCGTAATGGCTGGCCCATTCGCTGAGTGAACCTTCCGGACAGAGAACGCCACACCAGAGTCGTCCGAACAGCACGATCGACAACAGCACGAACGGCCACCATATGCCCCAGAAAAAAAACTGCGCGAACAGGGTCAGGTTATCGAACAGCCGTGCCTGGCTGTCCGGCAGCGGCAACACCGCCGGGATCACCAACAGCAATGCATAGAACAGAACAACGGCCCACTGCACGGCACGGATGACGGGCGCGTGACGACGCATGCCGTCGCCCAGGCGCTGCAGCCATTGATTGCGGCAACTCAGCTCAGGCATGGGACTTTTTCCACAGCACGCTGGCGCAGCCAACCGCCGACGGTCAGCCAATAACCGGCCAGCACCAGTAACGTCATGCCGCTGGGCGTCGCACGATAACCGGCAAAACCGGCAAGAAAACCACCCAGTCCATGGCTGTCGCTGAGCAAGGCACTGCTGTCCCAAAGCGCATCACCAACGAGGCTGTACATCACCTCCGGTAAATCCATGGCGAGTAATTGGCCGCCAATTCGCTCGGTACCGCTGACCAGCAACGCCGCGCCGAGTACCAGCAAAACAGCTTCGCTGATGGCAAAGAATCGCTGCCACGAGATGAACCGGCGACTGCTGTGCAGCAGGGCAATGGTCAGCGCCGACAGCACCAATCCCATTGCGCCGCCGACGGCAAACAAACCGAGCTGCGGACCTCGCAACTGAGCACCGGAGCCATAGAGAAAGACTACCGTTTCACTGCCTTCGCGGCTGACGGCGAGCAGGGCCAGCAGTAACAGACCCGCGCCACCTTGCCGAGCCAGGTGGCTATCGGCGTGTCGTTGCAAATCGTGCTTGAGCGTGCGCCCGTGGCGGTGCATCCAGCCGACCATTTGCACGATCAGCAGGCTGGCCACCAGCGCAAGTGCAGCCTGGAACCATTCACTGGCTGAACCGCTCATGGCCTCACCGGCAAACAGAATCAACACCGCCAGCAGGCCCGAAAGCATCAACCCCAGCACGACGCCTGCCCACAAGTACTTCGCCAGTCGATCACCCTGATGCTGCTGACTGACCCAGGCCTGGAGAATGCCGATCACCAGCAGCGCCTCGACGCTTTCGCGCCAGACAATGAACATTGATTGATTCATGAAAACTCCGTGTTTGAACGGCTTATTTCGCGAGGATGCCGCCCTCGGGCAGTTGTGGATTGAACTCGTCGAAGAAGGGGTAGTGGCCGGGCCTGAGCGGGTGAATGACCACGAAGGTTGTCACGCCCGGCGACAGTACTTTTTCAACCCGCAATGGCGTGCTCTCGAATTCGGCTGGGCCTTGGCCGATATTTTTCAGGATGATCTTGAAGCGCTGACCGGCCGGAACCTCCAACAGGGCAGGAGTGAAGTGGCCATCGCGCAGGCTGAGTTCATAGCTGGGTAATTCGGCATAGGCCGTGAACGGCGCCACTGCTCCGGCAAGCATCAGCCAGGCAATCTCCAGGCGCTTCATTCAATAGCCGCCTTTTTTACCAATGCCGGCGTAGATGAACTCGTAGTGCAATTCGCAGCGTTCAAACCAGGGGGCTACGCCGGTTTCCTTATCGGTATGACGGCCAAGGGACCCATGACCGCCGGGTGGCAGGACGGTGAAGGTCAGCTGATATTTGCCTGGGCCGAGCAGCTTTACATTGTCGCCATAGTGCGGGCCGTCATTGGCGACCATGGCGTGGAAATCGCCTTTGAGTTCGTTCTCGCTGCCCTGTTTTTTCAGATTGAACGAGACATTGAGGTAAGGCACGAAACTGCCTTCCTGAAAGCCCTGTCGATTGTCCGCCGTGGCGCGAATGTCGGCTTCCAGATGCACATCGGAATCCGCGGTGGCCCGCATCATTCCGGCAGGTGCCATCTCGATTGGCTGCAAATACACCGCCCCGACTTCCAGCCCAGGACACAACTGTGGCTCACCGATCGGGTATTCCTTGGCGTGAGCCAGCGGTGTGAGCAAGAGCAGGGCAAGCGAAAGCGACAAGGGGGTACGCATAATTTCTTCCTGGGCATTGACGAGTAGGAGCCCGAGTCTAGGAAGCTTTGCTGCGAACAATAATGATTGGCATCAAGTTTCGAGCAATTAAACCGATGGCACATCACTCTGGCGAAATCGCTGGGCGCGCTCGACGGTGTGGGTCATCTGTTCGGCTGCGTGAATGGTCAGCGGATGCTGGGTAAAACCGGGTCTGGGGGATATGTAGGTGGCCATCTCCCGAGCAACGGCGAGCTGATGTTCCGAGCCAGTGGCCAGCAGGGCGATGACCAGGTTTTCAAGGGCAATCACTCGGACACGCAGATGAACCAGTTCGGCGTTCGTCAAGGCGGGCGGAGCGGTAAACGTTTTGTCATCGAGAGATGTTGCGGCATCTTGATCGTTCCAAGTTGATAGGCCGCTTGAGAAAGGATTTTTATTGAGCATGAGAGACGTCTCCAAGTCTATTAAAGCGTTAGCTTAGCCCCGGGATTGCGAAGGAGGTGAGCGCAGTCGCCCGATGTCGATTCTTGATGCGTATCAAGGCTGACTTTGTGTAAGGGCTGTAGGTTGGAGGAACGCCTCCCAAAGACCGGAGATCGGCATGGCTAAGAACTTCCCTATCAACCCCAAACACCCCGAACGGATCTGTTGGGGGTGCGACCGGTATTGTCCGGCGAAGTCCCTAGCCTGTGGCAATGGCTCCGACCGTACGATGCATCCGGCCGAACTTTTCGGCGAGGATTGGCACCTGCCTGGTGACTGGGGTATCGAGAAGCTCATCACAACTGACAAACCGACATATGATGCAGCGGACACCTCATTGATATCCGAAAAGACCCCATCTGGATCTACCTGACACCAATATCTGAACAGTAGGCGAGGCTCGATATTTCCGAAATATTGATCCACGATGCTCGCGGGGGGCACGGCCAATTTAGGTTCTGGCCATTGCTGGGCTAAAACACCTAATGGTTCGCCAGATGAATAAACAACCCATGGCATCCGCTTTGATGATGCTGGCGTCTACGGCAAAGCCTTCACCTTTGACCAAACCTGCGTCCATGCAACCACGCAGCACTTCATTGAATAGCCAGCCTATCGGGATTGAGCATCAGCACTTATTGCTTAAGGTAGAAAGATTCAACGCCGCTGCGATATAAAGCCAAACAAGGTAAGGAAACAGGATCAAGACAGTAATCACGTCAAACTGCGATGCCATCACCACCATCGCATCGGCCACAACCCAGAGTAGCTTCAGGATCACCATGCCGGCGAAAATGTGGTGAGCGCCTAAAGACACCAGTGTCCATAGCGTATTAAGGGCAATCTGCTCCGCTCATAAAGCCAGCACCGCCTGACTTCCAGGAACCAATGTCAACCGGTACCCGGCCTGATCACAAATTCCCGAATCACCGGCGTTCATCGGCTGTTTTGCTATCGTGCATTAAATTTGTGATTACAAAGAGATAAGAAATGGCGATTCCAATGTGGCAAGGTCAAGTCGCTCTGGTCAGCGGTGCGGGCAGTGAAAGTGGTATTGGTCTGGCGATCGCCCGACGCTTGGGCCGCGAAGGCGTGCGAGTCTTGATCACTGCCAGCAGTGCGCGGATCCAGCAACGTGTCGCCGAGTTGCAGGCTGAGGGTATAGACGCTCGGGCGATGACAGCCGACCTGACTGACGAATTGCAGGTCAAGAAGCTGACCGATTGGGCTTATGAGCAGTTCGGTCATATCGACATTTTGGTCAATAACGCCGGTATGGCTATGGTCGGCAGCCCGGAACCCTTCGTTCAAGTGGCTGACATGGATTTGGCGACCTGGAATCTATCTCTGGCGCGCAATCTGACCAGCGCTTTTTTGCTGACTCGTGCGGTGTTACCTGGGATGAAGACGCGCGGTTACGGACGCATCGTCCACATCAGTTCGACGTCAGGTACACGCGGCAGCAATCCAGGTGAGGCGGCTTATAGTGCGGCAAAAGCAGCGATGGTCGGGATGAATATGGGCCTGGCGCTGGAAGTCGGTAAACGGGGCATCACCGTCAATAGCGTTGCCCCAGGCTGGATTGATACGGGGGCATTGACAGAGGAAGAAAGCCGCGCCGGTACCTACACTCCAATCGGCCGCGCCGGTCGTCCAGAAGAGGTTGCCGCTGCAGTGGCGTTTTTGGCGTCTCCGGAAGCCAGCTATATCACCGGTGAAGTGCTGGTGGTGGATGGCGGTAATTGTCTGATCGAAAACAAGGCGCCTTGACGCTAGCTTGGACTGCTGTCTTGTAGTGAGCCTACTATTTAGCGAAGAAATCAAACGCGCAGATGCTGGCTGGCCTTAAGCCCGATGCTAGTTACGCCAGTGTTGAAATAGTGACTCGGATTGAGCGATTACTTTCAGGAGCTTTTATACCAGAACATCCGTGCAGCCCAGCCATCCTTACGCACCACGTCTTGTCTGTCGATGACGTATGGCATAGGTATACGCCAAACTTGGCGAAAGGCCAGGCCATTGGCATATCGCCGGATAGCTGGAATGGGTCATGACCTTGTGCACCATCTGATTACGATTACGGCTGTGTACGAGTTCTAGCGGATCATTGCGAGTGAGAACTCACCAGTCCCTGGTTCAGAAACAGGGACGTTTTTACGAGTGGATACTGGATCGTTAACCCATCAAGTGCGGATCCATCTAGGCTTTAGATTGAAATTGAGCCAGTTGAGTCTTCAGTTGTGCGACCTCAGCTTCCAGTTCACGCACTCGTTCCTTGGCCTCAACTTCGACGCTGACGTCCTTCTGGATACCGATGAAGTAGGTGAGTTGATCGGTGTCGTTGAACACTGGGGTGATCGACAGTTCGTTCCAGAAGGCGCTGCCGTCCTTGCGATAGTTGCGAATGACTTGGCGGCAGGGGAGCATGTTCCTTATCGCCTCGCGAATTACTGTCAAACCAGCTTGATTACGGTCGTCACCCTGCAGGAAGCGGCAGTCCTGGTACAGGATGTCGTCAACGCTGTACCCCGTAAGGCGCTGAAAGGCGGGGTTGGCATAGATCAGGATGTTTTCGTCGCCTTCCTGCTCTGCTACCACGATGCCGTCGTTGGATGCTTCAACCACCAGTTTCAGCAGTTCTGCGTCGATCATTTTCAGAGCCCCAGTGAGTGACATCTCATTTTTAGCGGTTACCCGCCATACACGGAGTAATCAGTATAACGTACGGCCAAAAGCGACAAGGTCGGCCAGTCCTGAATCCAGCAACTGCGTAGCGCTTTGTGCACTGTAACGACTGGCGTAGATGATCAGCCCCGCTGAAAGTACTACGGAATCCGCGACGGAACGATTCCGGCATCCGTGGTGCATTATCCCAGTCCGCTGCGGCGATGGAGAGGTATCTCAGGGGGGGATGAGTGGCCCGCTATTCGTGTTCAAGGATCAGAAAGGTGCTGTCACCGGCATCACCTCCTGTAACGTGAGCCAAGCCTGAGGAGTGAGCGTGGTCATCGCTGAAGGTTTTGATGCCGAAAAGTTAAGCGACAGTGCCGCCCTTTTGATTAGGGGCGGCTGTCTTCACCTTCGGACGGTATCCATTGGTATCGCTTAACGATCAATTTCCTCGGTATGTGGAGAAACCGTAAGGGCTCAGAAGCAACGGGATGTGATAGTGAGGTACGGTACCGTCCACCTCAAAAATGACGGGTACCTCCGGAAAGAAACTGGACGTTTTGTGCGACTTGAACCACTCGCCAGTCTTGAAGGTGACACGGTAGGTACCTTTCTCCAGACCCCGACCTTCCGGATACAGCCCGGTGATACGACCTTGCTCGTTGGTTTTCGCGCTGTTGAGCATGTCCCAGTCTTTCCCATCCTGTTTTTCCAACGTGACATTGACTCCAGGGGAGGGCAGGCCATCCTGCAAATTGAGTACATGCACGCTCAATGGATTCGTTGCCGCTGATGCAAAAGCTGAAAGGGCACTCAATACAGCGCCAGCGAAGAAACTCTTCAATACAGTCATGGTGATGTCCTTAGTTTTTAACGGCAGGTAAAACTTTGTTGATAGCGACCTCTGCACAACCTTCATCGTTTGCAGCGCCGCCTGCACCGGCCACCCCGATGGCGCCGATGACCTGACCATCGAATTTCAATGGCACGCCTCCACCGAGCAATAACAACTCATCGAGGGTGTTAAGGTTTTCAGCATCTGGATTAGCGCGAGCGCGCTCAGCTAACAACCGCGTCGAAGTCTTGGTCGACAGGGCGGTATAGGCTTTGCGTTGCGCGGCTAACGTGTTGTGCGGGCCGACATTGTCATCGCGTTGCACGGCAACCAGATTGCCGCCACGGTCGACAACTGCGGCAACGGCTGTGCGGCCATCGGCGTGACAGGCGGTCAGCGCGGCCGTTAGCAAATCGTTGGCCATTGCAAGTGACACGTCCTGGCGCTGCGCAACCTGATCCGGAGCTGCAACGGCGAACGCAGAGTTCATTGCGAGTGTGATCAGCAATGAAGTCGATAGGCTTGTACGCATGCTGTTCCCTTGGTTGGTTGAGTCTGTCTGGGTCATTGCCAGACATCATGACCAGCTCGCTCCGTCAGAATGATTACCTCCTGATTACCAATATGTAATGTGAGAAATCAGCGAAGCGGGCTAGCCTGTGCGCCAGTCCTGGAGGAAAAAATGCGTATCCTGGTGGTTGAAGATGAAACGAAAATGGCGGATTACCTGCGCAAAGCCCTGACTGAATCGGGCTATTCGGTAGAGATCGCTCTTGACGGCCTTGATGGCCAGCATTTGGCACAGGAGAGTGAGTTCGATCTGATCATTCTGGATGTCATGTTGCCGGGGTTGGATGGCTGGCAATTGCTTCAAATCATCCGGCGTAAGTGCCAGACCCCGGTACTGTTTCTTACCGCACGTGATTCGGTTGATGATCGGGTCAAAGGGCTGGAGTTGGGGGCTGATGATTATCTGGTGAAACCCTTTTCTTATGCCGAGTTGTTGGCACGCGTACGCACTTTGCTGCGCCGTGGTCCGCCTCGCGAGGTGGAGCATTTTGTGGCTGGTGACCTTAGTCTGGACTTGTTGCGACGCAGGGTAACGCGCAGCGGCGAGCGCCTCACCCTGACCAACAAGGAGTTCGCCCTACTGCACTTGCTGCTTAGTCGTGAAGGGGAGGTGCTCTCGCGTTCGCTGATTGCCTCACAGATTTGGCAAATGAACTTTGACAGTGACACTAATGTGGTCGATGTCGCCATCCGCCGACTGCGGGCCAAGGTTGATGATCCTTACCCGCTGAAGTTGATACACACAGTCCGTGGTATCGGTTACATGCTCGAGGTGCAATCCTGAATCTATATCCGCGCACTCTGAGCCTGCGCCTGGCCATCATGTTCGCACTGGTCAGCGTGCTATTACTGGGCTCCATTGGCTTTTATCTTTATCAATCGTTACAGCGAGAGATTGCATGGCGCGACGACCAGGCCCTGCTGGGACGCCTGGAGCGAATGCAAGCATTGATCAGCGATAGCGACAGCATCGAGCAACTGCGAGGTCGGCCCAAGCTCTACGAAAACATGTTGGGCAATCGCGACAGTCTGCTATGGATTGTCGATGACACCGGCAAGGTGTTGATCGAAATCAACCCGGTGGGTATGACCTTTCCAAAGTTGCCGGCTGCCCACCAGGCGCGCCTTGTTGAGGATCACTCTTCCGAGCCTGTGCGGCTTGCCTGGCAGGATGTCATGCAGGGTGATCGCGGCTTGACCCTGATCGCTGGCAAGTTGTTGGGTGAGCGCGAGCAGATGCTGGGGGTTTACCGACTCAGGCTTTGGCTGGCCATGTCAGTCGGAGCGCTATTGGCTTTTGCATTCGGTTGGTGGGTTAGTCAACGAGGCCTGCACCCTGTGCGCCTGCTGGCCAATCGCGCTGCCGCAATCGATGTGCAGCATCTGCATCTGCGGCTGGATGAGTTCAGTGAGCTGAATGAGCTCAAACCGCTCTGTAATGCCCTCAACCAGATGCTTGCACGTCTTGAGGACGGATTCGCCCAGCTTTCACGTTTCTCGGAAGACCTCGCCCATGAGATGCGAACCCCACTAGGCAACCTGATGGGACATACCCAACAAACCCTGAGGCGCAGTCGCTCTATAGAGGACTATCAGAACCTGCTGGTTTCCAATCAGGAAGAGTATGAAAGGTTGGCCCGCATGATCGACAGCATGCTGTTTCTCGCTCGCACCGAGCAGCCAAACGCTTGCGTAAAATTCGAGCAAGTCAACCTGCACGATCTGATCGAGCAGCTCTGTGAGTATTTCGAAGGGGTAGCGCAAGAACGAGATGTACAGCTGATAAACCAGACCCAGGATCAATTGCTGGGTGATCCAGGCTTGATCCGTCGAGCACTTGCTAACTTACTGGCGAATGCGCTGCGCTACGCAACTCCTACCTCTGCAGTGACGATCAGCAGCAGGGTTTTGGAGCACCGTCTCGACATCACGGTGCACAACCACGGCGAGCCGATTGCGGCAGAACATCTTCCACGATTGTTTGAGCGCTTTTACCGGTGTGACCCATCACGTAATCAACCCGACGATTCCGGTGGTCTGGGATTGGCCATCGTTCGTTCGATTATGCAACTGCATGGCGGTTGTATAACCGTTGACAGCACTGACGCAGGTACGAGCTTTCACTTGGAGTTTCCCCTTATAAACGCCTGAGCTCGAACCGAAGTTATTGCACACGACACAGCGAATGCTGGCAAATTGCCCTATAGTGAGTTTCGTTGCAGTGGTGAACATCTAGGAAGCAGCAAATGGGGCTCGAAAATTTTTCTTTCGATCACATGCGAAAGGGGTAGTCGCAGTGCAGAGCAGAAATCGTATCGGAACTGATTCCTTTGGAATTGTTTTCAATGCTCAGCGACCTTCAAATCGGCATTTATCGGTCGTTCACCCGCGATCTCTTTTAGCTTCAACGGTGCTTGCCAAGGCTCGGCTCTCGCTCTGCGCCTTGGAAAAGTTAAAGTGATGCTTACTAGGCGGCGCAGCTCCCTGGTAGGTTTCATTATTCTTGCTGTCGGTCTGGTTGGTTTTTCGGCCATGTTGCTACTGAAGTCAGAGACCCAAAGCAGGGAAACGCGTTTCTCGGAATACGTTCAGAATATTTCCGGCGTCGTGCGAAATCAGCTTGATACCAATGAAGCTGTATTGGCAGGTTTCTCAGCATTTCTCCAAGCCGTGGATCAGAGCGATACTGAAGCTGCGGCCCGTTATGCGGCAGCCGTTTTATCAGCTTACCCTCATATTTACATGCTCGAGGCTGCTAGGGCAGTACCCATCGCCGAACAGGCTGCGTTTGAAGATCTGTTGCGCCGTACCTGGCGGCCAGACTTTGAACTCAAAGACTTCCCGAGCCTCACCCAGCAACCTGCCCAAAATCAGGTGTATCTCAGCGAGACTTGGCCGGTGTTGTTCATGTACCCGTTACTCCCTGAATCCAGTTCGATCTATGGCGTCAGATTAGAAACCGTGGCCTATCTCTCCTATGCGCTGGCTCGGACCCACAATAATCAGAAGCCCGTTGTATCACCCGTTTTTACAATGTATGAGGGTGGCAACGCATACATTCTGATGCAGTCAGTCATTCGGCCTGAACAGTCGCGAGAGAACACCCGCCCCAATTTTTTTGGCAGCACGATGGTGTCTTTGCTATTGATCAAAACGGGCGCGCTACTGGATGCAGTGAATAATGCAAACCTGGATCCCCTGGTTCACATCAGTGCAGTCCTGAAAACCGCTGCTGGGACTGAAAGCAGTGTGTTTTCAACACAGGTTCAACAAGCAAGTTTTCTAGATCGCCTCTTCTTGCCGCAATTGGCTGACCGAGTCGAGATCCGCAGTACATCGCAGCCAATGACGTTGGTCTTCGAGCGGCAACTCCGTGTCGGGGATGTCCTCACCAAAGAAATGTTGATGATACTTTTTGTCCTCGCCGGGGCACTGGTGTTGATGCCGATGGTATTGATTCGGCATTTCAAGGCGTTAGAAAGGGCTGAAGTTGAGCACCAGCGCTCGGCCTACCTCGCAACACATGACGTGCTCACGCAACTGCCTAACCGTTACTTGTTCGCCGAACGTTTTGCCCAGGCCTTCTCGGATTGGGAGGCTAAAGGGATTCCGTTTGCTGTGCTTTTGATCGACTTGGATCATTTTAAGGAAATCAACGACAAGTACGGCCATGAAGTAGGCGACCAGGTTCTGCGAGCGGTCGCACACCGCATGCTTCAAGCCACCCGCTCATGTGACACCGTTGCCCGGTACGGTGGCGACGAATTCGTGATGCTGATCTCTAAACTATCTGACCCCGAGAGTGCTGAGTCGCAGGCATTGAGGGTGTTCGACACCATCGCGCAGACAGTCGTGACAAGTGCAGGAGAGCTATCGGTATCGTGCAGTGTCGGAGTTTCGCTGTGTCCTATTCATGGCCAGAATCTCGACACATTGCTTAAAGCGGCGGATCAGGCCATGTATGGAGTCAAGCAACTTGGTCGGAGGGGTGTAGGGATGACGTAATCCCCTGCTGCATGAGACTTGTGCCGTTTTGAATGGACAAGCGGGTCAAAGACTAAGCGACTTATGAGTTACATCACGCTGATGAGGCTCGGCATTCAGGAGCGAACAAACAGCCTCCGCATCCGTCCTGATTTTGAAGACACCGTGCTTGCTAGCTGAGCCTCCTTCGACGAGATCAACGACTCTGTATCGCTTAGCGCCATCTTCCATGCCGGTGGTCTCGATGACTCTGAATCTTGGGTGCATGGTGCGTTCCCTGCTGAAGATTGGTGCCCTACAAGTACCGGCAAAAGGAGACCACTTCAAGAACGGGACGGACTGAAGCTGAGACAATTTATTACGGTGCACCATGCTTCTCATCGCATGAAGCACGGTTAGCAGTAGGTAGCGTGTTGAGCCATTTTTCCTATAGTCGATGCTTCGGGCCAGCAGGGCCCGGCTATTCAAGAGGATCATCGAGTCCTACGGATTCTTTCATCCCATAATATTCGTATCTACGGTTAAGGGGGCAGATGAGGAAGCAAGCGACCTCGACATAATCGCTTCGATACCATCAGACATGGAAGGAAAATGAATAACAGTCTTGAGTTTCGGACGCTGACTTGTTGGCTCGTAACGCACTTTTTTAAAATGCCCATACCGGCGCAGTCGAATTAGTTTTGGCCAAGGTCAGTTATCCCGCCACGCGTCGCGAGGCGTGTTTGCCTGCGATAAAAGGCGTGAATTGCCCATACCACTCCTACCAGTAGCAACCCTGTCCCAAGCGCTTCCATAGGAGAGGGCCAGCGTTGGTTGATCAGCAGGCCCATCGTAGTAGCATAAATGGTTCCGCTGGCGATCAATTGCCCGCTGAGCGCCAGAGGTAGACGTCGAGTTGCAATCGACCATGCCCAGGCACCTGCAAGGGTGGCCCCTAACCCCTGAATCAACCCACAGACTATTAGCGCCTGAGTACCTGCTAACCCGCTCGGATGGCTAGCGAAGTGGGACAGGTTCAAGTGCAGACCAACGGGTATGAACGCCAGCATCTCGACGCTGCACATGAAGATCAGCATGGCTGACCACAACATGGGTGACATGCTTGGACGCTGAGCCAAAGCACTTTCATTTAACAATCCAAAGCCAGTCCAAAATCCAATTGCCATTAACGATGCGAGCAGCCCCAGCAATATCGAATGGGTCGGGAGCACCACCTTTGCGGCGCTAAAATCAAACACGCTCAAGTTGACCAAACTTATGCCCAATGCCGCCACCAGCAGCGGCCCGGCAATGGCGCGCCAGGGTACGCTGGAGCTTCGCATGTTGCCGGCAATCGCGAGCACAATCGGTACTGACCCCATCATTACCGGAGGGATCACCGGCCCAGCTGCCAAGACCGCAGTGGTGATCAGGAAGAAGTAGCCGATGTATCCCAAGAAGCCCAGCAGTGCGGCACAGGCCCAGTCGCTCAGTCGCAACTGCCGAACTTCGCAGCGGTAAACAAACAGCACAAGCAGGCTACCTAAACCGGCAAAGGAATAGCTCACCACAGCCAGATCAAAAAGGCTGTAATCGCCGACCAACCCCGGAAAGATGTAGAGCAGCGACCAGGAAAAAGTGGCGGCAATGGCCGCTAATAGGCCTAGGGTCATACGTGATGCTCCTGTTGGGCCTGCTTCCGGATCCAGCAATGAGCTACGTGTCGGGCAGTGTCGAATACCCGCACGTCCTGGCCCATGGTGCCGCTGACAAAACTGCCCTCCAGTAAGATAAACAGCCCCTCAGCAACTACGTCAGGGTCACTTATACCGGCGCTCACGGCCAAGGCATTAAGATTGTCGCGTATCCCTTGCTTATGCCTGCTGACTGCTAAATGTACAGGGTGGCTAAACTGGGGGAATTCAGCCGCACTGTTGACGAACAGGCACCCGCGTTCGCTGTCTTGTAAAAGAAAACGTTGATACAAATCGAAAAAAGCGAGCATGCCACTGACCGGGTCAGGATGCCCTGCCAAGGTGCGCGCTACCTCTTCACGCCAGCGTCGGTCACGCTCCTCAAGGCAAGCCACTATCAGCGCATCCTTGGAGGGGAAATGGCTGTAGAGCGTCATCTTGGTAACACCCGCCATCGCGGCGATGGCCATCACACCAGTAATGTGTATACCTTGCGACAGAAACAGCTTCAACGCTGAGTCAATCAAGCGTTCACGGGTATTGTCCAATTTAAGGCACTCCGGCGTAGGGACGGAGCTAACTATACTGACCGGTAAGATTGGGGTGCATCCAAATACGACCTGAATCATGGCCGCTACGACGCAGACCGCAGTATGCAAAAGCAGCAGTAAATCGCAGGATTTGGCCAGCCAGGACGTTCGTTACGCTAGCTAAACGCAGCCTGCACCCGAGTGGTTAACGCATACGCTCTCTCACCATTCAATGCTCCTGCGCCGTTGGCAACGCTCCGAGCAGTAGCGCACCTCAGCCCAGCAGCGCGCCCATTTCTTGCGCCAGGCGAAAGGCAATCCGCAGACCGCACAGGTTTTGATCGGTAGTTCACTCTTCTTCAAAACGACTCCCCGACATCTAGTTTGGCGAGCAGTTTCTGGCCACGATCCCAGAGTGCTTGCTGCTTGGATTCAGTCATACGATCGAGGTTTTTATAGACCATGCCCATGCGCTGATTGCTGCGCAGAAGGTCGCCATGACGTATTAGAAAATGCCAGTAAAGCGAATTGAAAGGGCAGGCGTCGTCCGTCGTGCTTTCACTGACTTTGTACGCACAATTACGGCAGTAGTCAGACATGCGCTTTATATATTGGCCACTGGCGCAGTAAGGCTTAGAGCCCAGGTAACCACCATCGGCATGCATGACCATGCCCAATGTATTGGGTAGCTCGACCCAGTCGAATGCGTCCATGTAGATCGCCAGGTACCAGTCGCAAATCTGGGACGGAGCGATGCCGGCCAGCAGTGCAAAGTTGCCGGTCACCATCAGCCGCTGGATGTGGTGGGCATAGGCATGTTTCAAACTTTGGCCGATCGCCTGGCCCATGCAGTTCATCTTGGTGTCGCCAGTCCAATAGAACTCTGGAAGCGGCCTGCTGTTGCCAAACAGATTGCCGCCGGCGTAGTCGGGCATTTTCAGCCAGTACACGCCGCGTACATATTCACGCCAGCCAATGAGTTGACGGATAAAGCCTTCGGCTGCGTTTAATGGAATGCTGTGCGCCCAGTAAGCAGCCTCGACGTCGCTGCACAATTGACGTAGATCCAACAGGCCAATATTCAGTGCGGCGCTGATCCGCGCATGGAACAGAAAAGGTTCATCACTGGCCATCGCATCTTGGTAGTCGCCGAAAGCAGCGAGGCTCCAATCGAGGAAGTAATCCCACAACGCTTGGGCATCGGCGTGGGTTACCGGGTAATCAAAAGTGTCGAGTGCGCCATAGTGGCTGGAGAAGTTTTTTGCGACCAGCTCAAGCACTTCCTGGGTGATTGCATCGGCTGAAAATCGCACTGGCGAGGGAGCTCTCACGCCTTTGGGCAGTGCCTTGCGGTTATCGGCATCAAAGTTCCAGGCGCCGCCGACCGGGCTGCCGTCGCCGTTGAGCAACAGACCACTCTTGCGTCGCATCTCACGGTAGAAGAACTCCATGCGCAGCTGCTTTTTGCCTTCGGCCCAGGACGCAAACTCGAGTCGGGTGCAGAGAAAACGGGTATCGGTATGCCACTGGATCGCCAAGCCACAATCTTTCAGCGACTGCTCCAGGCGCCAGTCACCGCATTCTGTCAGGTGCAGCTCATCCGGTTGCAGCAGTGATTGCCAGCGCCGTAACTCTTCCGGTACCGATCCGCTATTTTGCGGATCATCGAGCGTGACGTATTGCACGCGGATGCCACGCTGCTGCAACGCCTCAGCAAAATGGCGCATCGCACTGAAGATCAGTGCGATTTTTTGCGGGTGATGGGGCACATGGCTGGCTTCCTCCATCACTTCGACCAGCAAAACCGTATCGCGCTCGCTGTCCAGCCCCTTCAATGAGGCCAGGTCAAAAGACAACTGGTCGCCCAAGACCAGGCATAGTCGGTGAGTCTTGTTCATTCGAAAGAGTCCAACGGAAGATGACTCACCAAGGCGCAGTCAGCGAGAATGGAATGCGTAACGGCTCAATGCGCCCTTCACGTGAGCCGCACATCTCGTCATGGACGCACTGCTGCACAAGCACGCAGGGGAAAGGCGGCACAAACTGCAACAACTCACGCAGGTGATTGATGGAGCGAAGGCGCATAGGCTTTGCTTCGTCGTCCAGCAGTGTGAACTGGCCGTGATCCAGCCCGACTCGCGCCAGATAAAAACCGCCTTCCAGAGACAGCAGCTCCAACTCTCGTACTTCGCCATTCGCGGCCCGTTCGGTCAACGCTTGCAGATTCAAGGTTCACTCCCTGCCTACCACGGTAGGCGTTCTCCGTTATAAGCAAAGAAATTGCCGCTGTCGGCAGGCGCCAAGCGGTCAATCAGTGATAACAATTCGCGGGCAACGAGGCTTGCAGGCCTGGCGGCAGAAGCGCCTTTAAAGGGCTGGGACAGGCCCGAAATGACCGTGCCTGGATGAAGACTCAGCAAACGGGTCTGAGGGCGTGTTCGTGCCAGTTCAATCGCAGCCGTTTTAATCAACATGTTCAACGCTGCCTTGGAGGCGCGATAGGCATACCAGCCGCCCAGACGGTTATCGCCAATACTGCCGACCTTGGCGGAGAGCACCGCCATTGCGCCGCGAGGGTCTAGCAAGGGTAGAAAGTGACGCAAAACCAGCGCAGGCCCGAGCGCGTTGACTTGGAATATCGCCTGAAGCGCATCAGCTTCAATAGAGGTGTAACTTTTTTCAGGCTTGATGTCTTCGCGATGTAGCAGACCGGCAGCATGCAAAATCAACTGATACGGGGCTTCTTCGGCTAATTCGGCGGCTGCGCTGGCGATACTGTCTGGCTTTTCCAGATCCAATCCTGGAGCACTATTGCGCCCCAGCTCACGAACAACCGAGCATCTTGGATCTTCGTTGAGCAACTCACAAAACGCCGCGCCGAGCGCTCCACTGGCTCCTATCACCAAGGCACGGTAGCCGTAGCCGAGTGAGTTCATCTCAAAGGAACTGTTCATTTCGCCTCTCCCACGCCTTGTGCGGATTTGGGGCCTTAGCTGCGTCGCCCAATCAGTTGCAGGAACTCGAGACGCGTAGCGGATGACTCGCGAAAGGCCCCCAGCATCACTGAGGTCGTCATCACAGAGTTTTGCTTTTCCACGCCCCGCATCATCATGCACATGTGCTTTGCCTCAATGACCACGGCCACGCCGGCCGCATCGGTGATGTGATGGATGGCATCAGCAATTTGTTTTGTGAGGTTTTCCTGGATCTGTAAGCGGCGGGCGAACATATCGACGACTCGGGCGACCTTTGATAGACCCAGTACCCTTCCTGTGGGGATGTACGCGACATGAGCCTTGCCGATGAAGGGCAGCAGGTGATGCTCACACAATGAATACAGTTCGATATCGCGCACGATGACCATTTCATCGTTTTGCGATTCGAACAGGGCACCGTTGGTCACGTCTTCCAGACTCATCGTGTAGCCGTTGCAAAGGTATTGCATCGCTTTGGCTGCGCGCTTGGGCGTGTCCAGCAGTCCTTCACGCTCAGGGTTCTCGCCTACAGCGATGAGAATTTCACGGTAATGCTTGGCTATTGATGGGTTCATTTTGATTCCTCGCAGCCATGCTGTGCTTAAAGAGGCGGCAATCCTTGGCAGTAGGGGAGTGCCTGCTGCGCACCAGATAACAAGGAGTTCGCCAGATCATCTGTTGCTCAGGTTCTGCGTCGGCCCGATGGGAAAGCGAAGTTTTCTAGGTCTGTTTTGTTTTCAAAGTGGGCTGCTCGTCTGGTGCGGGTTTTGACTCCGGCCCACCGCAACGGTCATCGACACAGCGACGGCGGCCATCAGGGTGAGGAAGCCACGCCAAATGGGGGCATAAGCGGCAGAAGAGGCGATAACCTAAAGCAAGCAGCGGTCGGGTGGCACGCCATGTCAATGGCGCAGCCCAAAACCCCAAGCCCGCGGCTCGCCAGCTCCACAAGGTGGCGTCCAGACCGGTTACCCAGCGGCCATCGGCGAAACGGGCGTGCAGCGAGGACTGCATTTGCTCGAACGTGAACCCGAGTACCTTGGCGTCGAACGCTCCGCTGCTGATGTCAATAAATAGCAGTCGACTCTCTGCGGCGTGTCGATTCAGGATCTTGATTTCGCGCGCACACAGCGGACATTGACCGTCAAAGTACAGCGTCAGTGGCCAATCCTTTTTATTGTACATTTTCAGCCGCCATGTATAGGTTTTGCACAAGATATGCTGAAAGAAAAGGACTGACAATGGGCCCGCCCTAAGCCAAGTTGAAAAATGCGACCTTCTGGGTAAGACGATCCGCAAGCTGCGCTAACTCCTGGCTGGCCGTTGCAACTTCACGAGAGCCCGTTGCTGATTGCACCGTTGAGCTATGGATGCGCGTGATATTTTGCGCAACGTCTTCGGCCACTACGCTTTGCTGGATAGATGCGCTGGCGATTTGGGCATTCATGTGGTTTATGGCGCCGACTTGCTGGCTGATTTTAGATAGCGCCGTCTGGGCGTTGCGGGTTTGCGCAACGGTGTGGCTTACCAGTTCGCAACTATTACGCATGGTTTGTGCAGCCGTTTCGGTACCGCTCTGCAGTGTGCCTATCATTTCTCGAATTTCCCGCGTCGACTCCTGAGTGCGATTAGCTAGAGAGCGCACTTCATCGGCCACAACTGCAAACCCTCTGCCATGCTCACCTGCTCGGGCCGCTTCGATGGCTGCGTTCAGCGCCAACAGGTTAGTTTGCGTTGCAATTGAATTGATTACCTCGATCACTATTTCAATCTCTTCGCTACGCTTGGACACCTGTTCTACCGTATGGGTGGTTTCAACCAGTGTGTTCGCTAATTGTTCGATAGCGAGAGTGGTGTCCGCAACGACGCGATTACCGCTTACAACTTCCGCATCGGCTAGACGCGTTGCGTCCGCTGCTTGAGATGCATAACCTGAAACTTCATTGACCGTTGCCGCCATTTGCGTAATTGCAGTTGCCACCTGTTCGGCTTCGCGGTTCTGCAGGCTGATTTGATTGTTATTGGTGGACGATGTGGTCAATAGTTGCCTAGATGAATTGTTGACCTCTTGGGCCGCAATGCGTACTTCACTAATGGTATCAGCCAAACGGCTTAGGGCAGTTTTCAGGACGCCCATCACGCTGTTCGGATAATCGGTAACAATGATTTGTTGCAAGTCACCTGCCGCCAATCGCTGGATAGCCTGTGCAACCAGAGTCGGCTCAGCACCCAGCGTTGACTTGACGAAGCGAATAATTGAGATCGCCAGGATAATGCTCAGCAGCAGCGCTATCCCGGTGGCCATGAGCATCAGTCCTCGAAACTCACTAGCGGTGGCTTGTACCGCACTGAGTTGGCTTTTGATCGAGGCTTCTTCATAGTCAATCAATGCATTCACGCGTTTCAACCACTCACTGTATTCACCGGAGGTTTGGCGCAGCAGCAAAGCCTGTGCACCTGAAATATCTCCGGCGCGACGCAAAGCAATTACCGACTTGGTGGAAGCTAGCGTTTGCTTTTCAATATCTTTAATCGCCAGTAACAGCTGTTGCTCCTGCAATGTTACCCCTGCAGTTGCAAATAGCTGATCCATTGGCATGGCTGAATCGGAGTAGGCCTGTTCTAGATTGATAACTTCATTGAGGTGGACGGTTAAGTCTTTATCACTATCCACCAACACTGCGTCCCGAATAGCAATGGCTCGGTTGTGTACACTCCCGCGAAAATTAATAGCGTAACGTTGAATCTTGGCCGCATTTTCGCTTACGTGTTCCAGGGTGGAGTCGATAAAGCCCACACGTTGGATGCCCACGGCGGTGATTAGTATGAGCAGCGACACAATTACGGCGAAACCAAGGCCTATGCGCGAGGCTAGTGTGATGGAGTTTTTCATCGGCTGAACTCTTAGATAGACCCTGTACGGGCAAGACGTGGTGGTTCTGTTTTGCTGTCCGTGTTAAGGGCTACTTGTCTCTACCGCCCATTTGAAAGTGACGAGAGCCCGGCGAGGTACGAGCGTGAGCCGCTGGTGATAGCTGACTGATGGCAGAGTGACACAGATTGCAGAAAACCTATACACAAAGTTATTTTTGTATAGGTATTATCGCTTCTCTCAAGGTCGAGCCACGGCAGTCACAGTCTGGTTTCGGTGATGCACCAGGATGGCGAGCGGATCGGTTCGTAAAAGCTAGGTGGCCCGATGAAGGACCGGGATTCGTCAGCGAGAGCCCGGGCTCGTATGCTTAAAACCGATGGTGAAACGACCAGACATCTCCGAAAATTTGTAGTCGTGATTTTCGTGTTCTAGCGCCTGTTCATCTCATACAGCGTCGCCAGCCACATCGCGTCATGACTTACTGCAAGCAATCTTGGACGACCAGGCAAAGCACTGCTGGCGCGGTTTTCCTATTGATTTTGGTTTCAAGAATCTGTTGATTGCATTGGCACGTTTTAAAAACCCGCTCACGAAGAACTGAAGGCTGGAAGGGTTCTAAGGTGCTGTCGACTTGGTAAATGCAGGCACTGAGCATGATCTCAAGGATGCGAAGCGCCTCATATGGCGTCGCCTGATTGCCCGAAAAGCAATGGGGCAATGACCTAATTCTACAAAGCGACTCATTACGTTGACCTCAGCTTCGGATCGCCATCAATCTCGCCCAAGCGGGGCTTTTGGGCCTACAGTCTTGAGTGTCGCTCACTGCAAGGAATACAAATGAACGCGTTGCCTTCAACCTCTCTGCCAAAGCACGTCAGCCTGCTGGGTTATGGCGGTCTGTTGCCGTTTATTTTTCTGGCGCTGCTGATCCCGTTCTCTCTCGACTATCGGCCGTTGTTTGCGATGGCGCTTGTTAACTATGGCGCAGTCATCCTGAGCTTCGTCGGCGCCTTACACTGGGGCTTCGCCATGACAGTGAAAGACATGAGCGCCGAGCAGGGCAGCGACCGGTTCATCTGGAGTGTCATTCCTGCGCTTATTGCTTGGATTGCCACGTCACTGCCAATGCCATTGGGTTGCTTGCTGCTGGTCATCGGCTTTGTTGTCCACCTTCGGCAGGACAGGCAGCTGTTGCGGGTTACGAGCTTGCCCGCCTGGTACCTGCCGATGCGATTACGGCTTACCCTCGTGGCGAGCGTCTGCTTGCTGCTTGCCGCGATCGTTGAGGCGCTTCATTCATGAAGCCTCGTGTGCCCGGCTCGTTGCCCGTGCCTGGCAGCCGCTTATCGCGGTTGATGCGTTTAGGCAGTTTGGCCTCGGGCGTCGCGGGCGGCATGCTAGCCGAAGGCGCTCGGCAGTGGGTTCAGGGCAAACGTCCGGCGCTCAGCGAACTGCTGTTGACGTCGGGCAATGTGCATCGGGTGGTCGAGCAGCTGTCGCAACTGCGTGGCGCCGCCATGAAGATTGGGCAGTTGTTATCGATGGATGCAGGTGATCTGTTGCCGCGCGAGTTCAGCGAAATCCTTTCTCGTCTGCGTTGCGACGCTCATCCTATGCCCATGAGCCAGTTGGTGGCAGTCCTTAACGAAAGCTGGGGCAAGGGCTGGGAAGGGCGCTTCGAACGGTTTTCCTTCACGCCATTGGCGGCAGCGTCCATCGGCCAGGTTCATGTTGCGAAAGGAAAGGACGGCCAACGCCTGGCGATCAAGGTGCAATACCCTGGCGTGCGCGAGAGTATTTCCAGCGATGTGGATAACGTTGCTTCCTTGCTGCGCATGTCCGGGATGCTGCCTAAGGGCATGGACGTCGGCCCATTGCTCCAAGAGGCCAAGCGTCAGCTACAGGATGAAGCGGACTACATGAAAGAAACCGATCACTTACAGCGCTTTGATCAACTGTTGGCGGACAGTCCTGACTTTCTGGTTCCTCGTGCGTATGCCCAGTTCAGCACGCCGAATATTTTGGTGATGTCCTTCGTTGACGGGGTAGCGGTGGAGTCACTAGAGCACGCGCCCCAAGCAGAGCGCGACCGGATCATCATGTTGCTATTCGGCCTGTTTCTGCGCGAGGTGTTCGAGTTCCAGTGCGTGCAGACCGACCCTAACTTTGCCAATTACCGTTATCAGCAAGGCTCAGGACGGATGGTGTTGTTGGACTTCGGCGCCACGCGACTTTATGACCGCAACACTACCGAGGCTTATCGCCGCTTGTTGATTGGAGGCCTGCATGAAGACCGTGCCGCCATCACCAATGCCGCGCTGGACGTCGGCTACTTTCAGCCTGAAACGCTGCCCAAACACCGAGCGGTACTCACTGATCTCATTACACAGGCCTGCGAGCCACTGAGGCATCAAGGTGCCTATGACTTTGCGACGTCTGACCTGGCCGTACGCCTACGTGATACCGGTTGGGAACTAGGTGCCGACCGCGACTTCTGGCACACGCCACCTGTGGATGTGCTGTTTCTGCATCGCAAGGTGGTAGGTTTGTACCTGTTGGCCGCGAAGCTGAAGGCGCGGGTGAATGTCCGGAGGCTGTTCGAGCCTTACGTGATTTGAGCGCTTTATGGACGGTAAATGCTCGCCTTGGGTACCGCTACCGTTTAACCATGCCTTTGCATAATTCTAGGCCCGCAAGTATCTGATCTCTGATTCAATTGGCGATTTGCTGGGCTGCGGAGCTATAGCTACATCGGCTATCGCTCATTCGGGCTTAAGCCCGGCTCGACCCAAAGTCTTCATATTCCCTGAGCGGTTCACTCCGCAGTTGGCCGACCACGATTGATTCGCGAAGCGCATTGCAGCTGTCTCATTTCTCCTGGGCGTTACCAAGCTGCCTGCTATTCCATGCTTCCGTGAACTCGTCTATCCGATCCGTGATTTGAGGCTTTTTTGATAGGACAAGGCAGCGCATGTTGCCAACAAATTCGTCTATCAAATACACAGCGTCGCCGACATCCAGTTCGTGCTCCCGCGGCGCTTCGTCCCGAATCCGTCCGGGGCATTGTGGAGAGGCGCCCAACCACGGCTGAGCGCCATTTGACTCAGCCAGTGTGGTGACTCTCGGCAAGGCCGTAGACGGACGTGTTGATGCCTTGGAAGCGCGCTTTTAACTGCAGCGCCAGATACAGCGAATAATGCCGTGACTGATGCAGGTTGCCACCGTGAAACCAGAGGTTTTCTTGCTGTGTTGGCTTCCACATGTTCCGCAGTTCGCCCTCGTATGGGCCAGGGTCATTCGTGGTTCCGGAACCCAGGCCCCAGCAGCGACCGACCTTGTCAGCGACTTCTTGGGAAATCAGCTTCGCGGCCCAACCATTCATTGAGCCATAGCCTGTGGCGTAGACGATCAGGTCTGCTGGTAGCCGGCTGCCATCGTTGAGCACGACGGCATCCGCTTCGATGCGTTCGACACCCAGGCCAGGAGCACTCTTGAGCTTGATCGTGCCGTTGGCGATCAGTTCGGAGGCGCCGACGTCGATGTAGTAACCAGAACCACGGCGTACGTACTTCATGAAAAGGCCAGACTCGTCGTCACCGAAATCCAGCATGAACCCGGCCTTGGCCAAGCGCTCGTAAAAGTCCTTGTCACGCTCCTTGATCGCTTCGAAGATTGGTTGATGAAAGCTTGGCATTACCTTGTAGGGGATCGAGGCGAACAGCATGTCGGCCTTGTCGGTGGTCAAACCCGACTCCAAGGCATCTTCGGAGTAGAGCCCCCCGAAGACGAGATCCATTAAGCTGTCAGAGCGCACGATGTGAGTACTTGAGCGTTGCACCATGGTCACCTCCGCACCGTTCTCCACAAGGTCGGCGCAGATATCGTGAGCCGAATTGTTCGCACCGATTACTACCGCGCGCTTGCCGCTCCAGGCGTTTCCGCCGGGATGGCGGCTGGAATGATGCTGCTGGCCATTGAAAGCCTCGGCACCCGGATAAGTGGGAACATTGGGTACGCCAGACATGCCGGTGGCGAGGATTAACTGGGTAGGCTGTAAAGTCACACGCTCGCCATCGCGCTGCACTTCAACCTTCCAAGTGCCACTTTGCTCGTCAAAGTTGGCACTTACGCATTCGGTACGCGGCCAATAATTGAGCTCCATGACTTTGGTGTACATTTCCAGCCAGTCGCCAATCTGGTCTTTTGGGGTGAAGACTGGCCAGTGATCGGGGAAGGGCAGGTAAGGCATATGGTCGTACCAGACAGGGTCGTGCAGGCACAGCGACTTGTAGCGACCGCGCCACTGATCTCCAGGACGCTCGGCTTTGTCGACGATCAAAGTTGGCACGCCCATTCGCTTGAGCCGCGCAGCGAGCCCCAGCCCACCTTGGCCGCCACCAACGATCAGGCAGTAAGGTTGGGTGGTGATGCCTAGCGAAGCTTCTTCATCTTGGCGACGCTCTAACCAGTTGCGTTTGTCGGTGTGGGTGTGACCATGACTTGCACCCATTGGACGACGGCGGCCACTGGGTTCTTCAAAGCCTTTGAGCTCGCGCATGGCTGTCAACAGCGTCCAGCACACACCGTCTTTTAGGCGAACGTAGCCTTTACCTCGCGCCGCTTCGGTTTCCAGGCTGATCCAACCTTCGAGCACACCGTCATTCAGCGTCGCTTCACCTTCCAGTTTCCATCGCTCAGGACGAGTCTGGTCGAGGCGTGCTTCGAGCATGTCTCGGATGGCAGGCTTGCCTTCGAGGGTCACCAGGTTCCAGCTGAAAAGTAGCAGGTCACGCCAGTGACACTCTTCGGCAAACAGTTCCAGTACGCCGTCCACATCATGTTGGGCGAGACGCTCGCCGAGGTTTTCGACCCAAGCCGCGAGTTGAGCAGTTGGCGTGTGCAGAGGTGTTTCAACAGCGATGTTCATTGGGCTTCTCCGATCTTGTTGTTTTTGTACAACTTGCCCCTGAGCAAGGCTCGGGCCACCTTCGCGAAAGCCCCATTGCAGAGCGGCTGCTGCGGTGTTGCTCAGCCTTGGATTCGGAGATCTGTCACGATTCTGGAAATGGTGGATGACAGAGTGTCACTCGGTGCAAAAAGCGCTGGTTCCGGTCTTTTCATATAAGCTGCAAACAGACCCGTGTCCTGACCGTAACGGAGAACAAGAACAATGAAGCCGGCCTTGATCAACGCCCATGCACAACAAGTGCTGCAAGCCGTGCAGGGCACTCACGCCACCCATGGCCCTATTGCTGACTTGGCCATCACACGATCCTGGCGCCGGTGCCTGGATCAATATCAGCTCGATCCTGCCAGTCGCCGCGCACCTAACGTGGTTGAGCATCCACGCTTGCAGGATCACCGCGCGCCACTGGAACACATCATCGCTGTGGCGCACTGGCAGATGAGCAACTTGCACCAACAGCTCGGACGTGATGGCCACGTGGTGCTACTCACCGATGCTCGCGGTGTGGCGATCGACAGTGTGTTTAACGAATCCGAACGAGCCGAATTTCAGCGTTCCGGATTATGGCTCGGTTCGATATGGAGCGAGGATTGCGAGGGTACCAACGGTGTCGGCACCTGCTTGGTCGAGCGACAGCATGTCACTATCCGTCGTGATCAACATTTCCGTGGCAAGCATGCCGGCTTAACCTGTTCGGCCAGCCCGATATTTGATGCGAACGGAGAGCTGCTCGCCGTTCTTAACCTCTCTTCTGTGCGAGAGGAACAAGGTCTTCAGCAGCACTTCAAAGCAATGGCATTGACCAACCTGACGGCCCATATGATCGAGAGCTGTTATTTCCTGGGGCATGATCCGCAGCGATACTTGCTGCGCTTCCACCCGGAGTCCGGCTACGTCGGGCTGTTGGGGGAGGGGTTGCTCAGTTTTGACGAGAGCGCTTGTATCTGTTCAGTCAATCATGCGGCGCTCGAGCTGCTGGGCCTCAGCCGTGAGCAGGTGGTTGGGCAATCTCTGACGATGCTGCTGGAGACACCTCTCGATCAGGTGATGAGTCAGGCCAGCTCGCAGCCAAGTGTCTGCTGGCCAATGCGGCTGCTGGACGGACGCCTGCTCTATGGACAGTTGCGAGAACCCTTACGCAAGGTGCCTTTAGTCACTCCTGCAATCCCCAAAATTAACGACGTGCATGTGTGCCTGGAAGACCCGCGCCTGCAACGCGGCTTTGCTCGCGCATTGCGTGTTTTGGAGCGTGACGTTCCGGTGTTTTTACAGGGCGAAACCGGTACCGGCAAAGAGGCTTTTGCTGCGGCGCTGCATCGCGCCAGCTCCAGAGCGAGCCAGCCGTTTGTGGCGATAAATTGCGCGGCCATTCCAGAAGCGCTGATCGAGAGCGAGCTGTTCGGCTATCGCGGTGGCAGCTTCACCGGCGCACGCAAGGACGGAATGATCGGTAAGCTGGAACAGGCCCATGGCGGCATACTATTTCTTGATGAGATCGCCGATATGCCACTGGCTTTACAGACTCGCCTGCTGCGCGTGTTGGAAGAGCGTCAGGTGGTGCCCTTAGGCGGCGCGACGGCACGTCCGCTCGATGTTCGCCTCATCAGTGCCAGCCACCAGGATCTACACGTCTGCGTGGCCGAAGGGCGCTTGCGCGAGGATCTGTTCTACCGCATTGCGGGGTTCGCCGTGCACCTTCCACCGCTGCGCGAACGATCAGACAAGGGGCTTTTACTCGACCTATTGCTGCGCGATGAGGGGGCAGGGGGCAGAATTCGGCTAGAGCCTGGCGTCAGAGAGCGTCTGCTGACGCAGCCTTGGCCGGGCAACGTCCGGCAGCTGCGTACGTGCCTGCGCACACTGGTAGCGTTGGCGTTGGAAGGGCGTGTGACCCTGGATGATTTGGAGGAGTTGCTGCCGGTAGTGCCAGCGACAATTGCGCTGGCAGAAAATCCGCTGGGCGTATCCGAGCGGCAGACACTGCTCACATTGATTGAGGCGGAACACTGGCATATCGCCCACGTTGCTGCTCGCTTGGGGATCAGCCGCAATACGCTCTATCGCAAATTGCGCCACCACGGTATTTCACGACCCGGTTGAATGCAGAATGACATCGTCGCGTTCCCTGTCTCTGTGGACCTGGACTGAGGGTAGATACGACATGTGTTCTCGACCTAATCGGTTGACCGGAGAGGGAAGGGCTCGCTTGAGCTTCGTTACGTGCCTCATTCAGCGGTAGCACCTGATGTTGATTGTTGTGATCGCTCATTCGGGCAAGGCCCGGCTTAATGGTAGCGATTTAGCTACATCACGGGATGGCGCGACAAGCGTAATTGACACCTCACAGGGCACCCCTCCAGCTAGCGCCAAATGAGCCGGAGCCGGTGATTAAAGCCAGTTCGTGCAGCTGAAATATCGATGAAACATTCTGGTCATATGATTCGCGTCACTGAAATCCAGGGAGTTGGAGATGAATCAACCATCAAGAAGCATGCGCAAACTGCTCGACTCCGTCGCCACTAACAATGAGGTAGCGGCGCTCGATATGATGCGCGCAGTAGAGCAGCTTCAAGACGAAGTGCTACGTCAACGGTTGCTCAACATGATTCACCGACTCAACCAGGACGCTATTGACTTACGAATGGCGCGTGACGATATCCAAGGCGGAGCCATAAAGCTCGCGTGATTGGGCTTGGTGACGTTTCTTAGTCTGTATGCCGCACTGGTCTCTTGGGCAAGTGCGTGATGACCCGAGCTATCCCAGTGGGTCCGCTGGGTAGTTGAGTCGACGTTCATCTGCTTCGGAGCAGCCATCCTGACTATTCGTCGACAGGCTGCATAAGAGGAGGGCGGCGAGGTACCGAATACCGCAGCACGGGCGCCAAAACATCACCACTGATTTGATGAAGCGCCTGCCTCTTTTAAGCCAGGGTAATCATCGAGCGCAAGGCTAGATTCACCATCGTCCTTCAAGTGGTTATTCACCAGCAGCTCGACCGTTTCAAACAGTACGGAGCTTGTTCTTTTTCTGACGCCGAGGCTGGTTGATTGCTAATATAACTAAACTAAAGAACCATTTAGCATAGTTATAACTTAATCGTATTAAATACCAGCAGAAGCAGAAGGCTGTAACTCTCATTTCTCCAGTTTCCCGCCCGCGAAACTCCCGCCGTGGTTGAGTTTCGCTAGGTACTTGATCAGATCCTTTTCCTCGTAGTCATTGAATTGTCCGCGCAAAGCTCATTTAGCCTGGCCTCGCTCAGGCCCAAGACGGCTGCTGCATTTGTAATTCCGCCTGTTGAGCGGTTTAGCACGTGGCTGAACTTTCCCCGAGCCCGTTCACTTGCAAGCTGACTCAGCCGATTATCAGGCTGTCTATCGAGAAGGCAATAGCTGGGATGGAGCTGGATATGTTGCGGCAAGTGCTGAGGAGTTTTTGTTCACGAGTTGCGTTCGTTGGTTGTCTGACGAAGACTTTGTCCGGTTCTCCAAAGAGCTTCCAGCTAGCTTTGAAGGGGCTGTTCTGACACATCAAGGGCTGAACCTGGTGAGCGGCAATCCTGCTTCGTTGACCCGTGAACATTACATCAACGATTGACCGTAGGCTGAATTGAGCGTGGTCGGGGGCTTTCAGCACATTGAAAGGCGCGTCTCTTGGCCCCCAGGCTCTTATCCGAAGGTGCGCATAATGTATATTATGTTAAACCATGTGTTAGGACGGAACTTCTACCAAAGGGCTCTTTAGAGTTACCAATCCCCAAACTCATTCCCCACGGATCCAGTCATCAACGCTCAAACCGTCTGATCACCCACCCCGGGCAGCTTCGGCGACGCGTTCGTTGACAGGCGCCCAGAGCAATCGTCAACCGACTACTCCCTGCGGCGACGAATCATCCCTTCAATTCTAATCGCAGGTTTACGATGGCGATGACCGACATCATGGAATTCGCGACTGAGCTGCGTAGCTTTCGTAAGCAACCTTAAAGGCCGCTCTGGAGACATCCTGATGTTCATTGAGCATCAAGCGACGCGCCTCGTTTAACCGCAGCCATTTCCGATACTGCAGCGGTCTCATCGCGATGAATATCTCTTGAAAAACCACAAGGCTCACCAAGGTGAGTCTTGTGGTCCCAGTGGAACAATCGTCTCACAGCTGCAATGATAATTTTTGAACTCTTAAATAAGGCATTCGCACAGCTTAAAGCGCGATCATGCCTTTTCGACTTCTTGCAGATGCGCATAGCTATCAACGAAACGCTTAAACTTGTGTTTGCCACACGTGTAGGCTTCGTACTTCGCGGGCAAAGTCTCACTGACACAGGTTGGTACAGGCTCAACAACCGCATCGAAATCCAAATCAATAAAGAAAGGTATTGAATAACGCTCTAGACCGCTGGTATTTATGACGCGATGCATTGTCGAGGTATAGCGATCGTTGGTGAGTGTTTGAACCAGATCACCAATGTTGACAATAAAAGTGCCTTCAACTGGAGGGGCGGTAACCCACTCCCCTGCCCGGTTCCTGACTTGCAAACCGCCAACTGCGTCTTGAGACAGGACAGTCAAGAAACCGTAGTCCGTATGCGCCCCGATACCAATCTCTTCCTGGGAGATCCTTCCGATCTGGGGCGGGTAGTGCAAAATTCGCTGAATAGTGATGGGCTTGCGTTGAAGATGTTCAAAGTAATCTTGTGGCAGCCCCAAACTCAGCGCTATCCCGCCGATGAGTTTTCTTGCGAGCGCCAATACAGCGGAGTGATACGCTTCGGCAACCTTCTCGAATTGCGGCAGTGCCGACGGCATTTGATTAGGGCCAAAAAAGGGAGAGACCTCGTCGTAATGAGCTCCGCAATCAAAGCACTCTTTGAAATCGCGGGTATTAGCCGGATCGACGTTCTCCGCATACATCGGTATATAACCACGTAGCGTGAGCCCGGAGTTTACGACATTGAGTTTGTTTTTCTCCTCATAAGGAAGTTCGAAAAATCTTTTGGTTAACGTGTACATCTCATCGATGAGTTGCTGGTCAATGCCATGGTTTTTTATATAAAAGAACCCCACCTTTTCGCAGGCATCACCTATTTGGGTTGCCACCGTCAGCGGATTGTTGCCGTGTATGAGCGACGATATATCGATGACTGGAATTTCAGTGAAAGCTGTCTGTTTACTAGCCAGCCGAATATCAAATAACTCTGTCACGTGCCCTCTCCTATCCAAACAAGTCGGTCTTGGTTTTGACGGATGTTAATCCTGGATTTTTTGGCACGCAAGCAAAATGTACACCTGTGTCACCAAGCGTTGACACAGGTGTACATTTGTCCTAATTTCAAGTGGCCAAGCCTGATGAAGCCCACTTTGGAGCGCACCACGATGTCCAGCGATCCCTTGCTGCAACCCTATAAAATCAAGAATCTGACCCTCAGAAACCGGATCATGACCACCTCTCATGAACCGGCCTACCCTGTGGACGGCATGCCCAAGGATCTCTATCGCGCCTACCACGTGGAGCGCGCCAAGGCCGGTGTCGCCCTGACCATGACTGCCGGCTCCGCTGCCGTATCCCGAGACAGTCCGCCGGTGTTCAACAATGTGCTCGCCTACAAGGACGAAGTAGTCGGATGGTTGAAGGACCTGACCGATGAATGCCACGAACATGGCGCGGCAGTGATGATCCAGTTGACTCACCTGGGCCGTCGCACCCGCTGGGACAAGGCCGACTGGTTACCGGTGGTGTCGCCGTCACACCGTCGCGAGGCTTCGCACCGCTCCTTCCCGAAGAAAATGGAGGAATGGGACATCGAGCGGATCATCAAGGACTATGTAGACGCCGCGGAACGCATGAAGGCCGCAGGCCTCGATGGTCTGGAACTCCAGGCTTACGGGCATTTGATGGACCAGTTCTGGTCGCCGTTGACCAATGACCTCGACGGCCCTTACGGCGGCTCGCTGGAAAACCGCATGCGTTTTACCTTCGACGTCTTGCGTGGCATACGTCAGCGGGTAGGCGAAGACTTTCTACTGGGAGTTCGTTACACCGGTGATGAAGAATTGCCCGGTGGTTTCACTGCCAGCGAGGGCATGCAGGTTTCTCACATGCTCAAGGACAGCGGACTGGTCGACTTCCTGAATGTCGTGCGTGGTCACATCGATACAGACGCCGGCCTGACTGATGTCATCCCGATCCAGGGTATGCGCAACTCACCCCATCTCGACTTCGCTGGCGAGATCCGCTCCTCGACAGGCTTTCCGACCTTTCACGCGGCGAAGATTCCTGACGTGGCCACCGCGCGCTACGCGATCGCCTCGGGCAAAGTGGACATGGTGGGCATGACCCGCGCGCACATGACCGATCCGCACATCGTGCGCAAAATCATCGAGAAGCGCGAAGAAGACATTCGCCCGTGCGTGGGCGCCAACTATTGCCTGGATCGCATCTATCAGGGCGGCGCGGCCTACTGCATTCACAACGCAGCGACGGGTCGGGAAACCACCATGCCACATGACATTCCCAAATCCGCCGTCAAGCGCAAGGTTCTGGTGGTCGGTACCGGCCCTGCCGGGCTGGAAGCGGCGCGGGTCGCCGGTGAGCGCGGCCATGAGGTAACAGTGCTTGAGGCGGCTGACCAACCAGGCGGGCAGATTCGTCTGACGGCGTTGAGCGAACGTCGTCGTGAGATGATCAGCATCATTGATTGGCGCATGGCGCAATGCGAGCGGCTGGGGGTGAAGTTCCACTTCAACACCTGGGCCGAAGCCGACACTGTGCAAGCCTTCGAGCCCGACGTGGTCATCGTTGCGACCGGCGGCCTGCCTGATACCGAGGTGCTGCGCAAAGGCAACGAACTCGTGGTTTCAACCTGGGACATCATTTCCGGCGACATCAAGCCCGGTCGCAACGTACTGATCTTCGACGATGCTGGCGACCATGCTGCCCTGCAGGCTGCCGAGGTCATCGCGCAAAGCGGTGCGAAAGTCGAAATCGTCACCCCCGACCGCTCGTTTGCACCTGAAGTCATGGCTATGAATCTGGTGCCATACATGCGAAGCCTGCAGGACCTGGACGTCACCTTCACCGTCACCTACCGGGTCGATACCGTGGAAAAACGTGATGGCGGGCTCGTTGCAACCTTTGGCAGCGATTACGGAAAGGTCCACAAGCAGCGTGTGGTCGATCAGGTTGTCGTCAACCACGGCACCCTTCCCCTGGACGATTTGTACTTCGACCTGCGTCCTCTCTCCACCAATGGCGGCGCGGTAGAGCAGCATGACCTGATCGCCGGCACGGCACAGAACATCGTCACCAATCCTGAAGGGCGCTTCCAGCTGTTCCGGATCGGCGACGCCGTGTCTGCTCGCAACACCCACGCAGCCATCTACGACGCTTTGCGCCTGGTGAAAGAAATCTAAGTCCAAAAGTGAAGGCCCTTCAGCGGGCCTTCACTGTATGTCCCCTGCCCCAGCTACATTCCCCGCCGCGCAACCTCAGCGCCAGCCTTTACTGCTCGCCCCACAATGGATTCGATATCCTGATCGGCCATCGACTGCAGCGCTGCGGCCGTCACGCCACGATAAGCCATCAACGACTCGATCATTTGCCGCGGATCGCG
Source organism: Pseudomonas sp. IT-P100 (assembly GCF_949767185.1). Lineage (NCBI taxonomy): Bacteria > Pseudomonadati > Pseudomonadota > Gammaproteobacteria > Pseudomonadales > Pseudomonadaceae > Pseudomonas > Pseudomonas sp. IT-P100. The sequence continues at coordinate 148,470 of NZ_CATKQK010000058.1, forward strand.
GCGGGCAAGCATCTGGCCGCCCCCCACTACTACGCCTTGTGCAGCCCGCTGCGCGATAGCAGGGGGAATTCCCGCAGCCACCGCCTGATTAGTCAGTGCCATTTGCAAAATTGCCGGAAAGGCCGGCCCAGTCCCGGACAACGCGCTGAGGTAATCAATGCAGTCTTCATCAGGCACTTCGTCCGCCGAGCCTACGCACTCGAACAGTCGCTGCATCCAGTTACGATCGCGCTCAAAAAGGTTTCCGACACAGTACCAGGGCGTGTACGACTGTCTGATTTCCACGGCCGCATTCGGCATGGCCCGCACTATTACATCCGCACCGGTGGCCGCGCTGATGGCTGCCGCCGGAACGCCGGCCATCAGAGAAATCACTCGCTTGCCGCGGGCGTTGATCTGCAGTTCACGAAACTGCTCCGGCCGGATGGACAGCACGACAATATCGCTGAGGTCCACCAACTGTTGATTGTCGTACAGCAGCTTCACACCAGGCTCGAAGGTACTGATGCCGGAGCGGTTCGAGATCAACAAATGGTCAGGCTTGATGAAACCGTTATCAAGGAGCGCCTCGGCAATTGCACGCCCGAGCCAGCCGGTGCCGCCAATGATGCCCAGCGTTCTATTCTCCATCGGCAGTGGATTCCTCGAATGTCTCGACCAAGGGGACGAAAACGCCGGGTTCTTTTTCTGCGTAGCCGAACTTTCCATAAAAGCGGTCCAGCTCGCGCCTCTTTGGTACTTTGCCGGTAAACACGCTCACGTACTGAGGAATCCGTCTGAATCGAACGACAATATCTTCATTGGTTTTCATGGAGATGTAGCCGATCTGCGTGAGGTAGATCGTCCTGGCCCGAACGTCAGCCCCCTCGGCGTCGTAGCCAAACCGTCGGAACATCGCGGCCAGGGCATTCATCCGTGCTTCATCGGCCAGAGCGATTTCAGCTTTGACTTCGTCCGATTGCAGCGCCCAGCTGCGCACGGCAAATTCGAACTGTGAATCGAACAGCTCGGGGTTCACCCAGCACTCGAAGACGTTGAGAATCGCTTCGGAAATACTTTCCGCATAACTCTCACATTGGCTGACCATACCGCCGGTGTTCTTGTCCCGCCATCGAGCGAGAAGCGCCGCCAGCAGCTGTTCCCGATCTTCATAGAACCAATAGAAGCTGGTGCGAGACAAATTCAAGCGTTTGGCCAGCGGCATCACCCGCACAGCCTCCACTCCCGACTCTTTAAGAGCATCGTAGGCGGCATCCAGCCAACCATCGACGGAGCCTCGCCAGCCTGCATCCTGCGCTTTGGTTTTCGCCCTTCCTGTCTGTGACATTCGGGTTGCACCTTCATTTAAGAATTCTTCCCCACTGTACACCTCAGGGGCCGTGGCGTACACGGCATGTACAGCTGTGTACATTTTTTAGACGATGATTCGCATTCGATCTCACAACGGACTGCCTCATTGAATACCGCCCGAGCCGGACGACGGGTCACTGTTGATCACCAGCGGATTCCAACTTTTAGATAACAAAAAGTTATCTTTGCCCCTATAAAAAAGTTGCTGGACGATTAGAACCGATGAAACCAAATAATGGCTCTACCGAAAAAAATAATAGGTAGGTGTCATGAAGTTTAATAATAAAGTGGTCATCATCACCGGCGCTGCCGGGGGCGTCGGACAGGCGTTAGCATTATTGTTCGCCCGAGAAGGCGCAAAGCTTGTGTTATCTGATCTTGATGAAGCCGGTTGCAAATCTATTTCCGCCAAAGTCCGTGACCTGGGCGCTGAAGTGCATTACGTGGCTGGCGACTTACGCCGTAAGGAATATTGCGAGGCGATTGTCCAAACTGCCGTCGATATCTTTTCGGGAATCGACATCGTATTGAACAATGCCGGCATTATTCCCCGTGGCACGATTGAGGAAACGACTGACGACATGTGGTTTGACGCCATGGGCGTAAACCTGAATGCAGTGTTCTTCATCTGCCGTGCCGCGATACCTCAAATGAAAAATCGCCCGGGCGCCGCAATCGTCAACACATCATCTGTCTGGGGCATTTATCCCGGTCCAGCCCATGTGGCGTATTGCACAAGCAAAGGGGCCGTCGCGGCTTTAACCAAGAATCTGGGCCGCGATTGCGCCCCTTTGGGCATCCGTGTCAACGCCGTGTGCCCGCACGAAATCAATACCCCGATGATACGCAGCGGCTTTGAGCGTCGAGGCCTGGATCCGGACAAAGCCGTGCAAGAACTGAACAAGAGCGTGCCATTAGGCCGCATCGCCGAGCCTGAAGACATTGCGGATGTCATCGCATTTCTGGCGTCCGACGAGGCCAGGTACATCGCCGGTGAAACGGTAGAAGTCACAGGCGCAAAGCCGGTATCCGGCTAAGGAGAGGTTGCGATGCTCAACGGTAAAAATGTGGTGGTGACCGGGGGCGGCAGAGGGATTGGCCGCGGCATCACCGAACAATTGCTGGAGGCAGGCGCTTCTGTGTTGATCGCTCAGCGCCAGGCACTGGACGCCGACTTGCAAAATCACCCTCAAGTCTATTTCGTCGAGGCTGATCTCGCTTCGATGGAGACACCGAGTTTGATTGCTCAGGTCGCCCAGGAGCAGCTTGGCGGAGTCGATGTATTGGTTAACAACGCCGGGTTCATGTTCGAAAAGTCCATCGATGATATGACCGAGCAGGACTGGGATCGCATGATGGCTGTCAATCTGCGAGCGCCAGCATTCCTGTGCAAGGCGTTGGTGCCTCAGATGCGTCAGCGAGGCGGTGGCAGCATCATCAACATCGGGTCGATCGAAGGGTTAGGCGCCAACCCTGAACATGCCGCGTACTGTGCCTCCAAGGCGGGTATCCATGGGCTGACCCGAGCCTTGGCAATCGATCTCGGCCGAGATGGCATTCGCTGCAATGCCATTGCTCCGGGATGGATAAATTCCGAGTTGAGTGATGCATACCTTTCCGCTCAAGCCGATCCGCGTGCGGCGCGCCAGGCACTCCTGCGCCTTCACCCGGTCGGGCGTACCGGATTACCGGCGGATGTGGGCGGGACAGTCGTTTTCCTGGCCTCCGAATCGTCGGCCTTCATCACCGGGCAGGTGCTGGTGGTGGATGGGGGGCGAACGGCAAAACTGCCACTGCCGTTTTGATCGAAGCAGACTGACCGGCGACGGCGGAAGGCACTTGCCCTCCTCCGTTGCAGGTTGCCGGAACCAGACGGCCTCCAGAGGATTAAGTTGAACGCTGTATTACCTGTTCACGTCTTCGCTTTGATCGCATACAAACCACCGATAATCACCAACGCTGCGCCAACAAACACCCAGGTATCAGGGCGCTCGGCAAAAACGATGACACCAATCAGCGTGGCGAATACCAGAAGCGCATAGTTGAAAGGCTGCAAGCTAGAAGCGGTTGCGTATTTCAATGCTTGAATGAAGAGAATCTGTGCGACTACTCCCGTCAATGCCAGTAACCCCATCAAGAGGCCCTGGACTGGAGTCGGAGAAACCCATGCCGGCAGCCCTGCAAATGTGACCGTCAGGGCACCCACACACGCCATAAAAAGCATGTTCGTAGCAAGGGAGTCGTGCAGGCTAATCCGGCGGGTAAGTACGTTGAACACCGCGAATGCCAAAGCAGCCACCAGCGGAATCAGCGCCGCGAGTTCAAAGACGCCTGCGCCTGGCCGGAGGATGATCAGTGTGCCGGTGAACCCTATCGCGGCAGCAACCCAGCGTCGAAGGCCGATGAACTCCCCAAGCAACGCTCCCGCCAACGCCAGTGTCATCAGCGGAAATACCGCGTATATCGCGTGCATTTCCGCCAGGCCCAAATATCGTAGCCCCGCCGCGAACAGTATGGTTTCGCCCACGGCCAGCAACGCTCGAAGGATTTGGAGCCAGGGATGCTTACTGCGAAACGACGCCTTTACCCTACCTTGGTAGGCGGCATATCCGAGAGCAAAAACGACAAACACCCAATAACGCACCATGACCAATTGGGCGACCGGGAAGTCTTTGACCAGCACCTTGGTTATGCCGTCCTGGCTCGCAAAGATCAGCATTGAAAGCAGGCATAAAAATATCCCGAGCTGGGGCCTTGTGACCCCAGGAGTGGCGATAACGGTGGGCGTCGTTAAGTGCGCGGTGTTGTTTGTTCGGTCGCTCTTCAATCAAGTTTTCCTTCGTAGATCGTTCCGATCAGACTTTGAAGTCGGTCAATAGCCGACAACTTGAGTTCGTTAGCCTTCTCGCCCGGCCCAAAACTCATGCCAGCGAATAACCGAACTGACGCCCAGCTTCGTTATTATCCGGGGTGGTAGCTTGCTGGGGCCAGGTGCGTGACTGAAGCTATCAAGAAACTCCGAACGCGTACCCGATGCCAACTCCGCAGCCATCACACCTGCCAGGGTGCTTTTCACAGTACCCAGTCCGTTTTCGCAGCAAGCCGAATACAGGTTTTCTTCAATCTCGCCAAATGCGGCCGCGCTGTTTCGACTCAGGCACAGACGGCCGGCCCAACTGAATTCCAACGCAGTGGATTTCAATTCGGGAAAGCGCGCATCCAAGGAATGTCGCTGTTCTTTGGCCACCGCAGCTACCCGCTCGGGAGTGACCTGAATACTCGGGTCATAGGTGAACTTTGTCCGGATGACGATACGCGATTGACCGTCTGAAGAGATCTTGCGAACGGTCGCGCCCATTGGATCCGCCGGCAACAACGCCCACCTGGCCTTGCCCGGCACCTCTTTGCTGAATACATCATCACTGTAAGCGGCCGTCATGGACGCGTAAGTGAAGACGTGCAACAGGCGGCCTTGATAATGGCCAAAGTCTTCGATGTGCCCGTTAACGCCCAGAATGACCTTGGGCGCGTACACGGTCCCGTTATCAGAACGAGCGCTCCAGCCACTTCCCTGCTTGGTCAATTCAATAATCGGAGAGCGTTCGAACAGCGTGATTTTCCCTTCGAGCCCTGCTGCCAGGTCCCTGATGTATTGCGCGGGTTGAATCATCACTGCGCCGGGGGTGTAGATTCCGCCGTGGTAATAGGTGGACCCGGTGATTTCGCGCATGTGCGCGGCATCAAACATCTCGAACTTCTCGCCAATGCGTTCAAGGGATTGAGCGTAATTGACGTTCAGCTTCAATCCCCGTTCAGTGGCGGCCGCGTTGATCTTCCCGGAAGGGTCGAACGTGTCGGCAGACATGCCGTACTCCCGCGCGGCGGCAGCGGCAAAAGCAATCGCAAAGCGGTTCTGCGCAATTTCCAGCGCCGTTGCAGACTCACTCGCCACGGAGTATTCCCCGGACGACAGACTGTGCGGCACATCAATCATGAAACCCGAGTTTCTGCCCGCCGGCCCCTTGGCGACTTCATGAGCATCGATCACAACAATGCTGTCACCCGGGTGCAGCTGTGAAAGTCTGCGAGCGGCGGACAGGCCGGCAAAGCCGGCACCGATGATCAGCCAATCCGCCGTCACGTTTCCATCAAGCATGCGGACAGGCGCAGTGCGTGCGGAAATCGCCTCCCAACCCGAAACCCCGGTGTCTACCGGCAGGCGCTTGATGGTATGGGTGCTCATTTTTCGGTCTCTTCATCCGACCGATCAGACACATCGATCCAGATGGTTTTGATTTCGGTGTACTGGTCATGGGCAAAAATGGATTTGTCCCGACCGCCGAAGCCCGACTCCTTGTAGCCACCGAAGGGGGTCGATGCGTCGCCCTCACCAAAGCAATTCACGGTGACGATGCCCGCGCGAATTTCCCGCGACAACTTGATTGCCCGCCGCAGGCTGCCGGTGTAAACAGAGGCCGCCAGGCCGTAGACCGTGTCATTGGCCAGCGCAATGGCCTCGGAGATCGTGTTGAAGGTGGTGACCGAAAGAATCGGGCCGAAGATCTCCTCCTGGAACAGCCGATTGTCTCGACCAACACCGTCAATCACCGTCGGCTCTACAAAGGCACCGTCTTTGGTTGCGCCACCGTAAACCACCTCAAGCTTTCCGGCGGCGGCGTGCTCAAGGTAGGACTTCACTTTGGCAAAATGCTCAGGGCTGACCAGCGACCCTACGCGGTTTTCCGGATCCAGTGGGTCACCCATCTTCCATTCGCGAATGTAGGCGCCCATGCGCTCCAGCAGTTCGTCTTTCACGGACGCGTGGACGATCAGGCGCGAGGTTGCGGAGCAGTTTTCTCCCATGTTCCAGAACGCGCCATTGACCACGTGCTGGGCGACGAGATCCAGGTCTTGGGCATCGTCCATCACCACAGCCGGATTTTTTCCGCCGCACTCAAGGACGATGCGTTTCAGGTTCGAATCGGCGGCGTAATGCAGGAAGCGGCGGCCGGTCGCGGTGGAGCCGGTGAAGCTGACCATGTCGACATCGTTATGCAAACCGATCGGCTCACCGACGTCTTTGCCCGTACCGGTGACAATGTTGAGTACACCAGCGGGAACACCGGCTTCAAACGCCAGCTGCGCGACGCGCAACGTGGTCAGCGAGGTTTGTTCAGCAGGCTTGACGATCACCGAACAGCCCGCGGCGAGCGCCGGGCCGATTTTCCAGGCCAGCATCAGCAGCGGGAAGTTCCAGGGCAATACGCAGCCCACCACGCCGATCGGCTCCCGGACCACCATGGTCAGCGCGTCGCTGCCCACCGGGGCGGTGTTGTCATAAATCTTGTCGATCAGTTCTGCGTGCCAGCGGATCGTGTGGATGGTGTCCGGAATGTCGACCAACTGACATTCACTGACGGGTTTGCCGCTATCGAGACTTTCGAGGACGGCCAGTTCGTATTGATGGCTTTCAAGCAGGTTTGCAAACTTCAACAGAACCGCTTTGCGCTCTCGAGGAGAAACAGATCTCCAGCGTCCATCTTCAAAGGCCTCCTTGGCATTGCTCACCGCGAAGTCGACATCATCGGACGAACACGCTGCGACGTCGGTCAAAAAGTCACCGGTCGCCGGATTGTTCGTGGCGAAGGTTTTGCCGGACATTGCGGGCTTGAATGCGCCATTGATGAACGCCCTGGATGGCAACGAAATGTCTTTGGCCAGAGCGGCGTATTCGGCCTTGCTCAGTAGATCACCCATGGCTGGCTCCCGAAGAAACATTGGCTACGTTACGTTTGAGTTCAGTAATGACCGACGCGAAATTCTGCTTTTCGTCCGCTTCAAGGGGCTGCAATGGCAGGCGCACGTTACCGACTTTCAATCCGGCCACTTCGCAGCCGTACTTGATCGACTGCACGAACTTGCCGCCGTCCAGGGCATTCATCAGCGGCATCATTGCCGACATGATCTGACGGCCTTTGTCGAAGTTCTTTTCGATCACGCAGGCTTCATAAAGCGCCACGTGTTCCCTGGGCAGGAAGTTGGAACCTGCACACACCCAACTACGGGCACCCCAGGCAAAAAACTCGAGGGCCTGGTCGTCCCATCCGCAGGACAAGGCGATGTTGGGGAACTGCCGGGCCAGCATATGCACTTGGCCCATGTCGCCGGAACTTTCCTTGATGGCGACGACGTTTTTCGACTGGCTGACACGCGTGAAATATTCTTCATCCATCGAAACGCACATGCGCCCCGGATAGTTGTAAAGCATGATTGGCAGGTCGGCGGCGCGATCAATGGTCAATGCGTGAATCGCGTTCTCTTGGGAGGTCGGCAGCGCATACGGCGGGCTGGTGACGAGAATGGCGTCCGCTTTGATCGATTTGGCATCCTTGGCGTACTGAACCGCGTCTTCGGTACGGATTGCCCCGGTACTGACGATCAGTTGCACCCGAGTGCCGATCACATCTTTGGCGTAGGCCGCTAACTCGGTACGTTCTTCCGACGTCTGCGCATAATATTCGCCGGTCGACCCGCCAATAATAATGCCGTGCACCTTCGCCTCAATCAGCGACTCCAAGACTTCCGAATACACGTTCCAGTCAATCTCCCCATCAGAGTTATAAGGAGTTACTGCTGGCGTATAAATACCTTCAAATTTCAAGATAAATGCTCCGAATGCGAGTTAGGTGGAAGATCAACGAGCGCGTTAGCCTGGATGCCTTTAGGCGCGATAAAAATCTTCATGTTTTCACGGGACGGATGCCCAGGCTCAAACATGAGATCAATTGCGGCACTTTGCTTAACTGTTGAATCCAGACTGGCATGGGCCAAGAAGGTGGTCAATAGAGTGTATTTCTCGCGCCTACAGTTCCAGATGGTTGCTTCACCCGCCCTTGAAAATATATTTTTCTTTTATTTCAGTGGCTTGAAATTTCATCACCGCGGCCGCGACCTCAATCGATAACATTTGTTTATGCATTGATAAGAGTAAATGTTTCTTGTTGATGCATGATTACCGTCGTAGCCTTACAACAGCGATATTCTACCGACTAATTGGATAAGTGAATTTCGCGAGCATTCGCTCCATTAGTTAGAGTCTGTTTGCTCAGGCTTGAATAAGGTGCTGTAGAAATGTTGCTATTGACGCAAACATCGGCATTACGGAATTGTCTGCCGTAATAAGGATTCGATCGAGATGAGTGCACGGATGGCACCACCATCCAAGAAGGCACATTTTTCGTAAAACGCTTCCTGGACGTGGCAAAACGTTCCGGATCGCGGCTAGCAGCAGCACGGTTTGATGGGCTTGCATCCACAGACGGTACTGCGAACTCAGGACCGTTTGGCCTCACCTCGCTGAGCAGGCTGAATGTGTCGCCCCCTTGGTATTTTGGAGTGTGTTGACCGTGAGCACTAAATCGGCAGTTTCAAATCTAATCGCGCAGCGCAAGCCTGACCACGCGCTGCCAGGTGCCCTTTATAGCGATCCCGACGTTTACAGGCAGGATCTGCAACAGATCTGGCACAAAAGCTGGATCTTCGCCGGGCACACATTTGAGCTGGAGAAATCGGGTCAATACATGTCGCTGCAAATCGGCGATTACCCGGTCGCTATCGTGCGCGGCGCAGACAAGCAGATCCGTGCCTTCCACAACGCCTGTCGTCATCGCGGTTCCAAGGTGTGCCCGGAAGCAAGCGGCAAGGTCGCCAAGCTGGTGTGCCCTTACCACAAATGGACATTCGAACTGGATGGCCGCCTGCTGTTCGCCGGGAACATGGGGGAAGATTTCGACAAGTCTCAGCATGGGTTGAAGTCCGTGCATTGTGAGGTCGTCGAAACGTACATCTACGTGTGCGTAGCAGATGTCGCCCCAGACTTTTCGTCGTTCAGAAAATCCGTCACCCCTTTCGTTGCACCTCATAACCTGGACGACTGCAAAGTCGCGTTTGAGTCGAACATCATCGAGAAAGGCAACTGGAAACTGGTGTTCGAGAACAACCGTGAGTGCTACCACTGCGATTTTACTCACCCGGAATTAATGCATTCATTCGTGGACAACCCATCCGTGGGCGGCGCCGGCGGCGATGAAGATCTCGAACTCAAGGAGCACTGGGATCGCTGCGAGGCGGCCGGTCTGCCTAGCCGATTGGTCATGGATGATGAAGGTCGTTTCCGAATGACGCGCATTCCCCTGTTTTCCGGGGCCGTCAGCTACACAATGGATGGCAAGCCTGCGGTCGCTGGCCGGTTGGACACCACCGGTGAGGCCAACATCGGTGCGCTGCTTTATTTCAACTACCCATCAACCTGGAACCACTTTCTGGGCGATCACGCGCTGAGCTTCCGCGTTCTGCCCATCGGTCCGGGCGAGACGTTGGTCACTACAAAATGGCTCGTCAAGAAGGACGCGCAGGAAGGTGTCGACTACGACATCGATCGCCTGACCAAGGTTTGGCTTGCCACCAATGACCAGGACCGCACCTTGGTTGAAGGTGCACAGGTGGGTGTCAGCTCTCCAGCTTTCGAGCCAGGTCCGTTGTCGGTGGCCAGCGAAATTGGTGTGTGCCAGTTTGATGACTGGTACTGCAAAACGATGCTTGAGCAGCTCAATGACACGATCCCGTTAAGATCTGTCGGCTAAGTGCAGCACTGCCGGTGGTGAGAACCACGAATGATCACCACCGGTATCTTGATTCACACCTTCAATCCCCTCTCCTCTCCGCCACCCCAGTGACTGCTCAGCCGCTGGCCGTGTTCCTTTCTTCCAGACAGCTCAGGAAAACTGAGCGAGAATCCAGTCGCGTAGCCGGCAACAGGCATCGTCATTGATCCGGTCTTCACGAAATGTCAGGTAGTGCTGACTTTCATGAAGAACCACTTCCTCTTCGATCGGCCGAATCAGCGTGCCGTTTTCGATCAGGGTTGCCACCAGGTGATTCCATCCGAGGGCTACGCCCTGATGGGTCAACACCATGCTGATGACCAGGTTGTAGTCGTTGGCGTTGAAAACATGAGGGCTGTCGTGGGGGCGTTTCTCGATATCAACATCGTGATAAGCCAGCCAGACGCCCCAGTCAACGTGCTCCGCTACCTGGGATCTGCCATAGGGGCTGAGGTTGAGCAGAACCCCGTCGCGTAATCCTTCCAGGCTGGACAGCTCAGGGTGCTCCTCTTTGTAACGAGGTGTGCACACCGGGTAGATGACGTCGTGAAACAACGGATAACTGCGGTAGCCATCCTGAATTCTGGCCATTTTGGTGATGAAGATGTCCGGAGTAACACCCGGCTCCATCGACAAAAAGTTTTGAGTGGTGACCAGATTGAGGTCGATGTCTGCGTTCCTGGTAAAAAAACCCGGCAACTTCGCTGCGAGCCAGAGGGCCGAAAACGCGGGAGAACAGCAAAGCGTCAACGTACGCTTGCCCGCATTGTTGGTACGAATGCGCTCCGCCGCCTGGGAAATATTGACGAAAGATAGCTGTGCCGCATCAAAAAAGATGGACCCGGCTTCCGTCAACTCGACTGCTCGCCCCACCCTCTTGAAGAGATCCACCCCAAGGTACGCCTCAAGCTCCCGAATCTGACGGCTGATGGCCGCTTGAGTAACGCACAGCGCTTCAGCCGCACGCGTAAAGCTCTGATATTTGGCGGCGGCTACGAATGACTTCACTGCTTTCAGAGACGGCATTTTCAGCAGCGTCATGTCTGGATCGATGTGCTTAACCATAACCTAGAGTATTGAATATCCGGTTCGGGGCCGTTTGGAGGGCCGTGAGCGATGAGTTCGGCGAGAAGGTTCCATCTAGAGCCTACGCTGGAGCGTAGCCGAAACAGAGGGGCTAAGACAGCGCCAGCGGCAGTCGCCTTCGCAACTAGCATCATCGCAGTCGCAAATTGACATATTTAAATGATTGATAACATGACGTTATTGATTGGCTGGAAGAAATGTTGTTAGACGCTGACTCTATAAGGTAATAACTTGGGTCTCAAGGCACTGATTAATTCAGCACCGATAAAACAAGAATAATAAACATCACATAATTAAGAGGATGGTCACAATGACTAACTCGCAACCTTTCTCCCAGCTTGACTGCCCCCATAAGCACCGTTTTCACTGATCAAGATACGTATATCCAAATTCTTGATCTTACGTCGTATTTGCAGCAGGAGGGGTTATGAGTCTTGGTGACGAGATACTCTCGGTAAAAAACATTTACAAAGTCTTTGGTGCTCAGCCAAAGCTCGCGATGGAGATGCTGGCTCGCGGTGCTGATAAAAGTGAAATTTTCAGCAAAACAGGTCAAGTCGTTGGCGTTTTTGATGCCAGTTTCTCCGTAAAACGTGGAGAGATTTTCGTCATCATGGGGCTTTCCGGTTCCGGGAAGTCGACGATGGTCCGGTTGTTCAATCGACTGATCGAGCCCACCTCCGGAACCATCCATCTCAATGGCCAGGAAATCACCGGCCTGTCGGATGCCGATCTCCTCAGCGTTCGTCGCAAAGACATGAGCATGGTGTTTCAATCGTTTGCCCTGATGCCCCACATGAGTGTGATCGACAACGTTGCTTTCGGCCTGGAAATCTCGGGCGTCGAGGAAAGTGAGCGGCATAAACGTGCGCTCGAAGCACTCAAGCAGGTGGGGCTCGATGGCCACGCCTACAGCTATCCGCACCAACTGTCCGGCGGTATGCAACAGCGGGTAGGCCTGGCCCGAGCGCTGGCCAACGACCCCGCCATCCTGCTGATGGACGAAGCCTTCTCCGCACTCGACCCGTTGATTCGCCACGAAATGCAGGGTGAACTGATCCGCCTGCAGGCAGAACAGCATCGCACCATCATCTTCATCTCCCATGACATTGAAGAGGCGATTCGCATCGGCCATCGCATTGCGATCATGGAGGGTGGCCAGGTTGTACAGATCGGTACCCCGCAAGCGCTGCTTTGCAATCCCGCGAACGATTACGTCAGAGCTTTCTTCAAAGGCTTTGATGCCTCGAAGATCCTCAAGGCTGGCGATGTTGCCAAGATCTGCGCAGAGCATCCGTACGCCATGGATCAATCCACGCCAACGCTGCGCGACGATGTACTCCTGCAGGACGTCTTTCACATTGTGGCTGATGCCGTTAATCCAGTGGCTGTGCTGGATCGCCAGGGTGTGTTCAAAGGCACGATCTCCAAGAGCCTGCTGCTTCAAACAATGAGCCGACATTAATAGTCACTATTTGCTGGCTTGCCAGGCTCGGATACTCAGGTGATGACATGAACGAATTCAGTTTTCTAGACCCGTTTCAATCCATCAATGTTCCTTTGGGCCAATGGGTAGAAGTTGCCCTGAATTATCTGGTTCATAATTTTCGCGAAGTATTCCGTTCAATAAGATGGCCAATCGACCAGGTACTTAATGGTATTCAGTTCGGATTGTTGGCTATTCCTCCGTCAATATTCATTATTTTTGCGACGCTCCTGGGCTGGCAGGTAGGAGGGAGAAAGATTGGAATCCTCTGTTTCGTCACCCTGACCCTCTTGGGAGTGATCGGCGTATGGAGTGACGCCATGGTCACCCTCGCCCTGGTGCTCACTTCACTGTTCTTCTGTGCAGCTATCGGCATACCACTGGGTGTCCTGTGTGCCCGGAGTGACCGGCTGGAGATGCTGCTGCGGCCGGTACTCGATGCCATGCAAACACTACCTGCATTTGTCTACCTGGTACCCGTGGTGATGCTGTTTGGTATAGGCAACGTACCGGGGGTGCTGGTCACGATCATCTTTTCGGTAGCACCACTGGTCAGGCTTACCAATCTGGGAATTCGACAGGTACCGGAAGACAAGATTGAGGCGGCCCGGGCTTTCGGATGCACCCCTCGCCAGATGCTGAGGCGGGTCCAGTTGCCTTTGGCTGCACCGACGATCATGGCCGGTCTGAATCAGGCATTAATGCTGTCACTTTCCATGGTGGTGATCGCATCAATGATTTCGGTGGGTGGCTTGGGGATGATGGTTCTTCGCGGGATTGGCCGCCTTGATATGGGCTTGGCAACCGTCGGTGGACTGGGCCTGGTACTGCTGGCGATTTTCCTCGACCGCCTGACCCAGGCAATGGGCGAACGCAGTAACAGGGCAACCAAAGGCGAGCACTGGTACCAGACCGGTCCTGCGGGTGTCGTTTACCGTCTGAAGAGAAAGAACACCATTACAAAGATAGAAGTGAGTCCCAAAGAAAGTTAATTCGCTTAGCGGCGCGTTGTGAACCAAAAGAAATGCCAACTTCTTAACCAGCCAAGGTAGACGATAATGAACTTCACAACCTTCGGAATAAAACAGAAATTCATTCATTCTGTGGCGCTTTTAGTGTTAGCGGTATCACCTGTGTTCGCATCGGCCGCCTCGGCGCAGGAGCCCGGAAAAGGGGTCTCCATCACCCCGATCTTTCCGTCAATCGCCGAGGAGCGGTTTCGCGGAGAAATTGCAATGGCGGGCCTCAAGGAATTGGGTTACGACGTTGAAACGCCAAAGGAAACCGAGTACTCAACCATGATGGTTGCGATTGCCAATGGTGACGCGGATTTCTCCGTGCATCTGTGGGAGGAACTGCACAAATCCTTCTACGAGAAGGCTGGCGGCGATGAGGTGATGGTGAAAACCGGCGCTATCATGCCGGGCGTGTTGCAGGGCTACATGATTGACAAAAAAACGGCCGATGAGCACCACATCACCTCGCTCGCGGATTTGCAGAAACCGGAAATTGCCAAACTGTTCGATGCCAATGGTGACGGTAAAGCCGACCTCACGGGTTGCAACCCGGGTTGGGGCTGTGAGCTCATCATTGCGCACCAGATGAAAGCCTATGACTTGACGAAGACCGTTTCCAATAACCAGGGCTCCTATTTCGCATTGATGGCGGACACCATCGCTCGTTATAAACAAGGTAAGCCGATTCTCTATTACACCTGGGTACCTCAGTGGATCTCCGGTGTTCTGGTCGAAGGTAAAGATGTTGTGTGGTTGACCGTGCCGCGTACGGATCTTCCAGGTGGCAAAAACGATACCAACACGACCTTCGATGGTAAAAACCTTGGGTTCGCAGTAGACAGTGTCAGAGCGGTCATCAATAAAGAGTTCGCCGAGAAAAATCCGGCCGCCGTGAAGTTCCTGTCTGAAATGCAGATCACTACCGACGATGAAAGCGCGCAAAATCTCAAAATGCACAATGGTGAGAAAAGTGCAGCCGACATTACTCGTCACGCCAAAGAATGGATCGCGGCCCATCGCGCGAAATATGACACCTGGCTGGCAGACGCACGCGCTGCGGCGAATACCGCCACCGCCAAAAACTAGTCCCTTCATTTAAATCTGCATAAAAGGTTGCCCTCCCCCGGGCAACTTTTTCATCTGTTTCGGTGTTCATCATTCAGGAATCATGAAATGCAGTTGTATTCATTCGTCCAGAACTTCAGTTACAAGGACGCTCCCCTGCATACACGCGAGTTGGTTAAAACCTGCCTGCTCGACATCATTGGTGTGGCCGCCGGAGCTCGCAACAATCAAACCAGCGTGATGCTCAAAACCTACGCTGACACCCATTACTCCGCCAACAAGCTGTCCAGCCGCCTCTGGTTCGACGGCAGAGCCGTACATCCATTGGGTGCCGCGTATGCGGGCGGTTTCTGCGTTGATAGCCTGGATGCACATGAAGGTCACTTCACCTCCAAGGGGCATGCGGGTGCGACCGTGGTCCCGGCCATCGTTGCATTGGTCGACGCCTGTCGCAGTCAAGGCAAGGACATCAGCGGCGAAGAATTTCTCAGCGCACTGTGCATCGGTTACGAGACCGCGTTACGGGCGGGCCAGGCATTGATGGCCACCGCCCCTGAATATCATGCCTCAGGTGCTTTTTCCGGGATCGGGGTCGTTTGTGCTGGCGCCCGCTTGCTGAAGCTTGATGAAACGACGTTCCGTCATGCGCTCGGTATCGCGGAATACTTCGGCCCGAGGTGCCCGATGATGCGCCTGGTGAGCTTCCCGACGATGTTGCGTGATGCCCACGGCGCCGGGGCGTATGCCGGACTGAACGCACTATTGATGGCACAGGTAGGTGTCACAGGCGCTCCAGCCGCCACCGTTGAACCTTTGGAAATTTCCACTTTCTGGCAGGACATCGGAACCCGCTGGGAGATCGACGAACAATATTTCAAACCGTGGCCGGTCTGTCGCTGGGCGCAACCGGCGCTCACGGCCATGACTGATTTGATGCGAGCACACCCGGTCATCACTGCAGCGTTGATCGAGACCATTGATGTGGAAACTTTCCACGAGTCTGTGTGCCTGCAGGGGCATTTTCCAAAGAATGCGGACGAGGCCCAATATGCGCTGGCGTTCCCCCTGGCTGCCCTGATCGTTCGCGGGAAGCTGGGGCCTGAAGAGGTCACCGGGGATTCCATTCACGCGCCAGACATCTTGAGTATCAGCGAGAAAATAACCCTCCATGAGGCGCCAGACCTGTCCGCCAGGTTCCCGGAGGAAATTCTGTCCCGCGTCACGGTTACCCTGAAAGACGGCACGCGCCTTACGAGCCCGACCGCAACGGCCAAGGGCGACCCCGGCAACCCTATGTCGAGTGACGAACTTATCGCCAAATACCATTTACTCGCTGATGACAGCTTGGGGACAACACTCAGCAATGCCATCAAGCACAGTGTTGAAGCATTGCCCGGCAGTGGTGACTGCCAATCATTCTTTGAGTTGTTGTTGTCCGCTCCAAAAACCGCTGCCTAGATTGCACAACGGTTTCATGGCTATTCGTTCAGGTTTCAAAGAGGATTTATGCCCTTCGTATTCGAGAGCGTGCTCAAAGACAAGAACAGGGGCTACTCCTGTACGGCGCAGAAACCAGTAAAGCCGCAGGCGGTGACTCGTGTAGCTTTCGTACTGATGAACAACTTCTCGATGATGTCATTTACCGGCGCTATCGATGCGCTGGTGACTGCCAACCTGATCAGCGATACACCGGCGTTTGAAGTGTTGACTGTCGGCATCAGGGGCCGTCTGGTGATGAGCGATCTGGGAATTGCGATTTCAGCAGACCTGGAGCTATTACAACTATCGGATCGCATCGATGTTCTCATCGTCGCCGGTGGGTTGCGAGTGAAGCTGATCAGCGACCCGTTATTACGGCGCAAGCTGCGTAACGCCGCCTCCCTCGGCGCGACCATGGGCGGTTTGTGGAACGGGGCATTTTTCCTGGCAGAAGCTCAACTCATGGACGGCGTCGAGTGTGCCTTCCATCCCGATGGTCGAGCGATGATGGAGGATGTTTTCCCCAAGGTGCTGGTCTCACGTCGAACGCACGTCATCGATCGCAACCGCATCACGTGCGCCGGCGCCAGCAGCTCGTTACGCATGATGCTGGAGCTCATCACCGCTAAACAAGGCGTGTCGCTGACCCATGCTGTCGAGGAAATACTCAGTTGCGATCAAACCTCTGAAGTCTCCGGGATATCGACTGTCATGGTTGACTCAGACCCCACCTTGCCCCAAACCCTGAAGCTCGCTTTAGAACTGATGCAAAAGAATATCGAAGAACCGCTATCGATCGACGAGCTGGCTGAGTGTGTGAATATTTCCCGAAGACAACTGGAACGTCGCTTCTGCCGTTTCGTGGGCGCCACGCCCACACGCTACTACCTTGAACTGAGATTGACTCGGGCGCGGCAGCTTATTCTGCAGAGCAATCGGCCTATCACCGATATCGCGATTGCGACCGGCTTTTGTAGTTTCGCCAACTTCCATATGCGCTTTCGGGACTTCTTTGGCGTGGCGCCAAGCAGTTATAGAGCGACGTATGAGCGCAGGCGCTAGGTTTTCCGAAAATCGGGCCCGCAAAAAAACCTGAATCCGCGCTGTCCAGGCCGAGCAAACGATGGCTAGCATCATCGATAAGGAATACCGAGAATTATGAATGCGCCATCCCCGGTATTGGTCCCCACGGCTAACCACCGCGAGCGGATGTCTACACGCATCGCCTTCCTGATCGCGGGCTTACTCATGTCCGCATGGGCGCCTATGGTCCCATTGGTCAAAGCCCGTGCGGGCCTGGACGATGGTGGCCTGGGGTTGCTGCTGCTTGGCTTGGGTGGTGGATCCATTGTGGCCATGCCCTTCGCGGGCTATCTCACTGCACACTATGGATGCCGCCCGGTCGTAATCTGGGCGACGATTGTCTTGTGCGCCGTTTTTCCGCTGTTGAGCATCGTGGCGTGGCTGCCTGGCCTGGTCATCGCTGTCGTTATTTTCGGGGCCAGCATGGGCATGCTGGATTGCGCCATGAACATACAGTCCGTCATCGTCGAGAAAAACAGCGGGCAGGCACTTCAGTCCGGCTTCCATGGCCTTTACAGCGTTGGAGGCATATTGGGCGCCGGGGCGATGACGGCTCTGCTGACCTTGGGCCTGCATCCGCTGATTGCTGTGCTCTGCATCGTTGCCACCGTTTTGGGAGCGCTCTACAAGGCAGCGCCTGCTTTTCTGACTTATGGCACTGAACGGGGTGGGCCATTGTTCGCGGTGCCCAGGGGTATCGTGCTGTTTTTAGGGGCGCTCTGTTTCATCGTCTTCCTCACTGAAGGTGCGATACTCGACTGGAGCGCAGTTTTCCTTGTCTCGACCCGAGGGTTAGAGCCAAGCATGGCCGGCTTGGGCTATGCCTCCTTCGCGGCGGCCATGACGGTGGGCCGCCTGACAGGGGATGCCATCGTCAGCAAACTGGGCGGCGTGCGCGTCGTTGCGCTTGGCGGACTCTGCGCGGCCGCAGGCATGCTCGTATCGCTTGGTATCGATGGCTGGGCCGCGTCCCTGATTGGCTACGCGCTGGTCGGTGCCGGATGCTCGAACATTGTCCCTGTGCTCTTTACTGCTGTAGGCCGCCAGCAACGCATGCCACAGGCGGTAGCCATCCCCGCTGTCATCTCGATGGGCTACGCTGGGATTCTGGTAGGACCCGTATTTATCGGGGCAGTCGCCCATCTGAGCACTTTGTCATTCGCTCTTGGCTGCGTGAGTGTGCTGCTGGTTTTTGTCAGTGCTACGGCTCGGTTGCTTCGCAATTAGCCGGATTTTTTCAGGCGCCACTTCGGCATAGGCCATTGCGAATCGAGCTCATCCTTCAGAAAGGGTCACGCGACAACTCGATGGATGTATCACTTGGGCAATCCCTGCGACGAAGCACTTTATAGATCTCGGAAACCACCTGCATCGTTGCGTCTTCGATCGATCCTTCGTTACGGCACAACACCCAGCCGTGATCGGCAATTGCTCGCTCGAACGCCTCTGTACAAGCGACATGTTCTTCCAGCTTATGAATCACGGTACTGCCCAGCCCGCGCCCTCGTGCCGCCGCCCTCGCCCACGAAATGTCAGGAGTGGTGACGACCCCGACATGCAGGTCTGGCACTCGCACGTTTCGGTCAATGTTCAACTGTAGAATTTCTGCAAACGGGACTAACCGGCGAAACGCCGCATCTGACGGGTACCACCGATCGATCAGGATGATGCTGTCTGGTGGCTGTTTAGTCAGCACGTGCCGGGAAATCCAGGTACGGCTATCCGCAAAGCGCTCACAAACCCTCAACTCCAGATCCCGAGTGGGATTTCTGACGAGCTTGTTAACGAGGGTCATTGTTTCCCCCCTATAGGGATCGCTTTTTTTCTCGCAAAGTCGGATCACCTTTTTGTTGTCGGCCCTCAGTACTTTCGTCACGGCTTCCAACAGTGTGGTTTTGCCGGCTCCCTTGGGCCCATCCAGAGAAACAAACAGCGGACGATTCATTCTTCACATAACGATTGAGATTCGGTTTTTTTGCCCGGTTCGTTCGCTGGAAGCGCTTGGCGCGACTACGCGAATCGAGTGGAGGGACCTTATGAACGGACTTTGATGAACACTCTAACTTGGTTTCTGGCTAACGGGTCTCAAAACTGCCAATGCTCAAGCTTGATCGGCTCATCGAGCACATTCCTGACCTTCGGCCGCAGAGGGGACACCTTTGCCATGACGCCATGACGCCATGACGCCATCCGCCGTCCAGTTCAGGAATACGATTAACGGTCCGATACCCAATCTCGGTTGTAACCTATTGATAGATATAGGCTCTGGACTACGCATCCGCGCTACAATTATTTGCTTACAAAATAGCAGCTCGCAAAACATCGAACCTGTAACTACAAGTGATAGGTTGAGCGGCCTGAATTGGCCATGAGATGCACAGCCTTAATCATGCGCATCCACCTACCCACCCTCCCTGCCTTCGGGGCCTATTTAGCCCTTTCCTGCCTGTTTTCGGTCGCATGGTTCACCCATCCTGCTCCTGTGCACTCATCCTTCGCCTTGATGAGTCCCGTAAGAGCGGTGACTGATCAAGTTGCCAAGCCCATCTATACCAGTCGTTTTGCCTCATCCGGCCTGGTGGACTTCGTGCATTCCTCGGCGGTAACCGCCTTGCCTGACGGCAGTCTGATGTCGGTCTGGTTCGCGGGTACCCGCGAAGGCGCATCCGACGTTCAGGTGCGCTCTGCCCGCTTCGACGCGGTAACTGGCGAATGGGGGGCGGAACAGGTATTGGCGACGCGGGATTCGACCCAACAGGGCACAGGAAAATACATCCGCAAACTGGGCAACCCGGTCATTGCGCTCGCACCGGACAACCGCCTCTGGCTGTTCTACGTGTCGGTGTCCATGGGGGGCTGGGCCGGTAGTGCGGTCAATGTGATGGTCTCTGACGATTATGGTCGCCAGTGGTCCGCGCCGCGCCAATTGATCACCTCGCCCTTTCTGAATATCAGCACCCTGGTACGTTCCGCCCCGGTGTTTCATGCCGACGGTTCCATCGGCTTGCCGGTCTATCACGAATTTCTGGGCAAGTTTGCCGAGTACCTGTACCTGAGCGCAGACGGTGATGTGATCGATAAATTCCGCATCAGCCATGGCAACAACTCATTGCAACCCACGGTCGTTCCGCTGGATGGACAGCGCGGTATCGCCTTGTTGCGCTATGCCGGAAACACCCATCACCGTGTGCTGGCGGCCCGCACTGAAGACGCCGGGCAATCCTGGAGCGATCCTTATCCGCTCGACCCCTCCAATCCGAACTCCTCGTTGGCCGCCATCGCAACGCCCGAACACGGGTTGCTGGTGGCGCTCAATGATTTGCAGGAGGGCCGCTTCAAACTGAGTCTTTATGGTACCGACGCAAAAATGGACGATTGGCGCTCGCTGCGGGATCTCGACAAATCACCCGATCCGGAGGGCGATACGTTTTCACCCGAGGCGTACAAGGAAATCATCGGCAGAGAGTTTCGCGGATCCAGTGGCGCACTTCGCCAACCGCTGGAGGCGCAGTTCCTGAACAACCTCGACACCCGGGTCTGTAAGGCGCAAGGCTGCAGTTTCGAATATGAATACCCGTACTTCATCCGAAGTCCCGACGGTATGTATCACCTGGTTTATTCCTGGAACAACACTTTCATCAAGCACGTCACCTTCAACGATGCATGGTTGTCGGAGCGTGCCAAATGATCAACCTGTGGCAAGCCCATATCAGCTTCACCCTGATCATCTTTCTGTTGCTGCCTTCCTTCGGTTTAAAGACGACCGCGAGGATCACGCTGTTGATCGCCTTGCTGGCAGCCAGCTTCATACCGCTGGGTGGTTTGTCGTTGGCTGCGTACTTGCGCAGCCACATTGATGACCTGGCGGTCACGACATTGGTGTTCATGGCGTGGGGGTGTTTGCGGCGACTGGGTTTCCTGTCGTCTGCGCAGCAAAGCACGACCAGCGTATTGATCATCTTCGCTGCGATGGCGCTGGTGCTCTACCCGGCAACGCTGGGGTTGAGTTATCTGGACCCTTACCGGTTTGGCTTCAGCCCGCGTCCGTTGCTGATCTTCGTCGCACTGCTCACGGCAGGTCTGTTTTACCTGCGCAGTTACCTGGCCGTCGTGATGCTCGCGAGTGCGACCCTGGCCTTCATCGTCGGGGTAAAACCTTCGCATAACTATTGGGATTACCTGGTTGATCCGCTGCTGGGCCTGTATTGCTGCGCGGCACTGCTGATGCAGGCGGTGCGCTGGTCGTATGACAGGTTGAGCACGCTGCGTGGCTCAGTGAAAGAGTCCGGATCCGTTTGAGATTCAACGACATTTTTAACAGGGGAACAGGGATGGGTTGGCTGCAATCAAGACGTTTGCATTATTGGTTAGGCGCAACAGCCATTGTATTTGTGCTGTTTGCATTGCTACGGGTGGTGTTCTTTTTCGGTTTTTCCGGTTTCGACGCCAAAGCATTGAGCGACGACCATGCAGTCCTGGAAACGCTGGGCATCGGCTTTCGTTTCGATCTGCGCCTGGCCATCCTGGTCATGTTGCCACTGGCGTTGCTGGCCTGGATTCCGCGTTGGAATCTCGTCAGCAGCCGCCTGCTTCGCCAATTGGCACGCGTGTATGTGCCAGTCGCCATGGGCGCCCTGCTGCTGATCTATATCGTCGATTTTGGCCATTACGCCTACCTGGGCGTGAGGATCAACGCCACCGTGCTGCGCTTCATCGAAGATGCGCAAATATCCCGAGACATGGTCTGGCAAACCTACCCGGTCATCTGGATTTCATTGGGGTGGCTGGCAACAGTTGCATTGGTGACGCTGGCCCTGGTGCGCCTGGAACGCGTGACACTGGACCGCCCACGCAAAGCCATTCACCCGCTCTCCGCCACCTGGGGTGGTGCGTTGATGGTCGTGTTGGTGCTGTTGGGCATTTTGGGGCGTGTCGAGAACATGAACCTTGAAAACCCTGTCCCGTTGCGCTGGAGCGACGCGTTCTTCTCTGGCAATAACCAGGTCGCTGCGCTGGGTCTGAACCCGGTGATTTTCCTCTATGACACGGTCAAGGTCGGCCAGTCGCGCTATGACGAAGCGCAGGTGCGTGAACACTACGCCGTGATTGCCAAGTACCTGGGGGTCGACCAGCCCGACCCGCAAACCCTGAATTTCGTCCGTCATCAAGCGCCACAACCCTACAAAGTATCCAGCACACGGCCGCCGAACGTGATGTTTGTGATGCTTGAGTCGCTGGGCACGAGTGCCGTCGGGGCCTATGGCAACCCGATCAATCCGACGCCCAATATCGATCGCCTGGCCACTCAGAGCTGGTTCTTCGAGCACTTCTACGTACCGGTCACCGGGACCGCAAAAACCGTTTGGGCCAGCATCAGCGGGGTTCCAGACGTCACTCGGCAGGAAACCGCGACGCGTAATCCGCTGATCACCAAACAGCACACATTGATCAATGCCTTCACCGGTTACGAGAAGATCTACACCATTGGCGGCAACTCCGGTTGGGCCAACATGAACGCCTTGATCCGGCAAAGTATCGACGGGGTTCGTTTGCTTGAGGAGCGGGACTGGGAATCCCCGGTCGTGGATGTCTGGGGGATTTCTGATCTGGATCTGTTCAAGGAAACCGACAAGATCCTGCAGGCATTGCCCAGGGACAAACCGTTCTTTGCCTATGTGCAGACGGCCGGCAACCATCGCCCCTTTACGATTCCCAAGAGTAATGACGGATTCGAGGTCAAGCACCCTACCCTGGCGGAAGTTCAGGCCGCAGGATCGCGCAGTGTCGAGCAGTACAACGCCGTGCGCTTGCTGGACTTCAACATCGGGCGCTTGATGGAAATCGCCAAGGAAGGTGGCTACTACGACAACACCATTTTCGTGCTGTTTGGCGACCACAACACCCGTATCGCCCAGATCCCTTTCCTGGCACCGGCTTATGAGCAACTGGGTCTGGAAAGCAACGCGGTGCCCATGATCATCCATGCACCGGGCCTGCTCGGCACGCGGACCGTCAAGGAAGCCGTCGGCCTGGTGGACTTGCTGCCAACCGTGGCCGGCATGGCCGGCCTCGAGTTTCGCAACAGCGGCCTGGGGCGTGATATCCAGCAGCCTGCGCCAGAGGGTGAACGCGTGGTGCCACTGGTGCTGCGTGAAGGTACGTTCCCGTTGATTGCGGGCGTCACGCAACACTACATGGTGCAGATGCAGCACGATGGCAGCTCGCCGACGTTGCACGACCTGGCCTCACCGACGCCGCTGGACAACGTGGCCCGGCAAAACCCTGGAGAGTTCGAGCGCCTGGTGCAGCTGACCCGCGGCTTGCATGAAACTTCAAGGTTGATGCTGTACCAGAACGTGCGTAAGTAACCGGGATCGCCAGCCCGATTACGTCGGGGCCGGACTATCGCACCGGCCCCGATAGCGTGCACGCACGATCATTTACTCGCGATCCTCGCCCTGCCCTTCCTTCCCGTCCTCCGAATGGACCTTGAGGTAGCTGTTGACCGCGACGCCTAATGTCGGAAAGAACGCAGCTTCACCAAACCGCTCGAAAAGCCCGAAGCGCTTCAGCTTGTCTTTGACGGGGTCCTTCATCTCCGCCACGCAGAGCGTGATGCCAGCTGCGTTCAAGGTTTCATCCAGTTCGGCCAGCATGTCGGCGGAAGTCACATCCACGCTGGTGACCGGCTCCGCTGCTACCACCAGCCAACGAACCGGCGTGGGCGATGTCGCCACGGCGTCCAGCACTCGGTCATGGAACAGTTCTGCGTTGGCAAAAAACAACGGGGCATCCCAGCGAAACAGCACCAGACCGGGAATAAGATTCGCCTGCGGATAACGCGTGATGTCGTGATAGCCCTGGACGCCTTTGGCGCGCCCCAAGACCGCAGAATACGGGCGCCAGGCATCCCATAGAAACTCGATCACCGCTACGACGATGGCCAGGCCAATGCCTTCGATGGCGCCGAATACGGCCACACCTGCCGTACAAACGATCGATAACCAGAACTCCCAGCGCTGGATACGATAAATCCGTCGCAAGTCGGTGATTTCGATCAGGCCGATCGCCGATGCGATGACCACCGCCGCCAGTGCGCTGGTGGGCAGGTTCTTCAGCAAATCCGGGGCAAACACCAGCAATAAAGCAACAGCCAGTGCTCCCACCACGCCGGCAAGTTGTGTTCGGGCGCCCGCAGCCTCGGCCACGGGAGTCCGTGAAGAACTGCTGCTGATCGGAAAGCCCTGGAACAAACCGCTGGCAAGGTTGGCGACGCCGAGTCCTACCATCTCCTGGTTTGGGTCGACATAGGTCTGGGTTCGCGCCGCATAGACACGCGAGAGCACACTGGTGTCGGCGAACGAGACAAGCGCAACGGCGCACCCCCCGATCAGCACAGGAACGATATCGGCACTGCTGATCCAGGGGATGGCAAACCCCGGCAGGCCTTGGGGCAGAGAACCGAGGACCGCCACATCGTAGGATGCAAGATCCAGCACGCCAACGGCAACGGTGGCTCCTGCCACGGCGATCAGAATCCCCGGCACGCGTTTTTTGTCCTTGAGCAACAAGATGACCGCCATGGTGGCCGCGCCGATCATGAAGGTGGTCCAGTTGGTTTTTCCATCCATCACCGAGGTGGCAATGGCCCACAGGTTGCGCAACGGTCCGTCGGTTTCGATCGAAAAGCCGAAAAGCCTGGGTAGTTGGCTGATCAATACCGTCAGTGCAATGCCGTTCATGTAGCCATAGCGGATCGGTTTGGAAAGCAGCTCGGTGACGAAACCCAGCCGCGCTATACCCGCCAGGATGCACACGGTCCCCGAGACGATCGCCATCATGCCGGCAAGGGCAATCGCGCGATGCGGGTCGCCGCCGGACAACGGCAGTACTACCGCGAGAATGACGGCAGCCAATGAGGAATCGGGCCCCAGCACCAGGATTCGGCTCGGGCCAAACAACGCATAAGCGAGCAATGGAACAATGGTCGCGTAAAGGCCATAAATGCCGGGCACCCCCGATGCCACCGCGTAGGCGATACCGACGGGCACCAGCATGGTAGTGAGCACGAGTCCGGCCACAATGTCGTGCTGCAGCCATGCCATCTTATAGCGACCCAACGTCTGCAGCCCCGGCAGCCAACGGCGCCAGGTGGTTTGATCGCCAGTGTGCTTGCGTGTAATCCGACCCGGTTCAGGACCGGGAGGCAGAGCATCCGAATCGCTCATGGGACTTTAGCCCTCAGGGTTAACAAATCGCGTGCGGCAGGTGTGGAACAAGCTCGAGACTTAGGGTGTTCAAACGTCGCAAATTCATAAATGTACGCCGGTCAAACGATGTTCTTCTCCTGAGCCTCAGCGGATGATGTCAATGTGCCCTCATTGCAACTGATGCTGACCTTCTCGATCTCTATCGCTTAGCTGACTCAGGAATTATGGACTATGGAAAGCTGGAAGATCAGGACTCACCTGCTTGTGCTCACCAGCACTTTGCTGCTGGGTCTATTGTGTGTCGGCGGGCTCGGACTCTTGGGAATGCAATCCGCTGTACACAGTCTGGAAACCGTGTATCTCGATCGAGTCGTGCCCCTGCGCGACTTGAAAAAAATCGCTGACCTGTACGCCGTGGACATCGTCGATGCCACCCACAAGGCACGTAATGGAAACTTTACCTACGCTGAATCATTGACCCGGATAGAGCAAGCGCAGAGGGAAATCGATCAGACGTGGCAAGCATACAAATCGACAACACTGATTCCCGCAGAAACCCGTTTAATCGCGCAAATCAATCCGCTAATGGAAGCCACCCACGGGCCATTGCAAAACTTGCAAGGCATGCTGCGCCAGAACGACAACGCCGGGCTTGCACGTTTCGCAACAGAGCAGTTGTATCCACTGATCGATCCCTTGTCAGCCAAGTTTTCCGAGTTGATCGAGGTTCAGCTGGTGGAGGCCAAGAACCAGTTCGAGCTGAACCAGATCGCCTATACCTCCAGTCTCCGGTTCAGCCTGTTGATTCTGGCATTGGCGCTGATCGCGGGCGTGGCCTACACGTTTTTGTTCTCCCGACTGTTGAGTCGCCAGCTCGGTGCCGAACCGGCAGAACTTGCCGTCATCAGTTCGAACATCGCCCAGGGGCAACTGGCCGCTACACAGTTTGATCTCCAACAGCAGTCGACGGGGGTGCTGCACTCCGTCCAGGCGATGCGCCACAGCTTGAGCGACATGATCGGCAAGATCAGCCAGGCCTCCGAGCAGATCGAGAGTGCCACACTGCAACTGTCTGCAACGTCCGAACAAGGATTGAGCAGCGCCGCCCTGCAAAGCGAGACAGCTTCCTCCATGGCGGCCACAGTAGAAGAGCTTTCCGTCAGCATCACACACATTGCCGACAATGCCCGACAGGCACAGAGCACCGCGCAGAAAGCGGGCGAAATCACCAGCGAAGGCATGGAGGTCATGCAAGCATCCATCCAGGAAATGGATCAGATTGCCGATCTGGTTGCACAAAGCTCATCTGACATCGATCAACTGGCGGTTCAGTCTAACGACATCAGTCTGATTGTCGGGGTGATTCGGGGCATCGCCGAACAGACCAATCTCCTGGCCCTCAATGCCGCCATCGAAGCGGCACGCGCGGGCGAACAAGGTCGCGGCTTCGCCGTGGTCGCCGATGAAGTGCGCAGCCTGGCCGCACGCACAGCCCAATCCACCACGGAAATCGTGGCCTTGGTCAACGCCATACAAAACGGCATGGTCAAAGCCAAAGACAGCATGGCCGCTGGCTGTGAGCGCGTGACCCATGGCCAGAAACTGGTCGAAAGCGCGGGCCTTTCCATGGGCAGGATCAAGGGTGCACTGGACGAATCCCTTGCGGCCGTCAGTTTCATTTCGTTGTCGCTCCAGGAACAACGCGCCGCCAGTGAACAGGTCGCCTGCAACGTCGAAAGAGTGGCGCAAAGTGTGGAAGAGAACGCCACAGCCCAAGGCGGGATCGTTCGAACGACCCAGGAACTCAAGGCAATGTCCGACGGACTGGGCGTTATTTTGCAGCGGTTCAGTTTCTGAAAGACCTGACCCCCGTCAAACCATCAACGGCAGTTTGATGGCTATGACGGGGGCGGTAATGAGCATTTTCCAAGGTCTTGTATTTGCTTGACCCGTGTCGTTAGCTTCCCGGATTACTGACTGACCGGTAAATGCAACTGCCAATCCTTCGGAGTGCCACTTCAATCCTCTGCCGGTCTTCTGAACACCAGCAACTTCCCGGTGGCGCGCTGTACCACCTTGTCGTTCTGGTTCAACGTTTCCATGAACAGCGTCACCACGCCCCGATCCGGTTTGGTGGCGGACGGTTCGATGGCCTGCACGGTGCTGAACAGGCGCAGCACGTCGTCCGGATAAGTCGGCGTCGGCCAACTCAGCTCGATGCCCAGGCCAATGATGCCGTCCGCCAGAGGCACGCTGGCCACCAGCATTTTCATGGTCAGGGCGGCGGTGTTCCAGCCGCTCGCTGCCAGGCCGCCGAACAGGCTCAACCCGGCCTCTTCGGCGCTCAGGTGAAAGGGTTGCGGGTCGTACTCGCGAGCAAAGGCCAGCATCGCTTCCCGGTGGACGCGAACAGGGTCGCTTTCAAATTCCTGACCCAGGCTCAGGTCATCGAGGTAGAGTTTTTCCCAGGAATGCGCGGTCATGATTCATTCCTCCGCAATGCATTACGAATAGTCGATGTCGGCTTCGACATAGCCATGAACGTACTGGGCGGCAGGCAGGCCACCGCTGACCTCCACGTTGTAGTCGTGTCGACGTAGCAGAAAGTCTTTACCGAAGTAGAAATCCTGCACCGCGCAATGCGTGGCGATGTTCTCGGGAAAGGTCACCCGCAAGCGTCGCCTGAGTCAGCCCTTTCATTGCCCAGAGCGAGCCACCGGTCACGAGGGTGGCGCTTACGTGGCTGAAGCCGTTCCAGCGCTCCAGCCCTCCGTGGGCGGTCAGTACCTGATTCAGCAGATCATCACCCTGCGCATTCATGCTTGCGGCCCTGGCCGATCCCGTACCCATTGCCAGAATAATTGATACGCGACCGCCAGCACTACCGGGCCGATGAACAGCCCGAGAATCCCGCCAGTGACCATGCCACCCAGGGCGCCGATCAGAATCACCGGCATCGGCACATCGACACCGCGCCCCAGCAGCAAGGGCTTGAGTACGTTATCCACCAGGCCGGCAACGAAGACATAGATTGCAAAGACAATCGTCGCCGTGCTGGCACCTTCCGTGGCGAACACAAAGGCAATCACGGGGAGCGTTATCAAGGTTGCCGGCAACTGCATGATTCCGAGCAGCAGCACCCCCAGTGCGAGCAACCCGGCACCGGGAACCCCCTTGAACACGAAACCCAGGCCTACCAGCAGCATCTGGATGAAGGCGATGCCGACCACCCCCAGTGCGACCGCACGAATCGTTGCGGTGCAAAGCCCGGCGATCTTCGCCCCTTTTTCCGGGCCGATGATGCGGGAGGCTATCTGGACCGAGCTGCGGTAACCGTTTTCACCATAGGCCATGAAGATCCCGGCGATGATCAAGGCGAAAATGAACATCAGGAAACCCATGCCGACACCGGCGAGTTTGCCCAACAGGGTGAGGCTGATGCCTTTGATTTGCGGAATGTACTTCTCTGTCAGGCTCGGAAGATCGGTGTAAGCCTGTAGCCAAAGGGCCGACAGTGGCTTGCCCACCAATGGCCATTCGGCGACTGAATCGGCGGGCGGCGGAATGTGGAAACCACCGTTCTTGATCACGCTGATGGCGTGCTCGACCGAGTCGGCAATCGAGATGCCCATCAGATAGATCGGCACCATCAGGATAAGGATGGCGACCAGTATGATCAGCGTCGCAATGCGCCCTTCCTTTTGCCCCAGCGGCCCCTTCAGCCGCTCTTGCAGTGGGTAAAGGGTGATCGCCAGGATCAGCGACCACAGCATCAGGTCGCGGAACGGGCTGAAGATCTGGAAGCAGAACAGCACCAGAACGGCGATCAGCCCGGCCCGGATAAACACATCGAGCAGCGTGCGCGTCAGCTTTGTTTCGGATAAGGACGTGGGTTCCATGGCAGCCTCCCTGATCACTGCAACGGTACAGGATCGGTTAGCCCAGCATAGACGTTCGGTGGAAAACGCGAGGGTTCAACGCAGTTTCAATGGATCAACCAGTCCGGCGGCAATGGCCATGCCGACCAGGTCCGGCAGGGTATTGGCCTGCATGCGCTTCATCACGCGTGAGCGGTAGAGGTCGACCGTTTTCGCGCTGACCTCCAATTGTTCGGCGATTTCCCGGGTGGTGTAACCCTGCACCAGCGGCAGCAAGACGTCCCGCTCCCGTGGGGTCAGCGTGAGCAAGCGCGCCTGCAATGCTTCATGCCCTTGATTGCCCGAACGGTGGGTCGCGCAATTGCTGAGGGCCTGTTGCACGCTGTCCAGCAGCAATTGTTCGTTGTAGGGCTTTTCTATGAAGTCGTGAGCGCCAGCCTTGAACGCACGCACCACGATCGGGACATCGGCGTGACCGCTGACGAAGATGATCGGCAAATTCAGTTCGCGCAAACGCATTTCTTCCTGCACGTTCAAGCCGCCCATGCCAGGCATGCGCACATCCAGCAGGACACAGGCCGCCAGACTGGCGTCGCAGGCATTGAGGAACTCGACGCCACTGGTGAACGGCAACGCCTTGAGGCCGACCGACTCCAATAACCAGACCGTCGAATCGAGCATGCCTTGATCGTCATCGACCACATACACCACGTGCTCCGCCACACCTGCCATTGCATTATTCCTGTTGTTGTTTTGTTGGGCCGGCAAGCGGCAAGCGACAGCACATCAGCAGCCCGACCGGTTGGCGCCGGGCCTGCAATTCGCCGCCGAAACCTTCAATGATGCTGCGACTCATGGACAAGCCGAGCCCCAGGCCATCGGCCTTGCTGGTATAGAACGGGGTAAAGATCTGCTCCAGTTCCGGCTCGCTCACGCCAGGGCCCTGGTCTTGCACATTGATGTCCACACTGGCAGCACTGCCCTGCCCCGCCGTCATCACGATCAACGAAGGCTGGCCGGGATTTTGTTCGCGGTTGGCATCGATGGCATTGCGCAGCAGATTGAGCAGGACTTGTTCCAGCAACACCCGGTCGGCATAAACCGGCGGCAGATTATCCGGCAGTCGATCCTCGATTGTCACTTGGCAATTGCTCGCCTCCCAGTCGCACAAACGCACGGCTTCGCGGGCGACATCGGTGACATTCAGCGCCTGCATGCGACGCTGGCCTTTGCGCAAAAATGCCCGCAGACGTCGGATCACTTCCGAAGCATGAGTGGCGTGGTGGGTGATGCGCTCCAGGCCTTGTGCCACCCGGGCGGCGGCCTGGGGATTGGAATCCACGGTCTGCAAATAGCGCTGGCTGGCATTGGCGTAATTGACCACGGCGGCCAGCGGCTGGTTGATTTCGTGAGCGATACCCGAAGCCAGTTCACCGAGGGTGACCAGGCGCGCGGTGTGCGCCAGTTCATCCTGATGGCGACGTTGTTGCACTTCGCGCAATTCACGTTCGGTCATGTCCCGAGCGACCAGGGAATAGTAACGCTCGCCACCTGCTGAACGGTGCGCCAACAGCACCAGCGACACTGGCACCGACGCGCCGCCACCCGGTGGTTGCAAACGCGCATCGGTGCTCCAGACGCCGTCGCGTTCGGCGCCGCTCCAGCCGTCACGTTGCAGGCGTGTCAGGTCAGCGCTGGCGAACAGTTCAGCCAGGGTCGGCATCGGCTGTTGCTCGCCAATCCCGAGAATGCGTCGTGCCGCCGGGTTGAGGTAGGTAACTTGCCCTTCGGGGGCGATAAACAGCACCGGGTCAATGTTGGCCTCGACGACTTCGGCCAGGCGCCGTTTGTTCTCTTCGGCCTGCACCCGGGCGGTAATGTCCCGGGACACGCTGACCACCTCGACCACCGTGCCAGTGTAGGTTTCACGAATCGCCCGGCTGGCGGTTTCGAACCACAGGTAATGCCCGTCCCGATGGCGAATGCGGTACGTCATCGTGTGATAACCATCCTGCTCAAGCGCATCGCGGGCGCGCTGCATCAGGCTGGCCAGTTCCTGGCCATGGAACAGGCCCTGGGCCATTTTTCCGCGCAATTCTTCCGGCCAGTAACCGAGCAATGTCCAGGAGGCGGGCGAGGCATCGAGAAAACAGCCGTCCGGTGTGTGCCGGGAAATCAGGTCGGTGGTGTTCTCGATGATCAACCGGTACAGCCGCCGGGCCTGGGCCGCTTCGCGTTCGGCCAGCACTTGCGTGGTGGCGTCGCGACAACGGGCGAGCACGCGGTTGTCCTGGGGATCGGGAATGAACGTCCAGATCAGGATCTGTGCCTCGAACTGCGCTTCGACCCCTTCAATGGCCCGTTGCTGGTCCAGACACGCGCGTACCAGCACCCGATGATTGACCGGCAGAAATCCCAGCACGTCGGTCAGCGGCTTTTCGGCCAGTAACGCCAGCAACGCCGCGTTGAATTCCTGCGGCCGCCCCTGCGCATCGAGTAACAGGCTCGGCTGTGGATCGTGGCCCAACAACGGCGAGCCGCGCAGCATGCCGTTGACGCTACTGAGCAAGGTCGTCAGCAAATCCTGCACCCAACCCAGCCAATCGAAACTCACGCCCTCGCACACTTCCACCAGCAACAGGCCCGCCTGCCCAGGCGTCAACGCCAGATCAAATACCTGACCATGGCTGATCGCGGCGCGGCGCAGTCGGCCGGCCAACCAGCAATCCAGTCGCCGTACTTGCGCGAGATCAAGGCGCCCCGCTTCCAGCAGCCGATCGAACAACAACTGATCGCTGGCCTGCGACGGGTCGCCCTGGCCCGGTGGAAAATGCTGGGCCGCGCCTTCGTGGCTGTAGATCCGCGCCTGGGGTTGCCAGCTCAGGTAAACCGCGCGACGCACCTCGGGGCAATCCTGCAACGCACGGCACAACGCATCGGCCCGGGCGGCCAGAGAAACGCCCTCGCGCTGCAGGCGCAACCAGCTGTGCAATCGAACGGGAGTCAGGGTCATCACGGGTCCGCTTGGTGGGGGAAGCCAAGGATATACCGGCCTTGGCGATATGACTGCAGTCATTTAGATCAGCAAGAATCAAATATAGTATATGTACTATAAGCTATAGGTTGTACTTCCATATTTGTGGTGGATTGTTATATAAAGCAGGCCGGACATAAAAGGTGACCTCAGCGGCTACGCTGAAGGGCCACCGATAGAGCTAACAATCAGCCACCGAGTACCCGCACATGTCGATCTATGAACAGGGGCTAAGCCCTTCGGCTGTCAATCACATCGCCCTGTCTCCGCTCAGTTTTCTTGAGCGTACGGCCAACGTTTACCCAGACTACCCCGCCGTCATCCACGGCTCCATTCGCCGTACCTGGGCGCAGACCTACACCCGTTGCCGACGCCTGGCCTCGGCGCTGGCCGGTCGCGGCATCGGCAAGAACGACACCGTGGCGGTGATGCTGCCCAACATCCCCGAAATGCTCGAAGTGCATTTTGGCGTACCGATGATCGGCGCCGTGCTCAACCCGCTCAACGTACGCCTGGATGCCGAAGCCATTGCCTTCATGCTCCAGCACGGCGAGGCCAAGGTGCTGATCACCGACCGCGAGTTCCATAATGTGATTCATGCCGCCATCGGCATGCTGGATCACCCGCCGCTGGTGATCGACGTCAACGACCCGGAGTACGGCGAAGGTCAGGCCGTCAGCGATCTGGACTATGAAGCCCTGCTGGCCGAGGGCGATCCGGCATTCGCCTGGCAATGGCCAGTGGACGAGTGGCAGGCCATCTCGCTGAACTACACCTCCGGCACCACCGGCAATCCGAAAGGCGTGGTCTATCACCACCGCGGCGCTTATCTGAATGCCTTGGGCAACCAGATGACCTGGGCCATGGGCAATCACCCGGTGTACCTCTGGACCCTGCCGATGTTCCATTGCAACGGCTGGTGCTACCCGTGGACCATCACTGCGCTGGCCGGTGTGCATGTGTTCCTGCGCCGGGTCGATCCACAGAAAATCCTCACGCTGATCCGTGAACACCAGATCACCCATCTGTGCGGCGCGCCAATCGTGCTCAATGCGCTGGTCAACATGCCGGAATCGGCGAAGGCCGCCATCGATCACCCGGTCAACGCCATGGTCGCCGGTGCTGCACCGCCGGCCAAAGTCATTGGCGCCGTGGAAGAAATGGGCATCAAGGTCACCCACGTCTACGGCCTGACCGAAACCTATGGCCCGGTGACGCTGTGCGCCTGGCATTCCGAATGGGATGAACTGCCGCTGGAAGAACGGGCGCAGATCAAATCCCGCCAGGGTGTGCGCTACCCGACGCTCGAAGGCGTGATGGTCGGCGACTCGAAGACGCTGGAGCCGACCCCGCGCGACGGTCAGACCATCGGCGAAGTGTTCATGCGCGGTAACACCGTGATGAAGGGCTACCTGAAAAACCCGACGGCCACCGCTGAAGCGTTCGAGGGTGGCTGGTTCCATACCGGCGACCTGGCGGTGTGTCATCCCGACGGTTATGTCGAAATCAAGGATCGCCTCAAAGACATCATCATTTCCGGTGGCGAGAACATTTCCACCATCGAACTCGAAGGCGTGCTCTACCGCCATCCAGGTGTGATGGAGGCCGCAGTAGTCGCCCGTCCCGATGAAAAATGGGGCGAAACGCCCTGCGCCTTCATCACCTTGAAGGCTGATCACCAGGACGTTCGCGAAGCCGACATCATCGGTTTCTGCCGCGAACACCTCGCCGGTTTCAAAGTCCCGCGCACGGTGATTTTCACCCTGTTGCCGAAGACCTCCACCGGCAAGATCCAGAAGTACGTGCTGCGCGACAGGGCCAAGGCTCTCTAACCCTCACCCACGTTTCACCTATCAGGCGGCAGGTGCCTTACCTGCCGCTTCGGGCTCGTGCACGCCGGATTCGGCCTGCACGGCCGGCCACCTCACACCGATAACAACAACAATGTGGAGCGCACCATGATCGACATCCATGCAACCGATACCCAACGCTGTGAACGTATTCGGACCAACCCGAAATTCCTTCAATTGGTCAGCAGCCGTTCGCGCCTGGCCTGGTCGTTGAGTGCTGCCGTGCTGGGCACTTATTACCTGTTCATGCTCGTGGTGGCGTTTGCCCCGCAGTGGCTGCACGCACCGCTTGGCGAGCATCGGATGTTGACCCTGGGCATGCCGGTTGGCGCGGCGATCATCATTTTTTCCTGGCTGTTGACAGGCTGGTATGTCTACAGCGCCAACACGCGCTTCGACGCGCTGGGCGCCGCCATTCTTGAGGAGAGCAAGTGATGCGTAAACTCATCCTCGCCGCAGCGTGCCTGTTGCCGGCTTCCGCTGTGCTCGCCGCACCTGCGTTGGGCACCATAGAAAAACAACCGCTGAACCTGCATGCCATCGGCATGTTCTTCCTGTTCGTCCTCGGCACGCTGGCGATCACCTGGTGGGCTGCACGCCAGACCAAATCCACGTCTGACTTCTACACCGCCGGCGGTGGTATCACCGGGTTTCAAAACGGCCTGGCGATTGCCGGTGACTACATGTCCGCCGCCACATTGCTGGGGCTGTCCAGCCTGGTGTTCGCCAAGGGGTACGACGGTTTCATCTACACCATCGGCTTCTTTGTCGGCTGGCCGATCATCACCTTCCTGATGGCCGAACGCTTGCGCAATCTGGGGCGCTACACCTTTGCCGACATCGTTTCCTATCGTCTGGACCAGAACAAAGTACGGATCTTCGCCGCGTTCGGTTCGTTGACGGTGGTGTGCTGCTACCTGATCGTGCAGATGGTCGGTGCCGGCCAGTTGATCAAATTGCTGTTCGGTCTCGACTACCCGGTAGCCGTGATGATCGTCGGCGCGTTGATGCTGGTGTATGTGATTTTCGGCGGGATGATCGCCACCACCTGGGTACAGATCATCAAAGCCGTGCTGCTGCTGGCCGGCGGTACGACCCTCGCGGTCATGGCCATGTCGCAGTTCGGCTTCAGCTACGAAACCCTCGCCACCAAAGCGGTCGAGGCGCATGCCAGCGGCTGGAACATCATGGGCCCCGGTTCAATGCTCGCCGACCCGATCAACACCGCTTCGATGTCCCTCGGACTGGTGTTTGGTATCGCCGGCCTGCCGCACATCCTGATGCGTTTCTTCACTGTGCCCAACGCCAAGGAAGCGCGTAAATCGGTGTTCTACGCCACAGGGTTCATCGGCTTCTTCTTCCTGGTGGTGTGCACCCTGGGCTTCGCCGCGATGGTGATCATCGGTACCGATCCGCAGTACTACGTCAACGGCGAAGTCGGCGGTGCCTTGATCGGCGGCGGCAACATGGTCGCGATGCATCTGGCCAAAGCGGTGGGCGGCAACCTGTTCTTCGGGTTCCTCTCGGCCGTGGCCTTCGCCACCATTCTTGCAGTGGTCTCCGGGTTGGCCCTGGCCGGTGCTTCGGCGATTTCCCACGATCTTTACGCCACCGTGTTCAAGAAAGGCAAAGCCACCCAGAAACAGGAAATGCGCGTGACCCGCATGGCCACCGTGGGCCTGGGCGTCATCGCGATTCTGCTGGGCATTCTGTTCGAGAAGATGAACGTCGCGTTCCTGGTGGGCCTGACCTTTGGCATCGCCGCCTCGACCAACTTCCCGGTACTGATCATGGCCATGTACTGGAAAGGCCTGACCACCAAAGGCGCGATCATCGGCGGTTTCGCCGGCCTGATCTGCGCCCTGGTGCTGGTGATCCTGTCCCCGGCCGTGTGGGTGACCGTGCTCGGTCATGCTCACGCGATTTTCCCTTACGACCACCCGGCGCTGTTCTCCATGCCGTTGGCGTTCCTGGTGATCGTCGTCGTGTCCCGCCTCGACCGCAGCGTGCGGGCCGACAAGGAACGCGATGCCTACGCCGACCAGTTCGTGCGCGCCCAGACCGGTCTTGGTGCTGCCGCCGCTTCCAGTCATTGATTGAAAGGCACGGCGCCCGGTTGCGGCGCCGTGCACAACCGTCCTGTCGAGGTTCACGTTATGCCCGAATTCAAAGCCCCTCTGCGCGACCTGCGCTTCGTCCTGCATGAAGTGTTCGACGCCCCTGCCCTGTGGGCGCGCCTGCCTGCCTTGGCTGACAACATCGATGCCGACATCGCCGACGCAATCCTTGAGGAAGCGGGGAAAGTCACCGCGCACCTGATTGCACCCTTGAACCGCAGCGGCGACGAAGAAGGCGCGCAGTGGCATGAAGGCCAGGTCACGACGCCGATCGGCTTCAAACAGGCTTATGCGACTTACATCGAAGGTGGCTGGGTCGGTTTGTCCGGTAACGCCGAATACGGCGGCATGGGCATGCCGAAGATGCTGGCGGTGCAGTTTGAAGAGATGCTTTACGGCGCTAATTCAAGCTTCGCGTTGTACTCGGCATTGAGCTCCGGTGCCTGCCTGGCACTGGATGCCCACGCCAGCGACAGCTTGAAAGAGCTGTACCTGCCGCCGATGTACGAAGGTCGCTGGGCCGGTTCCATGTGCCTGACCGAAGCCCATGCCGGTACCGACCTGGGGCTCATCCGCACCCGCGCCGAACCTCGGGCCGACGGAAGTTACAGCGTCACCGGCAGCAAGATCTTCATCACCGGTGGCGATCAGGACCTGACCGAAAACATCATCCACCTGGTGCTGGCCAAACTGCCCGACGCACCGGCGGGGCCAAAAGGCATCTCGCTGTTTGTGGTGCCCAAAGTGCTGGTCAATGCCGACGGTTCCCTCGGTGACGCCAACGCCGTGAGTTGCGGTTCGATCGAACGCAAGATGGGCATCAAGGCCTCGGCCACTTGCGTGATGAATTTCGACGGTGCCAGCGGCTGGCTGGTGGGCGAAGCCAACAAAGGCCTCGCGGCGATGTTCACCATGATGAACTACGAACGCCTGTCCATCGGCATTCAGGGCATTGGCTGCGCCGAAGCGTCCTACCAGAGCGCCGTGGCCTACGCCCGTGAACGTATCCAGAGCCGCGCCCCGACCGGCGCCATGGCCCCGGACAAAGTCGCCGATCCGATCATCGTTCACCCCGACGTGCGCCGCATGCTGCTCAGCATGAAAGCCATGACCGAAGGTGGCCGCGCGTTCGCCAGTTATGTCGGACAGCAGCTCGATCTGGCGAAATTTTCCGATGACGCGCAAGAACGCGACACCGCGCAAACCCTGGTCGCCCTGCTGACACCGATTGCCAAGGCCTTCTTCACCGACACCGGTCTGGAAAGCTGCATCAACGGCCAGCAAGTGTTCGGCGGCCATGGCTACATCCGCGAATGGGGCCAGGAACAATTGGTCCGCGACGTGCGCATCGCCCAGATCTACGAAGGCACCAACGGCATCCAGGCGCTGGACCTGCTCGGGCGCAAGGTGCTGGCTGACAACGGTGCCGCGCTGCGTCAGTTCACCGGAGAGATTCGCCATTTTGCCCACCAGCCTGACGCGCCCTACTCCGCGCAACTGTTCGATGCCGTGCAGCGCCTGGAAGACCTCAGCGACTGGTTACAGGACCGGGCGGCGACCAACCGCAACGAAGTTGGCGCCGCTTCCGTGGAATACCTGCACCTGTTCGGTTATGTCGCTTACGCCTGGCTGTGGGCGCGCATGGCACAGGTGGCCCAGCAAAAACGCGGCGAAGACGAAGGGTTCTACGGGGCGAAGATCGCCACCGCCGACTTCTACATCCACCGCTTGCTGCCGCGCATTTTGAGCCTCGAGCAGTCGATTCGCGCCGGCAGCGCCTCGTTGTTCGGTCTGAGTGCCGAGCAGTTCTAACGATTGAACCGCACGCGGCGCCACGCTCCTCTCTTTTCGGTGTCCGCGTTTTTTATTGATAAGCCCTCGCCCGGTTGGCGAGGGTCGCACAAGCCGTCATTCCATAATAAAAACAAAGGGGCTTCACATGGATCGCAACACCCGCATTCTCGCTACCCGACTGTTGCTGGCCGGTGGCGTCATCAGCCTCTCGGCCCCCGCCGCTGCTGACTTTATCAAGGACAGCAAGGCCAGCCTCGAGCTGCGTAACTTCTACTTCAACCGTGATTACCGTCAGGCCAACGCGGCGCAATCGAAACAGGAGGAATGGGCGCAGGGTTTCCTGCTGCGCTACGAATCCGGCTTTACCGAGGGGATGATCGGGTTTGGTTTCGATACGATCGGCCTGCTGGGCGTCAAACTCGACTCCAGCCCGGATCGCGCCGGTTCCGGTGTGCTCCAGCGTCATCGCGATACGCGCAAAGGCGCTCAGGACGAGTACGGTGAACTGGGCCTGACCGCCAAAGTGCGCGCCTCGAAAAGCACGCTGAAACTCGGCACGCTGCTGCCCAAGCTGCCGACGGTGCTGGCTAACGATTCACGGTTGTTGCCGCAAACCTTCAAGGGCGGTCAGTTGACCTCCCTGGAAATCGAAGGCCTGAGCGTGGATGCCGGTCGACTGACGCAGGTCAACCAGCGCGACTCCTCGGACTACGAGGACATGGGCATCACCCGTACCGGCGCCAAGGGCATCACCAGCCGCCATCTGGATAGCGACAGCTTCGATTTCGCCAGCCTCAACTACAAATGGACCAGTAACCTCGCCACCGGCTACAGCTACGGTCACCTCGACAATTTCTACAGCCAGCACCTGGTCAACCTGACCTATGTGTTGCCGGTCACCACCGGCCAGTCGTTGAAGACCGACCTGCGCTTCGCCCGCTCCACCGATGATGGCGGCAGCAATGTCGATAACAACGCCATCGGTGCGATGTTCACTTACAGCCTCGGCGGGCATGCGTTCGGCCTGGGTTATCAGGGCATGAGTGGCGACACCGGGTATGCCTACGTCAATGGCACCGATGCGTTCCTGGTGAACTTCGTGCAGATCGGCGACTTCGCCAGCAAGGACGAAAAATCCTGGCAGGCCCGTTACGACTACAACTTTGCCGCCCTCGGAATGCCCGGCCTGACGTTCATGACCCGCTATATCACCGGTGACAATATCGACCTGGGCGGCAACCGCCCGGAAGGCAAGGAATGGGAGCGTGATACCGATATCGGGTATGTCGTGCAAAGCGGGCCGTTGAAGAACGTCGGGGTAAAATGGCGTAATGCGACCGTTCGCTCGACCAATTTCGGCAGCGATCTTGATGAAAACCGTTTGATTGTCAGCTACACGTTGCCGATCTGGTAAGCATGCCTGGTAGTTACAAGGGGGCCTATTGGTCGCGCTGAGCTTGATATCGGGTAGCACCGAAAAAACAGCTCATGCGCGACGTTTGTCGGTCGGATTCAATCGCTGCACCTCCGCAAAGATCTCGGTGATCGGGCGTCGCGGTTGGCGTTTATGCAGGGCGCGGACCTGATCGCTCATCCTGAGCAAATCTTCACTCGGTTTCGCCCATTGTTCCTTCGGCAACGGCTCGGACCACTGGCGCATCACTTCGGGCATGGCCTGCGGGGCCATTTTCTGGAGGCGGCGGATTTCCCATTCGGTCAGGTGATTGGGAATCGTCCACAGGGTCATGACGTGGTACAGGTACCAGAAGAAGCCAGATACCCGACCCCGTTGGTCGTCGCGGATTTGCTGATGCATGCGTGCGCGAGCGTTGTGGAAGGTGTGCAGGCCTTCGTGGGGGGGATCGTCGGGGCCTTGCAGGTCTTGCGGGTCCTGAATGGATTTGAGGTCGTGGATTTCGAATTCCATGTAACCGCGGATGGCTTCCCAGTGGCTGATGGCGAGGGAAAGACCGAAGCAGGGAAATTCGACACTGGTCAGGGTTTCGCCGTGCTGGAAACCGATGCCCATGCCGTATTGGCGGTGGATGCCGTATTGGGTCGCGCCTTGGGCTTCGATGACCCAGGCGGAGAGGGATTCCCAGGGGGCGAAGAGCGGTTCGGTGGCGCCTTCGGGCATGAAGCAGACTTCGCGGCGTTGGCGGTTGAAGCGAGTGGGGATGATGGCGGCGCGTTTGTTGTGGTTGTGGCGCCAGACGCCGAGGCCGATGAGTAGGGTTACAAAGCCGGTTACCAAGGCAAGTCCATAAGTTTCATGGAAGATCCCCTCTATGGCGTGAGAAATATCGTCCCACCCCATGCCGAATACGAAAAACATGAAGCCGCCGATTAGCGGAAATAGAAATGCAATCGAGAAGGCACCACTGAATGGTAAGCCTAGAGTCATCTGCCACATAAAGACTTGCGGTGATCCCAGCCCGAAGTCCATGTACACCTCATTCAGTTCCCCGATATGCGGACCGTGCGGCGGCAGCGCTGTCGGTAATGGCAACGGCGCAAGATAGGTAGTCTTCCCACTGGGAAACGGTTCCACATCTCCTGCTTTTCGGGGCTGCTCAAGGTGCGGCACAGGCAGGGCGCTATCAAGGTTGGTGGGCATGGTCGGCCAACTCCAGCAAATGGGTTTCAACCCGCAACAGCGGCGGATGCTCGGTAACGGATTGAGTGGCCAACACCGGAAAGTGGCCTTCACCCCGAGGATTCAGGTGAATGACCCGAATGCGAGAAACCCACACGCCCTTGGCATTCAGGGTCTGGATACAGACTGCCAACTCCAGTGTTTCGGAGGCCGGAGTAAATTCGGAGTCTGGGTCCACGGGATACTGCAGGCACAGCACCAGCCGGTCAGGTCCTGCTTGCACGATGCGCAGGTTATCCGTGATTTCCTCGCTGATGACGTCCTTGCGCTCTCGCGGTACACCACGACTGTGGAGGGGAGCGGAAAGACGGTGGGCGCCAATCCCCAGACGATGAGTCGGTTGACCGTTCAGAGGCGGTTGAAAATCGTTGAGCTTGAGTCCTGGCAACACCAGATGAATGTCTTTGGGCCTGGCCTTTAACAGCAGGTCTTTCAGCCAGGAGTCATGCTTGTTCGGACCCAGTTGCACATACGGAGCGTGAAGCAAATAAGCCAGATAACTTTGATATTCATCAAGGGTATGGTCGCCGCGATGATCCGTATCCAGACTCCAGGGCGTGGTTATCAGCCATTTATCATGAGCGCTAAGGTTGTGGCGGTTGTACAGCCAGGTTCCGCCAAATTCCAATACGGTGAACAGGGTGGGAAACCATAATCCTCAAGGTGCGGTAGCAGCGGGTTTTTGGCCTCGCTTTCCAGTTTCAGGCGCGGCTTCTCGAAGTCGTAGTCACGACGGCTGACGTGGGTCGGTCGGGTTTCCAGCCGCAGTTTGAAACGGTCGACCACCGGCACTTCGGCGACCATGCCACTGCCTGGTCTGTACGCGGTTGACTGGGA
Source organism: Pseudomonas sp. IT-P100 (assembly GCF_949767185.1). Taxonomy (NCBI): domain Bacteria; kingdom Pseudomonadati; phylum Pseudomonadota; class Gammaproteobacteria; order Pseudomonadales; family Pseudomonadaceae; genus Pseudomonas; species Pseudomonas sp. IT-P100. The sequence goes on from NZ_CATKQK010000058.1 coordinate 190,074, forward strand.
GGGTTTCGCAAAGCTCGTTTGATCGTCGCCGAACACCAGCACATGCCCGTCGGGGCTGTGCTCGAAATGAAAGTGCAGACCTTCTTCCTCGCACAACCTTTGGAGGAAATGCAGCCCGGTCTCGTACTGAACGCAATACAGCCGTGGTCGGTACTCGGCGTTCAACTGGAAGCGCCAGGTATCGGGCTGCATTCCTTGGTCTTTCAGCACGCTGGCGATGATTTTCGGCACGCTCAGGTGTTGAAAAATACGCTGGTTGTGGCAGTGGGTGAGGTAGGCGAGCTGGGGCACCAGGGTCATCTGATAGCGGGTCAGGCGTTTGCCTGAATCGCCTTGGGCGATTTGATGGACCTGCCCGTGAATACCGGCGTCGTCAGGATCAAAGCGCAGAAAAGCCGGGCGATGCAGCAGAGACTCGAGGTCCAGGTCGGGGCGTTCGCTGACCAGTTCGAGTTTGACTTTGTAGGGTTGATTCAGCGCTTCCCTGACGTGGAATTCGAGTACCTGAAGGTCGTGGGAAAAACCTTCAATGTCGAGTTTGAAAACGACTTGCCTGGCATCGCTGAGCATCCACATGTCCCTGTGTCTGTTATAGGCACGGGACTTTGCGTGGATCTACCCATTGGCGCAGTCAGACGGTTCGATACTTAGCGTAGGACGATTCCGTTAAGCCGATTGGTTGTCAAAAGTACTGGCTATTTGGCCAGTCTTCTTCACTTGGGGCTCATCGCTGTAAGAGTGTTCTGTAGGAGTAAAGCGAGACCACGTTGCCTCGCGCCGTTGCCGTAATGGCCTTTTTTCATTCCTGAGATGAGCGGCATCACAATAAAAAGCTTCTAAGAACGCGGGCTTACTCCCACGCAGGACTTGTGACCAATTAAGAACTTCTGCTCGCGAAAGCCGCCTCAGAAGCACTATGGAAATGGACCTGCCCGCCCTCCCCTGAAACCATCCCGCGGCAGTGATCATAGTAGGTTAAGATGCCTGAAAACCAGGCTCGCCACGAGACGCCCCGCATGCCAGATAACAGTCGGAACACCCCCCGCCTGATCAAGAAGTATCCCAATCGCCGACTGTATGACACCCACACCAGCAGTCACCTGACCCTGGCGGACATACGCCAGTTGGTCGTCGACAAGATTGCGTTTCAGGTGGTCGATGCCAAGTCTGGCGAGGATCTGACGCGCAGCATCCTGCTGCAAGTGATTCTGGAAGCCGAAAGCGGCGGTGAGCCGATATTCACCAGCGACATGCTGATGGGGATTATCCAGTTCTACGGTCCATATCAGGGTGTACTGGGCAGCTACCTGGACAAAAGTATCCAGACCGTCATCGACATCCAGTCCCAGACCGGCGCGCAATCGTCCGAAGCGTGGAGCGACTTCATGCACCAACAGGCGCCGGTCATGCAGGACCTGATGCGCCAGTATGTCGACCAGTCCAAGGCCTTGTACCTCAATACCCAGAACCTGTTCGGCATGTTTGGCGCCAAGCCCGGCACCGATAACGGGCCGAAAAAAAATGGCGATGGGGAATAAACCCATCGCCATTTCTTGTGCCGCCGGCCTGATTTGACTTACTTGTTACCGCTGGTGGTCTTGGCGCTGGCTTCTGGCGCCGCTTTGGCGGCAGCGGCAGTGGCGGCGTCAAAATTGCTCTGAGCCACATCGGAAGCCTGTTTCACGGCTTTCTGTGCGCTTTCAAACACCGTACCGGCATTCGCCAGGCCCGACTTGAATGCAGCCACTACAGGCTCGGAGCCGGCCGGTGCATGCTTGCTGATCGACTCAACAAACTCATTCACCTGCTGGGTACCAGCCTCGACCTGACTCGACGTCAGTTTGGCGATGTCCGACTGCGTACCCACGATCAGCGCCTGAACCTGACGATTGAACTCGGCCAGGCGCTCGCTTTGCGCGCTCGGCTGGGTGAACGATGCCTGCAAGTCAGCAAAGCCTTGGGCATCGCGCACGGCGAGCAATTTGCGAACGCCTTCGAAATGTTCTTCGGTGGAGTCGCGCAGTGCCTTGAACTGCAGCTGGCTCAGCTGTTCAACGCTGGCGAACACTTTGCCGCTGATTTGTTGCAGCAGGTCGAGGTTGGCTTTCTGAGCGGTTTGCAGATTTTCCGGGTTGAAAAAAGACATGCTTGGATCTCCTGGTACGGGAAGGCCCGGATGGGCCTGAGGACGCGATAGCGATCCTGCCAGTCATCGCGCCGGATTGATATTGCAGTGCACAAAACCATTTGGCAATGGCTATTTTGTGCGGCGCACAATAAAGTTCGCTTCCTCGACTGATATTCCCTATACACTCGTGAAAATCGAATGGCCGGCTTGGCTTCTATTAGTCAGGGCAACATTCCCACGCATGGCGTCAGGAGTTCACGATGGGTCAGGAAGAAAATATTGCGCTGCAAGATGAAGGGCTTTCAGCCCCGTCCGGGTTGTTCGAGCACCTGAACCATCTCCAGCGCCTCAACACCCTCAACGTTCTCGACGCCGTGCAACAGCGCCAGGCCAAAACCTACGCGCCTTCCAGCCTTGGGCTACTCACCCAGCCGAACGCCGCTGACTGGCAGGAATACCTCACCGACCTGGGCCAACGCAGCGTGCTGTTCTGGGACACCTTGCGTCAGCGTGGCGACAACACCCTGGCCCACGAACGCGCCGGGTATCCGCTGCTGCTCAAGTTCGATCATGAAACCCTGATCGCCGGCGAAGACCTGCTTCGCCCGGTCAACTACTCGTTGCTGCAGATCCTCGCAGGGCCAGGGCAACGGCTCGACAGCAAAAAACAGCCGGTGATCATCATTGACCCACGCGGCGGTCACGGCTCGGGGATTGGCGGTTTCAAGCAGGATTCAGTCATCGGCGAAAGCCTGCGCGCCGGCCATCCGACCTACTTCATCTCGTTCAGCCATTCGCCATGCCCCGGGCAGACCCTGGCGGACATCGTTGAAGCCCAGGCGCGGTTCCTCGAAGAAGTCAGCGCGCGACATCCCGCCAGCGCAAAACCCGTGGTGATCGGCAACTGCCAGGCCGGCTGGGCATTGATGGGCCTGGCGGCGACCCGCCCGGAACTGCCAGGACTGATCATCGTCAATGGTGCACCTTTGTCGTACTGGGCCGGCGTCAACGGGCGCAATCCGATGCGCTACACCGGCGGTTTGCTGGGTGGCGGCTGGATGGCGCGCCTGGGCAGCGACCTGGGCAATGACCGTTTCGACGGCACCTGGCTGGTGAGCAATTTCGAAAGCCTCGACCCGGCCAACACCTGGTGGGGCAAGTACTACCACCTGTTCAGCGAAGTCGACAGCGAAGCCCCGCGCTTTCTGGACTTCGAACGCTGGTGGGGCAGCCCGACCCTGCTCAATGGCGAAGAGATCGAAATGATTGTCGACGACCTGTTCATCGGCAATCAGCTGTCCGGCGGCCTCGGGCGCAAGAGCAGCGGGCTCGACCTTAAACGCATCGAAGTGCCGGTGGTAGTGTTCTGCTCCTATGGCGACAACATCACCTCGCCACAACAGGCGCTGGACTGGATCACCGACGTCTATCCCAGCGATCTCGCCCTGCAAAATGCCGGTCGCACAATCGTTTACCTGCGGCACGCGAGCATCGGTCACCTGGGCATCTTCGTGTCGGGTGAAGTGGCGCGGCGTGAACACCGTGAGTTGCTGGGCGCGGTCGACGCGATCAATGAGTTGCCGGGCGGACTCTATGAAATGCTCATCGATGACCTGCCGGAAAACTCGGATACGCCGTACGCCGTGCGTTTCGAGCGAAGGCGTATCGCCGACATCCACGGTAAAGTGCAGCCGCCCCGTGACGACGATCGCGAGTTCGCACTGGTCGAACGTGCCTCTGATTTCAACAACACGCTTTATGACGGATTTGTACGGCCGTGGTTGCGTCAGTTGATCAACGAGCCGACCGCCGAACTGATGCGCAAGGCCCACCCGTTTCACCAGCAACAGGTGATGTGGAACAGTATGAACCCGGCGCTCTGGTGGCTGGCGGGCAGTGCCGCTCAAGTGAACAAGGAGCGACATCCCGCCAGCCCGTCCAATCCGTTGCTGGCCTGGCAGGAACTGTTTTCCAACCAGATACAGGACGCCTTGAACGACTATCGGGACCTGCGTGATGCCGCTCAGGAGATGAGTTTTTATGGCGTGTATGGCGTCCTCAATAGCCTCGCCGGCAATACTCCGGGGCGAGATCTCCAGGCGCATGCCAGGCAGCATGATAAAGCCCTGACCGAACGCCTTCAGGACGCCCTGCCCCTTGGTGGTTTGATGGAAGCCTTGATCCGGATCCTGTTCCTGTTGGGCCGCGACGGCGATGAACCGGGCAAGCAAAGCGTCGAGAAACTGATCCTGCAACTGCAAGTACTGCTGCAGGACTACAGCGCCGAGCCGCTGGACCTGCGTGAAACCCTTCGCCTGCAAAAACTGCTGGTTGCCACCCACCCTCAGGAAAGCCTGGACAGCCTGCCCCTGATGCTGGGTGCGGTCGAAGAACGCCAACAAGTGCTGGCGGCTGTCGCCAATTTGCTGCCGGAACTGCAGACCAACGGTGCGGACAACCCGTTCTGGTGCGAGCTGCACACGCTGCTCGATGTGCCGCTGCCGGGGTTCAGCCTGACCCGCTCACCCGGCGAAGCCGATCCGGTTCCAGTGGTTAGCCCTGAACCGATCGCGCCAGTAACGCCGGCAAAAACGCACAAACCCGCAAAGGGCAAAAAAGGCGCGAAGAAACCTCCCGCACCCTGATGAGCAACCTGTGGGAGCGGGCCTGTGTGTGTGTGTGGCGAGGGAGCTTGCTCCCGCTGGGTCGCGAAGCGGCCCCAAAATCCTTGCGACTGCTTCGCAGCCGAGCGGGAGCAAGCTCCCTCGCCACACAACCCCGCTCCCGCAGGGAAAGTCACACCGGCGCGGCTTCCTCGATCTCAAACGATTCATCGGACCGGTACTGCCCCGGTGTCATGCCGAACCAGCGGCTGCAGGCTTTGTTGAAGCTGCTGTGATCATGAAAACCAAGGAGATACGCGACATGCTTCATGTTGAAGTGAGAATGACGCAGGTAGAAATCCGCCAGTTGTCGACGCACCGCGTTCAGCACGTCCCTGAATTGTGTCCCTTCCTTTTCCAGCGCACGTTGCAGTGTTCGTTTGCTGATGTTCAACGCCGCCGCGATCGATTCCATGTCGCACTGCCCCTGCCCCTGACTCAAGCGCTCGGTAATCAGCGCGCGAATCCGGCCGACAATGCAAAAACCGAACAGCAGGTCCAGCTGCGCCTCGGCGAAGCTGTCATGCAGCACCGCCAACGCTTCGTTGGCCATGCTCAAAGGCCGCATCAGCTCCTCCCGGTCAAACAAAATGCTGTCGTAAGCCGCGTCGAACTGCAGATTGCAGCCAAACAGCCGCTGATGCTCGGAGATGTCTTCGGGCTCGGGATAAGTGAACTCAACGCTCAAGGGTTGCGGTGCGTTGCCGCCCGACAGCTTGCGACAGAAACCCAGCAATGATGCCAGCCCGGCATCGGTGTATTGCCGCGGCTTGACCGACCCCTGCTGTTGATGGTCGAGCCCGGACAGACGGTAATGTTGCTGTTCCGAAGTAAAGAAAAGGCTGAACCCGGTGCCAATCAACGGACTGAAACGGACCAGGCGTTCAAGGGCTTTTTTCAGATTCAGGCTGGACATCATGGTGTAGCCCACGATCTGAAAGCTGCCGGGGTGGAAACTGCCATAGGCCCGTAGGCCAATGTCCGGATCGCCCGAGGCCTCAGCGGCCAGTTCCCAGAGTCGATAGATGGCCTTTCGCTCGCAAAACGCTCCGGGTTTATTGGCGAGATCAATGTCTAGTCCAGCCTCCCGACACAGACTGGCAACATCCAGTCCTTGAGCCGAGAGCGTATTTACCAGCACGCTGGCATAGCCTGAACTCATTTTATACATGGCGTCCTCAATGACCTGTGGAACCGGACATCCTGTCCGGAGCCATGACTGATCTGCGATGAATCAAAATTCTAACGGGTGATGTCGTTGCCAATATTGATCCCAGTATAGGTAGTCCTCACCTTTAGCCACTGTTTCAGGCCATTCGTCGCATCGAAGTCGCCAAACCGCGCATGGCACCGTTGGACACCACACCGTCACCTCCCAACACTTCCGCATCCCTTGCCAATACCGAACAATCGCCCATCTTGCAGCGCAAAAACAAAAAAGGATTGGAGCTTATGAAGTCGCTTGGTCGTATTGCGTTGGTCACGGGTGGTATGGGTGGGATTGGCACGGCCATAAGCCAGCGCCTGTACAAAGAAGGATTCAAGGTCATCGTCGGTTGCAGCGCCGATTCCGCCCGCAAGAACGACTGGATTGCCACCCAGCTGGCAGCGGGTTACCAGTTCGAGTGCATCTACGGCGACATCACCGACTGGGAGTCGACGCGCAAGGCTTTCGAGACGGCCCACGAACAATTCGGAGCGGTGGACGTGCTGGTCAACAACGCCGGCATTACCCGCGATGCGTCCTTTCGCAAACTGACCCCCGAAGACTGGAACGCGGTGATCGGCACCAACCTCAGCGGCCTGTTCAACACCACCAAACAGGTGATCGAAGGCATGCTGGCCAAGGGCTGGGGACGGGTCATCAACATTTCTTCGATCAACGGTCAACGCGGCCAGTTCGGCCAGACCAATTACAGCGCGGCCAAAGCCGGCATCCACGGTTTCACCATGGCACTGGCGCGGGAAGTGTCCGGCAAGGGCGTGACCGTCAACACCGTCTCGCCGGGTTACATCCAGACCAGCATGACCGCCGCCATCCGCCCGGACATCCTCGACACCATGATTGCGGCCACCCCGGTCGGGCGCCTCGGCCAACCCGAAGAAATCGCTTCGATCGTGGCCTGGCTGGCTTCCGATGAATCGGGCTACAGCACCGGCGCCGACTTCTCGGTGAACGGCGGCATGAACATGCAGTAGACCGATCAGGGCACGGACGCCCTGCTCCCGCAGGACAAAATTTTAATGAGGTCATGCATGAACGAAGTCGTAATCGTTGCCGCTACTCGTACCGCCGTTGGCAGTTTTCAGGGTGCCTTGTCCGCGATTCCAGCCACCGAGCTGGGTGCCACAGTGATTCGCCGTCTGCTGGAAGAAACCGGTCTGGACGGCGCGCAGATCGATGAAGTGATCCTCGGCCAGGTCCTCACCGCAGGCTCGGGACAAAACCCGGCACGCCAGACGGCGATCAAGGCCGGCCTGCCCTTTACTACCCCGGCCCTGACCCTGAACAAGGTCTGCGGCTCGGGCCTCAAGGCCGTGCAACTGGCTGTTCAAGCGATCCGTTGCGGCGACGCCGAACTGGTGATTGCCGGCGGCCAGGAAAACATGAGCCTGGCGCCCTATGTGCTGCCCAAGGCACGCACCGGGCTGCGTCTGGGTCATGCGCAATTGCAAGACAGCGTGATTCAGGACGGTTTGTGGGACGTTTTCAACGACTACCACATGGGCATCACCGCTGAAAATCTGGCCACGCGGTACAGCCTCACCCGCGAAGACCAGGACGCCTTCGCCGCCGCCTCGCAACAGAAAGCGGCTGCCGCCATCGAAGCAGGCTACTTCAAGCGTGAAATCACGCCGATCCTGATCCCTCAGCGCAAGGGCGATCCGCTGGTGTTCGATACGGATGAACAACCGCGCCCGGGCAGCACGCTGCAAGCCTTGAGCAATCTGAAACCGGCGTTCCAGAAAGACGGCAGCGTGACCGCCGGCAACTCGTCGACCCTCAACGATGGCGCCGCCGTGTTGCTGCTGGCCAGCGCCACCACGGCCCTGGCCCTCGGCTTGCCGGTGCTGGCACGCATCAAGGCTTACGCCAGCGCAGGCGTCGACCCGTCGATCATGGGCATCGGCCCGGTTCCGGCCACCCGTCTGGTGCTGGAGAAAGCCGGCTGGAGCCTGGACGACCTCGACCTGATCGAAGCCAACGAAGCGTTCGCCGCGCAATCACTGGCAGTTGGCAAGGAACTGGGCTGGGACACCCGCAAGGTCAACGTCAACGGTGGCGCGATTGCGCTGGGCCATCCGATCGGCGCGTCGGGCGCGCGGATTCTGGTGTCGCTGGTGCACGAATTGATTCGCCGTGACGGCAAAAAGGGCCTGGCCACGTTGTGCATTGGCGGCGGCCAAGGCGTCAGTCTGGTCATCGAACGATAAGAAGAAACACAGGACTGCTTGCTTGACTGCTGACGCGGTGCCGAATTCCGGCACCGCGGTTTTTTTCTGCCCGGTTTACTGATGTGGGCAAGGAGTTCCATGGACAATAACGCGCACACCTTCAATACCTTCTGGTCCGGCCAGGTTCCGTTCATTGCCTCCTTTGCAGTGCAACAATTACGTTTATGGGTCAGCACCAATCCGTGGTTTACCGGGCAGGAATACAACGAGTGGTTCGACTTGCCGCGCGACACCCTGGACAGCCTCCAGTCGGACTATCAGCAGCAATGGGCGGACCTTGGGCACCGGCTGATGAGCGGCCAGCCCTTCACCTTTGAGGATCGACGTTTTGCCAGTGGCAACTGGCGCGAGCCGCTGTTCGGCTCCCTCGCCGCGTTTTACCTGCTGAACGCCGGGTTCCTGCTCAAACTGCTCGACAAACTTCCGATCAAAGACAAGAAACCCCGCCAGCGCCTGCTGTACCTCGTAGAGCAAGCCATCGCCGCGGGCGCGCCGAGCAATTTTCTGGTCAGCAATCCCGATGCTCTGCAGCGGGCCGCGGACACTCAAGGCGCCAGCCTGCTCACGGGCCTGTTGCACCTGGCCAGCGACCTGCAGGAAGGCAAGATGCGCCAGTGCGACAGCGGCGCCTTCAAGGTCGGCGTCGACCTGGCCAGCACGCCCGGCGAAGTGGTATTCGAGAACGACCTCTTCCAGTTGATTCAGTACTACCCGCAAAGCGACACCCAATATCGGCGACCGGTATTCATCGTCCCGCCGTCGATCAACAAGTACTACATCCTTGACCTGCGCCCGGACAACTCGATGGTTCGCCACCTGTTGCAACAAGGTCATCCAGTGTTTCTGATGTCGTGGCGCAACTTCGATCAGGCACATGCAGGCACCACGTGGGACGACCTGATCGAAACCGGCATCATCAAAGGTCTGCAAGTGACCCGTGAAATCAGCGGCGAGCAACGGCCTAATTGCGTCGGTTTCTGCATCGGCGGCACGCTGCTGAGCACCGCGCTGGCGGTGCTGGCGGCCCGCGGTGATCGCGAAATCGGCAGCGTGAGCCTGTTGACCACGTTCCTGGACTACCTCGACACCGGCCCTATCGACATCTTCGTCGACGAGCAACTGGTGGCTTACCGCGAGCGCACCATCGGTGGCGTTGACGGCCCCATCGGCCTGTTCAAGGGCGAGGACATGGGCAACACCTTCTCGCTGTTGCGCCCCAATGATTTGTGGTGGAACTACAACGTCGACAAGTACCTCAAGGGCCAGAAGCCGATCCCTCTCGATTTGCTGTTCTGGAACAACGACAGCACCAACCTTCCCGGCCCGATGTATTGCTGGTATTTGCGCCACACCTATTTGCAGAACGATCTGAAATCCGGCGAGCTGGACTGCTGCGGCGCCAGGCTCGATCTGCGCGCCATCGACGCGCCGGCGTACATCCTCGCTACCCATGACGATCACATCGTGCCTTGGCGAAGCGCCTACGCCAGCACCGAACTGCTGTCCGGCACCAAACGCTTCGTACTGGGCGCTTCGGGGCATATCGCCGGGGTCATCAACCCGCCCGCCAAGGAGAAGCGCCATTACTGGACCAATAACCGGGTCACGAAAAACCCCGATACCTGGTTCAAGAATGCCGAGCAACATCCCGGCAGCTGGTGGAACGACTGGTTCGCCTGGCTCGCCGAACACGGCGGCGAACGCCAGCCTTCGGCGCCGCACAGCGGCAATGCGCAGTATCCTGCACTTGAATCGGCCCCCGGTCGGTACGTGATGCAATGATGGACTGTCCCGTGCGATAGCTTTTATTGCGCGGGGCGGCGCGGTGATCCCGCCCCGCAAGAAAGTCAAAACACAGCACACCGGTTCAATATCCCCGAATGAATTTACGCAACCATGGCCTCCTCACTCACCCGTAAGGACCTCGCCATGGCTATCGCAAAAGCAGTTCCCGGCAAAACCCTGCTGACCCCGACCGACCACACACTGATCATGATCGACCACCAGTCGCAGATGTCCTTTGCGACCAAGTCGATCGACGCCGTGACCCTGCGCAACAACGCCGCGCTGGTGGCCAAGGCTGCACGTGGCTTCAAGGTCTCGACCATCCTCACCACGGTTGCCGAGAAGAGCTTCTCAGGCCCGATCTTCGACGAAATCAAATCGGTATTCCCGGAACACAACGTCATCGACCGTACCAGCATGAACACCTGGGAAGACGAACGCATCGCCGTCGAAGTCAACAAGATCGGCAAACAGAAAATCGTCCTCGCCGGCCTGTGGACCTCCGTGTGCATCGTCGGCCCGGCGCTGTCGGCCATCGACCAGGGTTTCGAGGTCTATGTGATTGCCGATGCCTGTGGCGACGTCAGCACCGAAGCTCATGAAATGGCCATGCAGCGCATGATCCAGATCGGCGCGCGGCCGATGACCTCGCTGCAATACCTGCTTGAACTGCAGCGCGACTGGGCACGTACCGAGACCTATGACGAAACCGTAAAAACCTCGATTGCCAACGGTGGTTCCTACGGTCTGGGGCTGATTTACGCCAAGACCATGTTCGGGGCTTCGGAAGGCCACTAAGCGGTTTCCTTTTAATAGCAAGCGACTGTGGACATTCCGCAGTCGCTGGTGCGTGGTCATTGACGATGAAGTTTCGCAAGCAAGATCTTCGCGCCGGGTTGCCCTTCTGGTTATCGATGCTGTTCGCCGGAACAGCCCTGGCTGATGAACCCGCACAAGGGTTTCTGGACGGCGCGACGCTTGACGTGCTCAGCCGCAACTTTTACCTCAATAGCGATTACCGATCCCCTTCGCCGACAGGCAAAAGCTATAAAGCGGAATGGGCTCAAGGCTTTATCGGCGCTTTTGAATCCGGTTTCACACCCGGTACGCTTGGGTTTGGCCTGGATGCTCATGCCTTTGTGGGATTGAAACTGGATGGCGGCAAGGGGCATTCCGGGACCGGATTGCTGCCCGTAAATGATGACGGTCGTAGCGAAGGCAACTACTCCAGTGGCGGTGGCGCGCTGAAAATCAGAGCCTCCCGAACCACCTTGGCCTTCGGTGAAATGATGGTCGAAACCCCGGTATTCGACACCGCGGACAAACGCCTGCAACCGGAGTACGCCACAGGCTTGCTGCTGAACAGCCGCGAAATCGACGACCTGAATCTGGTGGCCGGTCATTTCACGGCGTTCAAGAACCAGGACAGTTCGTCGGGCAAAGGCGACTTCTATGGCTATGGCGCCAACACAGAGGCTGGCGGCATTACATTTCTCGGCACCGACCTGTTCACCCAACGCCCCGTCGGCGGTGCGCTTTACGCCTCCGAACTCAGCGACACCTGGCGTCAGTATTACGCCAACCTGCACCTGAAGCAGCCCGGGGTATTCCTCGACGCCAATCTCTACCATACGCAGGACACCGGCAAAGCGCTGGCCGGCGCCATCGATAACACCGCGTTCAGTCTCTCGGGCAAGTACACCGTCGCTGCACATGCCTTCACGCTGGCGTATCAAAAAATCACGGGCGACACGCCATTCGATTTTGTCGGCGGCGATTCGATCTACCTGGCCAACTCGATCAAGTACGCCGACTTCAACGGCGCCAATGAACGCTCATGGCAGGCACGTTACGACCTCGATTTGGGCACCTTAGGGATTCCCGGCCTGAATTTCATGACGCGTTACGTCATGGGCAGCCAGATCGACGGCACCCATGCGCCCAAGGGCGGCGCCTACAACCCTTTTGATGAGTCCGTCGGTGACTACATGCCGCAACAAGGCGATGGCGGCCGGCATTGGGAGCGCGACATAGACCTGCGCTACGTCGTGCAGTCCGGCACGGCCAAAGGATTGTCCCTGCAATTGTCCCATGTGTCCCATCGAGCCAACACCGCCCAGGCAGGCGATGACATCGACCGGGTGTACGTGGTCATCCAGTACCCGCTGAACTTCGGGCATCTGTGAAGGGAAATTGGCGGAAGGCAGCCGGAGTCGAACCTGCCCGGGAACGGATGCCGTCCCCAACCGGGTTTGAAGCCCGGCCGCGCCACCGGGCGCGATTGCCTTCCTTGAAGTCAGTTTTCTGCTCGTTGCGCCAGGGCATTGTCGAGGCGGATATGACGTTTGTCGCCAAAGCGTCGGGTCAGGCCCAGCCGGTCGAAGTATTCGAGAATCTGGATACTGCGCTTGCGCCCCAGGCCCACCGCATCGCGAAACGCCGTGACTTGAATCACCTCGTTTTGCGCCGCCAGTTGCAAGAGCATAGCCGCCATACGACGCAGCATTGCGTCTGTATAAAACAGGTCGCGGACCACTTGATGCACCAGGCTCAGGCGCGCCATCTTGCGCAGCAGCAAGCGCACCGTCACCTCATCGAAACCCAGGTCACGCACCCACGGGGGATCGAATCCGGCCTGTTCGAACAACGGTTGCAAGTGTTGCCACAGGGCTTCGTCCTCCGCGCTCAAGCGTACTTGATGACCGGGCAAGTGCAGCCACGGTCCGCTGGCAGCGAGAGTGCCAGCGGCCAGCAGTTCGTCGATCAGGCTGACGAACGTCGCACGGTCCAGCGCCGTGCCGGCGAACCGGCGCAGGCGATCCCGGTCCGGGCCCATTTGATCCGGTTCCAGTTGATGAAAGCGCGCCAGATGTTCCAGCAGCAATGCTTTTTGCGTTTCCCAGCGCAGTGTGCGGAACAACAGTTGTCCCTGGCGCGTATCGATCAGGCGGACATCCTCGGGTAAATGCCAGGTGCTGCGCGGGCGGTTGAACTGACGTTCCAGACGCTGCGGGTCTAGCCCGGTGTCGCTGTTGGCCAGCAACGCCGGCAAGACCTCTTCCAGATGTGTCGTCGAGGCCAGCGCCTGCAATTGCGCCAGTCGCTCTGGGCTTCGGCGCTGTCGCGATGGCGCGAACGGGTCCAGCACCCGGCCACCGCCGAGGGTGCGCTGAGCGCTTTGGTCACGCAGGATCAAAGGGTCGTCGTGCACCGCCTGCACGGGGGCATTGAGCAGGAGTTGCGCGAACATGCGCTCACCCGGCGCCAGGCTGGAACCCTCCAGTAACGCCACTCGCCCCGTTACGTCCTGAGTCCCGAGGTGCACGTGCACAGGCTGAAAATGTTCGAACGTCCTGGCTTCGCTGATCAACAGATGCAGGTCGATGTCCAGCCGCTGGGTCGGCGCATACAGCCACTCGGCCAGCAGCCAGTGCCCTCGGTGAATCTGCTCCAGTGACAGGCGCTCGGCGCTCAGGTTCAACGCCACTCGCTGGCCCGCCGTGGCGCTGTCGGCTGCCTGATTCTGCGCATGCAGGCCACGCACCCGCACCGGTTTGCCCTGTGGACCGAGCGATAGTGTGTCGCCGACCGCCACCTGCCCGGACAACGCCGTGCCGGTCACCACAATTCCCGCACCAGCGACGCTGAAAGCCCGATCAATTGCCAGGCGAAATCCGCCGAGGGTATGGCGCTGGAGCACTTCTTTTTGCGCATCCAGCAAGGCCTGGCGCAGCGTTTCGATACCCTCGCCGGTCGTGTTCGACAGCGCAATCTGTGGCGCGCCGGCATAAGGACCGGGCGCGAGCAACGCGGCGATCTGTTCGCGCACGGCCTGCACTCTAAAAGTATCGACCCGGTCGCATTTGGTGATCGCAATCAGCGCCCGGGGAATGCCTAACAGTTCGACGATGGCCAGGTGTTCCCGGGTCTGGGGCATGACGCCGTCATCAGCGGCCACCACCAGCAGCGCCAGATCAATGCCTTGCGCTCCAGCCAGCATGTTGTGGGTGAAGCGTTCATGACCGGGCACGTCGATAAAACCGGTCAGGGCCGCGCCGGGTTCGAGCGCCGAATACAGATAACCGAGGTCGATGGTCATGCCTCGGTCACGCTCTTCCCGGCGACGGTCGCCCGCCTGACCGGTCAAGGCCTGCAGCAAGGACGTCTTGCCGTGATCGATGTGCCCTGCGGTGCCGACGATCACCCGGTCACCTGCAGTTGATCGAGCTGCGCCAGCCATGCCGGCTCGTCGTCCAGTTGCCGCAGATCCAGCCACAGCGCGTCATCATCGAGGCGACCGAGCACGGGAATGGCCAGTTTTCTGAACGCAGCCTCCAGCTCAAGCAACCGCCGACCGCGCAGGCGCTTGCTGACCTCCGGTCGCAGGCACAGTGCCGCGCTCGGCAGGCGCGCCACGGGTTGGCTGCCACTGCCGATCATGCCCAGCGATGGCACTGCGCTGACGCGCCAGCCCTCGCCCAACACCCTGGCCAGCGATGGTTGCAGTCGCTCGGCCTGGGCGAAGATGTCTGTCTGCGGGCGGATGAGTAGACGCAAACTCGGCAGGCGTTCCGCCAGGCGATCCGGATCGCGGTAAAGACCCAGCACGGCTTCGAGGGCGGCCAGGGTCAGTTTGTCGACGCGCAACGCCCTTTTCAGGGGGTTCTTCTTGATCTTCACGATCAGGTCTTTGCGACCCACGATCAGCCCGGCCTGCGGGCCACCGAGCAGTTTGTCGCCGCTGAAGGTAACAATGTCTGCACCGTCGAGCAGTGCCTGGCGCACCGTCAGTTCGGCGGGCAAGCCCCAGCGAGTCAAGTCCAGCAGGCTGCCGCTGCCGAGGTCTTCGAGCAGCGGCAAACCGTGTTTGTGCGCCAGCTCCGCCAATTCGGCAGTTGGCACGCTCGTGGTGAAGCCTTGAATGCTGTAGTTGCTGGCATGCACGCGCATCACCAATCCACTGCGCGGGCCGATGGCGGCTTCGTAATCCCTGGCGTGGGTGCGATTGGTGGTGCCGACTTCATGCAGCTTCACCCCGGCCCGGGCCATGATGTCGGGAATGCGGAACGCACCGCCGATTTCGATCAGTTCGCCCCGGGAAATGATCCCTTCCTTGCGCGCGCCCAGGCTGTTGAGCGTCAGCAGCACGGCGGCGGCGTTATTGTTGACCACGGTGACCGCTTCGGCACCGGTCAGTTCGCGGATCAGGCCTTCGATCAGGTCGTCGCGGTCGCCGCGCTTGCCGCTGTGCAGGTCGAATTCCAGGTTGAGCGGATAGCGGGCGGCCATCTGCACCGCGTCAATCGCTTCCTGCGGCAGTAACGCGCGACCAAGGTTGGTGTGCAGCACGGTGCCGGTGAGATTGAATACGCGACGGACATGGCTGCGATGCTGACGGGCAAGGCGTTCGCCAGCCCTGCCCGCCAACGTGTCGGGGGTGATTTCGATGGCGTCGAGTTGCCCTGAAATGACCGGTTCACGCAGGTCATCCAGCAGTTGCCGTAAACTGCCCAGCAGCGCTTCGCGCCCATAGCGCTCGGACAGTGGCTGGCATGCCGGATGGCGCAGCAAACTGTCGATGGAAGGCAATCGCAAGGCCGGGTTGGCGGATCTGGAGGGCATCAGGGGCTCCCGTAAACGGCTGACCGCCTGAGTGTAGTCGCTGGGACTCTTTGCGAGCGGGCTCGCTCCCGCAATGAATTTGCGTATGCCTGACGCTCGTACGATGGCGACCTGACAGCCGACCTTTTTTTTGGACTGAGCGCAGAACCTGCGCTCGGCCTTACGACGGGGCAGATCAAGATCAAAAGCAAAAGCGAGGCAGCCTGATAGCCGGCGTGAAGTTTGTCAGGATCATTGGTGGGAAACACCCGTGTCATGCCCGCCAACAATCCCCTGTGGGAGCTAGCCTGCTAGCGATGATCGTTAACGATAACGCGGGCGATCTGAATCAACGCGGTGGGTTTACACCGCTAGCTCCCACAGGAGATCGGGTTCCGAACGAACGGGGCAAAAACGCTTGGTTAGTTGGCGCTTTTCCAAGTAACCCGCTGTAAGAGCGGAACCATCGGCGGCCGTTACCGAAGAAATGGAGATGTCCCCGAGAGGCCCCTGCAAGAAAGCTTCAATCCCCCCCAGGCGCAAACAAAAGATTCGGCGCCACCCGCTGATACCCTTCCTGCTCCAGGCGCATGTCCAGCATCAGACTGGTCAAATCCCCCGACAGCGCTTCAGCATCAGCATCATTTTCCAGATACAACAATTTCAGATAACTGCGACAACCGGGACAAACCTCGGCGCGCAACGGCGCCTGATTGGCAGCATGGCGATCATCATCAAGACTGACATATTCCAGACCCTTGCTCTGCTCGCAATACACGCATTTGACCCGCACCACATGCCATTCACAGGCACACAGCGAACACACCAGATAGCGCAAGCCGTTGTGCTTGCCGCGATGCCGAATCACCCCGGCCATCGCCGGAGAACCGCAGGCCGGACACTGGCTGAGACTGTCGCCGGGTTTCAAGGCCAGATCAGGCGTGCTCAGTAACCAATGGCTCCAGGCAGCCTGCAACGCGGCGCCCAGAAATGGCACCAACTCCGCCGGCAGCAACGCAAACTGGCCGCTGACCAAAGCAATTGCCCAGGCTTTGAGTTGGCCGACGCTGGCATTTCGCAAACGGGTTAGCGCGCTCTCGACTTCCATTTGCGACGGTGGCCGATAACGCTGCAACAGCGCATGCAGCCAAGGCAACCAACCGTCCTCGCGTACCAGACCGTCGGCAGCAAACGGCGGCAAGCCATGCTGCTGGCAAGCCCGCAGACGTTCGGGGTCCGGCAACGTAGCGACGGGGGGATCGTCCATCAACTGCTGCTGAACACCACACAGGCCTGCCACCAGAAGCAGGTAATTGGCCAAAGGATGCCCCTCAGCCAACCGTTCCAGTCGCTGTGCTCGCAACGCGAACAGGTTGTTCGGCGGCAAGTGCAGGAACGGCGGAGAACTCGCCGCCGCTTCAATCTCGCCAGGCTGAAGAATTGTCGCCAAGGGGCTTATCCTTTTTTGCTGGCCGGCCGTTCGGGGTGTTCATCGCGCGTGACTTCCCGGTACCAGAGCTCATGGTGTTTCCTTGCCCAGGCACGGCTGACCCAGCCATGCACCATGGCGCTGACCGAGCCCTTGATCCAGATACCGGCGTAGATGTGCACGATGATGCTCAACACCAATACAAATCCCGCCAAGGCATGCAGCAACATCGCCCAGCGAATCGAGGTGATGCCGAAATACTCGCTGAAATATGCCCGCCAGATCACCAGCCCGCTGAACAGCAGCACGAGCATGCACAGCAGCAAGGTCCAGAACAGCAACTTCTGCCCCGGGTTGTACTTGCCGATCGGCGGCACGCCCTCCTCCTCGTTCTGGATCACTCGCCCGACGCGGCGCAGCCACAAGCGGTCATTGCTGATAAAGAAGTTCGCCCGAAAGAACTGAATCACCAGCCCCAGGAACAGCACGAACATCACCACACCCATGAACGGATGCAGGATGCGCGTCCATGGCCCGCCGCCGAACAGGTGACTGAGCCAGAACAACGCTGGATGAAACAACGCCAGCCCCGACAACGCCGCCATGAAGAAAAAGATCGCCACCAGCCAGTGATTGGTGCGCTGGTTCGAGGTGTAGCGCAGGATCTGTCTGCGGATCATGGTCTGTCCTCCCCGCGCGGATCGAAGGTGTGCACCGCCGGATCGACTTCATGCACCGCAGGGTCTTTGAGGACCGGAAGTTCGTCTTCCTCGACGATCTGCGGGCCAACGCGCACGTAGTGGAAGAACCCGGCCAACACCGCCAGCCCCATGGCCAGCAAGCCCAAGGGTTTGCTCACGCCTTTCCACAATTCCACCAGCGGACTGATCGTCGGGCTATTCGGCAGACCGGCATAGAGCACCGGCGTGTCGGCGTGATGCAACACATACATGACGTGCGTGCCGCCCACGCCCTCGGGATCGTACAGCCCGGCGTTGGCGAAGCCGCGGCTCTTGAGATCGACGATGCGTTCGGCGGCGTGTTCCTTCATGTCGTCCTTGGTGCCGAACACAATCGCCCCGGTCGGACAGGTTTTCACGCAGGCCGGTTCCAGGCCTACAGCGACCCGGTCCGAGCACAATGTGCACTTGTAGGCCTTGTGATCCTTTTGCGAGATCCGCGGGATGTTGAACGGGCAGCCGGTGATGCAATAACCGCAGCCGATGCAGTGGTCCTGATCGAAATCGACGATACCGTTGGCGTGCTTGATAATCGCCCCCGGACTCGGGCACGCCGCCAGGCAGCCTGGCTCGGCGCAATGCATGCAGCCGTCCTTGCGGATCAGCCATTCGAGGTTGCCAGCGTCGGTTTCGTGCTCGGTGAAGCGCATCAGGGTCCAGGTTTCCGCGCTCAAGTCCTGGGGATTGTCGTAGGTGCCGAGGTTGTGACCGACGTCGTCGCGCAGCTCGTTCCATTCCGAACAGGCGACCTGGCAGGCCTTGCAGCCGATGCACTTGGTGGTGTCGATCAGCTTGGCCACTTCCTCCTGATTGCGCACTGACGGCGAAACCGTCGTGGTGGCCGAGCGGGCAATGATGTCTTGGCTGGCCATTCAGACTTTCTCCACGTTGACCAGGAATGACTTGGATTCCGGGGTCTGGGTGTTGCCATCGCCGAGGAACGGCACCAGGGTATTGGTCAGGTAACCGTGACGCGTGAGCCCGGTAAATCCCCAGTGCAACGGGATGCCGATCTGGTGCACCACCTGATTGTTGACCTGCAGCGGGCGTATCCGCTTGGTCACCACCGCCACCGCTTCGATATGCCCGCGTTTGCTGCTGACCCGCACCCGGTCACCGGCAACGATGCCTTTTTCCTTGGCCAGCACCTCGCCGATCTCGACGAACTGCTCCGGCTGGGAAATGGCGTTGAGCTTGCAATGCTTGCTCCAGAAGTGGAAATGCTCGGTCAGCCGGTAGCTGGTGGCGGCGTACGGGTAATCCTTGGCCACGCCGAGGGAATCCCATACCGAATCGAAGATCCGCGCCGCCGGGTTACTGGTGGCTTTCTTGTTTTCCGGGTGCAGCGGGTTGATGCCAATGGGCGTCTCGAACGGCTCGTAGTGTTCCGGGAACGGGCCTTCGTTCATCTTGTCGACGGCAAAGAACCGCGCCACGCCTTCGGGGTTCATGATGAACGGATTCATCCCGGCTTCCGGTGGCGAGTCGGCCTTGAAGTCCGGCACGTCGGTGCCGCCCCAGACTTTACCGTTCCACCACACCAGGCGTTTTTTCTCGTCCCACGGTTTGCCTAGCGGGTCGGAGGAGGCGCGGTTGTAGAGAATCCGCCGGTTCGCCGGCCAGGCCCAGGCCCAGCCCTGGTGCTGTTTCATGCCATACGGATCGCTGTTGTCGCGCCGGGCCATCTGGTTGCCGGCCTCGGTCCAGCTGCCGCAAAAGATCCAGCAGCCTGACGCGGTGCTGCCGTCGTCCTTGAGTTGACCAAAGCCGGCCAGTTGCGCCTTGCCCTTGATCGCCACACCCGTCGCATCGGTGAAGTCGGTGGTGGCGTAGCCGTTGATCTCCCTGGCCAGCTCTTCCGGCGCCGGTTCGTCGGCAATCCTGTAGGACCACGACAGTTTGAGGATCGGGTCGGGATAAGTGCCGCCATGGGCTTGATAGCGTTGACGCAGGCGCAGGAACAGCTCGCTCATGATCTGCACGTCGGTGCGCGCTTCGCCAGGGCCGTCGGCGCCTTTCCAGTGCCATTGCAGCCAGCGACTGCTGTTGACCAGAGAGCCGTCTTCCTCGGCGAAACAGGTGGTAGGCAGGCGAATCACTTCGGTCTGGATGCCGGCGGTTTCCACATCGTTATACGGCCCGACGTTGCGCCAGAATTCCGAGGTCTCGGTGGACAGCGGGTCCATCACCACCAGCCATTTCAACCTGGCCAGCGCCGCCATCACCCGGTTTTTGTCGGGCAACGCGGCAATCGGGTTGAAGCCCTGGCACATGTAACCGTTGACCTTGCCCTGCCCCATCAGGTCGAACACTTTGAGGATGTCGTAGTTGGGGATGTCGAGTTTCGGCAAATAGTCGTACGCCCAATTGTTCTCGGCCGTAGCGTTGCCGGCGTACCAGGCTTTCATCAGGCTGACGTGGAATTTGCTGTAGTTCTGCCAGTAGGACAGCTGCCCCGGCCGCAATGGTTTTTGCGTGCGTTTGGTGATGTAGGCGTTGTAGTCCTGCTCCGCGTCCTGCGGCAACGTCAGATAGCCCGGCAGCGCATTGGACAGCAGCCCGAGGTCCGTCAACCCCTGGATATTGGAGTGCCCGCGCAAGGCATTGACGCCCCCGCCCGGCATGCCGACGTTGCCCAGCAGCAACTGCACCATGGCGGCGCTGCGAATGATTTGCGAACCGATCGAGTGCTGCGTCCAGCCCAGGGCATAGAGGATCGTCATGGTCTTGCCCGGTTGCGAGCAGGTGGCGATCTCTTCCCAGATCTTTTGCATGGCGTCCACGGGCATGCCGCAAATCTGACTGGCCAGCTCGATGTTGTAGCGGCTGTAATGCTGCTTCATCAATTGATAGACGCAGTGCGGGTCTTGCAGGGTCGGGTCGACCTTGACGAAGCCGTCTTCACCGAGTTCATAACCCCAGCCGGACTTGTCGGTGTACGCGCGTTTGGTCACGTCGTACCCGCTGAAGATTCCATCCTCGAAGCCATACCCGGCTTTGACGATGAACGATACGTCGGTGTAGTTACGCACGTACTCGTGCTGGATCTTGTCCTCGGTCAGCAGGTAATTGATCAGCCCGCCCATGAAGGCGATGTCGGTGCCGGTGCGAATCGGCGCGTAATAGTCGGCCACGGATGCAGTGCGGGTGAATCGCGGGTCGACCACGATCAGCCGCGCGGCATTGTGCGCCTTGGCTTCGGTCACCCATTTGAAACCGCATGGGTGCGCTTCTGCTGCGTTGCCGCCCATCACCAGGATCAGATTCGCGTTGGCGATATCGGTCCAGGTATTGGTCATGGCACCACGGCCGTACGTCGGGGCAAGACTTGCCACCGTCGGGCCGTGTCAGACACGCGCCTGGTTATCAAACCCCAGCATGCCGAGACTGCGAATGACCTTGTGGGTGATGTAACCCGCTTCGTTGGACGCCGTCGAAGCCGCAAGAAAACCAGTGGTCAGCCAGCGGTTCACCGTTTGGCCCTGGGCGTTTTTCTCGATGAAGTTGGCGTCGCGGTCGGCCTTCATCAGGTCGGCGACGCGATCCAGCGCTTCATCCCAGGAAATGCGCGTCCACTCCGTGCTGCCCGGCTTGCGCACCTGCGGATATTGCAGGCGGCCGGGGCTGTGAATGAAATCCAGCAGCCCCGCGCCTTTCGGGCACAGCGTGCCGCGATTGACCGGATGGTCGGCATCGCCTTCGATGTGGATGATGTTTTGCGCGACATTCTTGGCGGCATCGCCCTGGCTGTACATGATCAAGCCGCAGCCTACCGAGCAATACGGGCAGGTGTTGCGGGTTTCATGGGTGTGGGCGAGCTTGAAGTGGCGCACCTGCTCGGCGAAGGCCGGCGCCGGGGCCATGCCCAGCGCGCCCAGGCTCGAGCCTGCAAGGCCGATACCGGCGACCTTGAAGAACTGACGACGGTTGAGATCCATCGTGCACTCCTGATCAGGTGAAGACCCGGTACTTGTGCCGGGTTTTTCGGGGCAATCACGGCGGCGGCAGCGTAGCTACCGACACTTCAAACTCTAGACAATGCAGTCGAAGACTGTGTGAAAACCGACCGCCGGCCCAGGTTTTTCCCCCGTGGGAGAGCCTTTGTGGCGAGGAGTTTATCCCCGTTGGGCTGCGAAGCAGCCCCCTGCATTCTTTCGGTCATACCGGGTTGACAGGATCTACGACGGCTTCGCCGCCGAACGGGGATAAATCCCCTCGCCACAAAACACCTCACCACAAATCCCCTCTCCGCACGGCTCGCTCCCACAGGGGCTTGGCCTTATCATGTCTGCCGAATTAATCCCGGCCTTTATGAGATGAGCATGACTTTCGATTTTGATCAGGTGTTCGACCGCCACAACACCGGCAGCACCAAGTGGAGCCGCTACCCGGCCGAGGTTCTGCCGATGTGGGTCGCCGACATGGACTTCGCCGCGCCGCCGGTGATTATCCAGGCCCTGCAAAAACGTCTGGAGCATCCATTGCTCGGCTACAGCGTGGCGCAGGACGACTTGCGCGACGCCATCGTTGCCGACCTCTGGAACAAATACACCTGGCGCGTCGAGCCGCAGGAACTGATTTTCCTGCCGGGTGTGGAGTCGGGTTTCAACATGGCCCTGAACGCACTGGTGCAACCGCAACAGAACGTCGTGGTCCAGGTTCCGAACTACCCGCCGCTGCGGCATGCCCCCGGCCATTGGGGCCTGAACAAGGTTGAACTGAATTTCGACACACAGGCTGACGGCACCTACATCACGCCGCTCGATACCTTGCGCCAGTCGCTGGCCGGTGGCGGCGCGTTGCTACTGAGCAATCCGCACAACCCGCTGGGCAAGGCGTTCCCACGGAACGAACTGCAAGCGGTGGCAGACATCTGCCGCGAACAGGACGCCTGGATCATCTCCGACGAAATCCACGCCGAACTGTGCTTCGACGGGCGCAAACATGTTCCCACCGCGTCGTTGAGCCCTGAAATCGCCCGGCGCACCATTACGCTGATGTCGGCGAGCAAGGCCTACAACATCGCCGGCCTGAAGACCTCGTTCATGATCATTCAGGACCGGGCTTTGCGTGAGCGAGTCAACCACGCCCGTTGCGGCATGGTCGATAGCGTCAACCCGCTGGGTATGGAAGCGACACGCGTGGCTTATACCGAAGCCGGGCCGTGGCTGACCGAGCTGGTGGGTTACCTGCAAGCCAACCGCGATTACCTGGTCGATGCCGTTCGCACCCGGCTGCCGGGCGTCACCATGAACGTACCGCAGAGCACTTATCTGGCGTGGCTCGATTGCTCGGCGCTGGGTCTGGATAATCCGCAGCAATTCTTCCTTGAACAGGCGAAGGTCGGGCTCAGCCCAGGCCTGGATTTTGGCGATGACTGCAAACAGTTCGTCCGCCTGAATTTCGGTTGTCCGCGCGCGATGCTGGAAGAAGGGATTGCGCGGATGGAGCGCAGCCTGATCAATCTCAAGGCCTGATTCCATCTGAAGGTAAAGACAATCCCCCCCGTGGGAGCTAGCCTGCTAGCGATGGCGGAGTGTCAGTCGACATAGACGCTGACTGATCCGACGCCATCGCTAGCAGGCTAGCTCCCGCAGGAGGTCGGGTTGATTTGAAGGTTTCAGCAACCGTCCGAAATCCAACCGAACTCAAGACAAAAGAGCGGGGTCCACCCTTTGACTCTTCTGCCTTGAGAACGGAGATTTCCGATGACTGACTATCCAAAACCACCTTTCAAGAAGCAGGGCCAGCCGGTCCCCGGCTCCCAGAAGAAAATGGACCCGTATCCGGATTGTGGCGAGCAGAGCTACAAAGGCTCCGGCCGCCTGGACGGCAAAATTGCCCTGATCACCGGAGCCGACAGCGGGATCGGCCGCGCAGTCGCGATCGCCTTCGCCCGTGAAGGCGCGGACGTCGCCGTGGCCTACCTCAACGAACATGAAGATGCGCAGGAAACCGCGCGCTGGGTCGAACAGGCCGGGCGTCAGTGCGTGTTGCTGCCCGGCGACATCGCGCACAAAGCGCAATGCCAGGCGCTGGTCGACAAAACCGTCGAGCGTTTTGGCCGTATCGACATTCTGGTCAACAACGCCGCGTTCCAGATGACCCACGAAAACTTCGAGGACATCCCGGACGAAGAATGGGTGATGACCTTCGACGTCAACATCACCGCCATCTTCCGGATCTGCCAGGCGGCGCTGAAGCACATGAAACCCGGCAGTTCGATCATCAACACCAGCTCGGTCAATTCGGACATGCCCAAGCCGACGCTCCTTCCCTACGCCACGACCAAGGGCGCGATTGCCAATTTCACAGCCGGCCTGGCGCAAATGCTGGGGCCGAAAAACATCCGGGTGAACTGCGTGGCGCCGGGGCCCATCTGGACACCGTTGATCGTCTCGACCATGCCGGATGAGGAAGTGCAGAATTTTGGCGGGCAGACACCCCTGGGACGGCCGGGACAACCGGTAGAAGTGGCGCCGATTTATGTGCTGCTGGCGTCGGATGAGGCCAGCTACATCACCGGTCAGCGCTATGGGATTACCGGTGGCAAACCGATGCTTTGAAGGAACAACATGGTGCTTGCTCGCGCTTGAGTGCGCTGCGCTTACAAAAATGGCATTGGATGTCGGATTTGGGGGCTGCTTCGCAGCCCAGCGGGAGCAAGCTCCCTCGCCACACAAGCGGCTCAGGGCGCGACAGCTCGGCATCAATCGCAATCAACGTGACGATGACCGGCATCGAATTGGTCAGGGAACACTCATCGCTCACGACTTTCTCCTGCCCCTCGCTCACCGGCCAACGCACGCCGATGGAAGTCCGGCAGCAGCTTCAAGGCATGTTCTGCGGCCATCAGTTGCACCTGAGTCCGAGTGCCGAAAAACCGCTCCTGCTGACTGAAGACGCTGCGCCCATGACGGGTCTGATAGGCCCAGGCAAAACAAATGGTGCCGGCCGGTATGCCATCGACGTCTTCCGGACCAAGGATGCCGGTGGTCGCCACGGCAACATTGGCGGTGCTGTCGCGCAGTGCCCCTTCTGCCATTTCCCGGGCGACTTCACAACTGGTCAGGTTGAACGTTTCGATCGTCGAAGGGCTGACGTTGAGCAAACGTTGTTTCGCTTCGGGGGAATAGACCACGTAGCCGCTCTCGATCAACTCACCGCTGTGCGGCACCTCCGCCAGAAGCGTGACGATTTTTCCGGCGGTACAGGACTCTGCAGTGGTCAGCAGCAAATCGTTCTGACGCAAATACTCGACCACGGAGTGGCTGACGCTCATGGCAATTCTCCCGACAGAGAGCTGCTCGGTTGACCTTCCCCGCGAGCAAACATTCCCTCTATCGGAACACTCCACGGCGGCGGCCAGAAAAAGTGAACCCCTGACAATGCGCGCCCCTCAATACGTTTAGGGGACCCTGTCACGGGGCCGCCCCCCGATCAGGAGGTCGTCATGTCCGCACCTATCGTCAAACTGTTTACCCAACCGAATTTCGCGTGGACGGATATCCGCAAGGAAGAGGAAGCCCACCCGCGCCACTACCTCGCTCATTTGTTGCTGCTCGCCTTGATCCCTGCCGTGTGCCTGTTTATCGGGACCACCTACGTCGGATGGAGCCTGGCCGAAAACGAAACGGTGAAGCTCAGCAGCAGTAGCGCGCTGCAATTATGCGTGCTGCTTTACGTGACCATTGTCGCCGGCGTGGCGCTGATGGGGCTGTTCATACGCTGGATGTCCCGTACGTTCGATGCCCGGCCGACGGTCAACCAGTGCATCGGTTTTGCCGCGTATACCGTCACCCCGTTTTTCCTTGCAGGCTTTGCCGGTCTGTACCCGAGTCGTTGGCTGGCGATCGCCGTGCTCGGGGCGGCCTCGATCTACTCGACGTTTTTGCTGTTTGTCGGCATGCCGACCTTCATGCACGAACGCAAGGAACAGGGCTTGCTGAATGCCGCCTGCGTGTGGGGTGTCGGGTTGTTGGTGCTAGTCACTGTCCTGGTGGAAATGATCCTGGTGTGGTTCAACGTACTGACACCTGAATACCTGCGCGCGACTGTCGGTTGATCGCCCACGGCCCAACATCGCAACACCTGTCCAGCGAGTACAGCGCATGAGCTTCATTCTCTGGGTGGCGGTATTGGGTGCGGTGCTGCTGACACTGGCGTTGACGTCGTCGTACCTGCGCTGGATGCCGGTGACCACCTCGGCGGTGTGCCTGATGCTGGGGATCGCTATCGGGCCGGCAGCACTCGGCCTGTTGAAGCTGGACATGAACGACGCCTCGACCTGGATGGAGCACCTGACGGAAGTCGCGGTGCTCTTTTCGTTGTTTGTGTGCGGCCTGAAATTGCGCTCGCCCTTCAAGGACAAAAACTGGCGCATCGCCGTGGGACTGGCTGGCCCGGTGATGGTGTTGACCATTACCGGCGTGTCGCTGCTGCTGCACTACGGTTTCGAATTGTCCTGGGGCGCGGCCGTGTTGATTGGGTCGATACTGGCACCCACCGACCCGGTTCTCGCCGCGCTGGTGCAAGTCAACGACGCCCGGGATGACGACAGTGTGCGATTCGGCCTCTCCGGTGAAGCGGGGCTCAACGACGGTATTGCCTTTCCGTTCGTGATCCTCGGGTTGCTGTTGTTGCAGCACGACGGCAACCCCGGCTGGCTGGGCGACTGGGCGTTGCGCAGCCTGCTTTGGGCCGTCCCTGCCGGCTTGCTCACGGGGTATGCGATGGGGCGCGGCATTGGTCGCCTGACGTTGGTACTGCGGATCAAAAATGACGACAGTACTCTTTCCCCCAACGACTACCTGGCCCTCGCGCTGATCGCCCTGGCGTACGTCGCTGCCGAATCGATTCATGGCTACGGCTTTTTGTCCGTGTTCGCCGCGGGCCTGGGGCTCCGCCATGTGGAAGTCCAATCCACCGGCGACGACGAACTGCCCGCCGAGCATCGAGTTCAGCCGGTGGTCGGCCATCAGAATGTCGAACCGCACCAGGCCGTTCATGGCGACACCGAAGGTCTTGAAGACACGCAGGTCGCCGCCGGTATCATGATGGGCGACATGCTCGCCTTCGGCGGTCTGGTCGAACGCGCCATGGAAGTGTTTCTAGTGACGCTGCTTGGTGTCGTGCTGATTGGGCACTGGGACTGGCGAGCGCTGCTGATCGGCGGCGTGTTGTTTTGCCTGATCCGGCCGCTGAGCGTCGCCGCCCTGCCCTGGCGTGGATTGCTGGACGGGCGCCAGCGCCTGTTGATCGGCTGGTTCGGCATTCGCGGCATCGGTAGCCTGTATTACCTTTTCTATGCCCTTAACCATGGGCTCGCGCCTTCAATCGCAGCTATTTGCACTGACCTCACGTTGTCGGTGGTTGCGCTGAGCATCCTCATCCATGGCATCAGCACGCAACCGATGCTGGCGTGGTACGAGCATCGCAAAAAACAAAAGACTTGAGCTAAAGCGAGCAGTCGGAGCAAACCGGTGTGGCTAGGGAGCTTGCTCCCTCGACACATAAACCCGCGTTCACAACGGGGCGAATCTAGAGTGCCGGTATCGGGGTGGTTTCCAGGTTCTCGGTCAGCGGTACATCACTGGAACCGGGTTGCTCGGCACCGAGCATTTTTGCGCAGGCCGCACTCAACAAACCCACCGGTCCGGCGCCATAGATCGCAATGCTTCAACCCGGGCTGCATCCTCGCTGTTCGATAAAGAAAGGCATCGGTGTCTGTATTAAGGGAGCGAGGGTTCACGGCGAGTTCAGTTGCGTGAGTGGCGAATCTGATCAGTGGTCGCACTGAAAAAACCGGGCGGATTGCGCTGTAAAAAGAAAGCCGCGAACTGCATGAGTCAAAATCCGGACTCATGCAGCCTGCATGACTACAGTTCGCCATCAGCGACTTCAAGCTATTGATTTTAAAGGTACTTGTTTCAATGGCCAGTCGGCACGACAAATGCTCCAGGACTATGAGCGACCTTCGGCCTTGAGACCGTTTGCGCTCATCCCCGTGACTATTCGAGAGAATCGACCATGAACGCCATTGACCTTTTGCAAGCCGACCATGAACGCGTAAAGGGCATCCTGACCCAACTGAGCGAAACCACTGAACGCGGAATAAAGAAACGCACCGAGCTGCTGGCCAAGCTTGAAATGGAGATCACTATACATACCCGTCTCGAAGAGGAAGTCTTGTACCCCGCGTATAAAAAAGCGGGCGGCAAGGAACAGGACGTCATGTATTACGAAGCCAAGGAAGAACACCGCACCGTTGACTCGCTGGTGCTGCCTGACTTGAAAGTCACCGATCCGTCCTCTGTGGAGTTCGCCGGCCGCGTGAAAGTGGTCAAGGAGCTGTTGGAACACCACATCGAAGAGGAAGAAACGGAAATGTTTCCTCAGGCCAAAAAACTGCTGGGCAAAGCCACCCTCGAAGAATTGGGGGCGCAAATGGAGAGTCTTAAGGCTCAGTACAAGAAAGAAATGAGTGCAGCCAATCTGGCAGCCTGATCAAAGTGACAGGCAAAAAAAGGCCCGACGCTTGCCGGGCCTTTTTACTTTTGCGTCTTATGCGCCAGGATTGGTCACTTGGATAAAAACCGCGTAACTGCCCAGCAATACCCAGAACGTGGCAAAAATCCAGGGTGTGCGCACCGAGAACAACAGCGACTTGCGATAGCCCTTGTGGGAGGACTCCATTTCGCTGAACAACGGCGACTCGTCGTAAGCGAGTCCCATCAGGGGTTCGCTGCGCAGCAGTTCACTCTGCTTGAAGTGCCAGTGATCGATGATGTCATACGCCGCGCGAATGCCCGGCCAGGCGTTGAGTGAACTGAGCAGCCCCAGCAGCGCCAGAAACGGCGGCACCACCAGGGTGAAGAGTTTGCCCCACTCGGGATTAAGGTTGGACATGCACGATGCGAAGGCAATCACCAGAAACGATTGCGCCGCGAGGTAGGCATCGGTGCGATTGGCCAGAATGCTGGTTTCGTACTGGATTTCCCGGCGGTAGAAATCCAGACGTTCCTTGGGCGAGCCGAACATCTTGGCGTTGTGTTCGGTCAAGGCTTCTTCGGCTGGGGTTTCAGTCAGTATTCTTGGCAAGGGAGTCACACACAGAATGGAAAACCTTTAGAAGAAACGCCTACTGACAAGTTCAGCTGGATTGAAACTGCAAGGGGTCTGCAATGGACGATCTTGATTGGGTGCAATGGCCAGCAATGCTGGTCACGGTGCTGGCGGCCTGGCTGATCGGTTCACGAAACCCCAGGCGCCGGGTCTGGGGGTTCATCTGTTTTATCCTCAGCAACATTTTATGGGTGATCTGGGGCTATCACACTCAGGCCTACGCGTTAATCGTGTTGCAATTTTGCCTGTGTGCCATGAACTTGCGCGGGTTCAAAAAGAACGCAGGCTCCGCGACCGGACAATGAGTCATTTCATCGTCGAGGCAATGACCTCCACCAGATTCAGCTGAGTAAATGGTTTCGACAGGCGCGGGAGTCTGGTCGCAAAGCCTTCCAGCCGCTCCGCGTAACCCGTGGCGAGGATGATCGGCAGGTCCGGTTTGACGCTTCGGATTGCCTGCGCCAGTTGCGCGCCATCCATTTGTGGCATGGCCATGTCGGTAATGACCAGATCGATGGTCTGCTCGCTGTCGAACACCTTCAGCGCTTGAGCCCCGGAGACTGCACTGATCACCCGATGCCCCAAATCTTCGAGCAACAGGCAAGTACTGGTCAGCACCAGATTGTCGTCGTCCACCACCAGCACGCACAGGCGCGGCACCGGCAGCGCGGCGTCCTCCTGGGCAGGCTTGGCAGCCAAACCGTTTGTGGCGACGGGTATCCACAGTTCGGCCGTGGTTCCCTTGTCCTCTTGGCTTTTCAGAATGAATCGCCCGCCCAATTGTTCGATGAAGCCATGCACCATCGACAATCCCAGCCCCGTGCCTTTGCCCACCCCCTTGGTGGTGAAGAACGGGTCCATCGCCGTGGAAAGAGTGGCGTCATCCATGCCCTCCCCCGTATCAACGACGCTCAGGCAGACATAGCGGCCTGACTTTGGCGCGAGCGAAGAGTGATCCCCGGCCTCTTCAGACTTGGCGCTGATCAGGATTTTCCCGCCGTGGGGCATTGCATCCCGGGCGTTGGTCACCAGGTTCAGGACCGCCAGTTCGAGCTGGTTGACGTCGGCCAGCACAGGTTCGAGCGCTTGCGAAAAGCGGGTTTCGAGCACCACGGAAGGCCCGAGGGAACTGCGCAACAGTCCGGTAATGCCCTCCACCAACATCGGGATGTCGACAGGCTCGGTCTTCAGTTCCTGGCGCCTGGCAAAGGCCAGCATGCGTTGGGTCAGCGAAACTCCGCGCTGGGCACCCTGAGTGGCGTTGTCCAGCAACCGGGTGATTTTCGGATCGTCCCCCACGCGCTTGCGGACGATTTCCAGATTGCCGAGGATCACTGTCAGCAGGTTATTGAAGTCATGGGCAATGCCTCCGCTGAGTTGCCCGATGGCCTGCATCTTTTGCGCCTGAAAGAGCGCCTCGCGGGTTTGTTCCAGGGCTTGCTGGGCGTGGGTCGCTTCGGTGATATCACGGGTGATCTTGGCGAAACCGAGCAACGTGCCGGTTTCGCCCCAGATCGGATCGACCACGACATGCGCCAGGAACCGTGTGCCGTCCTTGCGCAGCCGCCAGCCCTTGTTTTCGAATCGCCCCTCACGTACCGCAATGTCCAGCGTGCGCTTCGGTTCGCCGGCTTCGCGATCTTCCGGGGTGTAGAACATCGAAAAATGCTGGCCGATGACTTCTTCGGGCAGGTACCCCTTGATGCGCTGGGCACCAGGGTTCCAGTTGGTCAGGCGTCCATCGGCGTCGAGCATGTAGATGGCGTAGTCCGTGACGCTTTGAACCAGTAGCCGGAACTGCTGCTCGCTTTGTTTGAGGACTTCTTCGGCCATCTTGCGGTCGGTCAGGTCCCGGGTGATCTTGGCAAATCCCAACAAGGTGCCCGCCGCATCGAAAATCGGATCGATCACTACATGGCACCAGAAATGCGTACCGTCCTTGCGAACCCGCCAGCCTTCGCCCTCGAACCGCCCCTCGCGGATCGCCGTGTCCAGCGCCCGTTGGGGCATTCCTTTGAGGCGATCCTCTTCGGTGTAGAAACGCGAGAAATGCTGGCCGAGAATCTCGGCTTCCTCATACCCCTTGAAGCGCTTGGCGCCAGCATTCCAGCTGGTAATGATGCCGTCGGGATCAATCATGTAGATCGCGTAGTCAATCACCGCGTCGATCAACAGGCGAAAACGCCCGTCCTCGATGGTGCTGGCCTTGGTTCGATCTTCGCTCATTGAGCCCTCACGTCAGGAATGTTTTTTGGAGTATGGGACAAATCAGGATGGTACGAAGCCGGCAATAAGACGCTTGCCTCCCCGAAGCTATCGATACACGTACCTGACGAGGTAGGCGTACAAGTCGTTATAGACAAATTGTGGGACGTCCGCGGCATGGGTAGAGGCTTTGAGCAATGCCAAATGGCATTCTTTAATTATTTCGTTGCGATCGTTTCTTGCGAAGACGAGGTTCTGAATAATGTTGGAGTAGATGCTATAGGTAAAATTCATCCCGGTAGTCGTTGTGGTGACGGAACCATCATTGTTTTTGATATAGGCGCTATGTGCACGAAGGATACGTTCGTTCAACGCTCCGAATCCACGCTCATAGACAAACATTTGCGAACCGCTGACCGCTTTTGCCGCCGTTTCGAAGGCCAGGATGATCGCTTGCGAAAGGCCTGTGCTGATATCCAGCTTCTCCGCCGTGAGAAATCTTTCCAGGTCCTGCACTTCCAGGCTCTTTAGCCCCCGTTTAATGCTCGATACATGAGCGAATTCTTGAGTGCAGCCAACAATGTGAGTCTCGAACTGATACCCGGCAGCGGTCGCCAACGGCGGAAAGGCAGCGAAATCCAGGCTGTCGAAGGCGCTTTCCATGATGATGTTGTATTTACTGTCGAACGCCTGCGCAAAGATCTTTGCGCAGACTTCCCGAACAAACTCCTCAGTGTGCTCGTAAGCATGCAAAACGCCCTTTTTGATTATCTGCGCGTACTGAGGGTGCTTTTTCCTGTACTCGGTCAGGTACAGGCGCACGTAGTTTTTATAGCGGCCAGTAGGCAGCAGGCTCTTTTCCAGCAAGTACGTTTTGCCTGACGCCTCGATCCCAGCCACGACCAGCATTTTGGGTACAGCTTCGACGGTGATACCGCTGAAAATCGTCGCGATGATTTCATCGAATGCCTGCGTGACCTGGTCGGGGGTGTACTCATACATTTTTGCTTCTGACATGCCTTGATTTCCTTATCAAAGTCGGGCTTGAAAGTGATGGCTTGCCGAATCAATAAAGCGTGTACTCACCCATTGTTCAAACGGTGAGAGCTTTCAAGGTATGTCGATGTTTTTTTGGGTAAAAGTTCCTACTCGACAGAGAGCAAAATCGACGGGGCAACCGACCACCAGCGCGGCAGCAGCTGTTTGACCTTGCTGTCGCCAAAGCGATCATCGATCAACATCACCACCCCTTGATCCTGTTGGGTACGGATGACGCGTCCTGCTGCCTGAACGACTTTCTGCACGCCGGGAAACAGGTAGGTGTAGTCATAACCGGCTCCGAAAATCGCCGCCATACGATGTTTCAGCTGTTCATTGACCGGGTTGAGTTGCGCCAGTCCGAGGGTGGCGATAAAGGCGCCGATCAACCGGGCACCGGGCAAGTCGATGCCTTCACCAAACGCCCCGCCCAGCACCGCGAAGCCGATGCCCTGGCTGTGCGCGGTGAACTGATCGAGGAAGTCTTGACGCTGCCCTTCCCCCATGCCTCGGGATTGCGACCAGAGATTGATGTGTGGATGTGTCTCGGCCAGCAACTGCGCCACTTGCTGCAAGTAATCGAAGCTGCTGAAAAACGCCAGGTAGTTTCCGGGGCATTGGGTGAACTGCCTGGCGATCAGTTCGACGATCGGCGCCAGAGAAGACTGTCGATGGACAAACCGCGTGGAAATCTGGCTGACGATATGGACCTTCAACTGGTCAGCGTGAAACGGTGATTCGACGTCGATCCAGACTGTGCTCGCGGGCGTCCCGAGCAAATCGGCATAGTAATGACGAGGGCTCAACGTCGCGGAAAACAGCACGGTACTGCGTGCCGCCGTCAGGCGGGGTCGGATGAAACCGGCGGGAACCACGTTGCGCAGGCACAATTGCGACAGGTTGCGTTTGCGGTCAAGGTCGCGTTTGCTGATGTCGAACAGGAACTGTTCATCGAAAAGCTCGGCGACGCGACAGAACTGCAGCATGTCGAAATAGAAATTCTGCAAAGCGCTGTCCAGGCCCTGGGGATGATCATTGAGATAGTCGCCGATGCTCGCGCTGCATGACGACAATGCCTGTAGCAGTTTTTCCGGGGGTTTGTCGTAGGCCTGGTATGGCGCGAGTTGCAGGTTATGCAGGGCGTTCCATTCACGATTGACCCGTTGCAAGGCTTTCTTCAATGGCTCGGGAGCGGTTTTGCGCACACCGTTGAGCGTCGACTGGTCAAGGCTGGCGCTGTACATCTGCCGCCCGCGCTCCACCAGATTGTGGGCTTCGTCCACCAGTACCGCGACTTTCCAGTTGTTGGCCTGGGCCAGCCCGAACAGCAGCGCGCTGAAATCGAAATAGTAGTTGTAGTCAGCGACCACCACGTCGGCCCAACGGGCCATTTCCTGGCTCAGGTAGTAAGGACAGACACTGTGTTTCAGGGCGACGTCGCGCAAGGTGTTCTGATTCAACAGTGACAGCTCGCTGGCGGCCTGGCGCGCAGCCGGCAACCGATCATAGAAACCCTGGGCCAACGGGCAGGATTCGCCGTGGCAGGCCTTGTCCGGATGCTCGCAGGCCTTGTCCCGGGCAATCATTTCCAGAACACGCAACGGTGGCGCAGTCGCGCTGTCGAGAATGACCTGCGTCGCATCGAGCGCCAGTTTGCGCCCGGGGGTTTTCGCCGTGAGGAAAAACACCTTGTCCAGCTGCTGCGGCGCCAAGGCCTTGAGCATTGGAAACAGCGTGCCGACGGTCTTGCCGATACCTGTCGGCGCCTGGGCCATCAGGCAACGGCCGGTGCTGACGGCCTTGAACACGGACTCCGCCAGATGCCGTTGCCCCGGACGAAAATCGGCATGGGGAAATGCCAGTTGCTGAGCCGCGCCGTTGCGTGCTTCGCGATGGGCCATCTCCTGTTCAGCCCAGCGCAGGAACAGCTGGCAATGATGCTCGAAAAACCCCTTCAGTTCTTCAGCGCTGAACGCTTCGACCAGACAGGTTTCCTTTTCGCTGACGATGTCGAAGTACACCAGCGCCAGGTTGATCTGCGCCAGATCCAGTTTCTGACACATCAACCAGCCGTAGACCTTGGCCTGCGCCCAGTGCAGCTGACGGTGGTTGGTCGGTTGTTTGCTCAGGTCACCGCGGTAGGTTTTCACTTCTTCCAGGCAGTTTTGCACCGGATCGTAGCCGTCCGCCCTGCCCTTGACCTTCAACGTTTGATACTGGCCTTCAAGCGCGACTTCACCCTGATATCCGTCGCTGCGCCGGGACGCCACCGTCCGGTGGCCGACGATGCCTTCCAGCGCAGTCGGCGAGGGTGTGAAGCGCAGGTCGAGGTCGCCGACCTTGGCGGTGAACTCACACAACGCCCGCACTGCGATGCTGTAGCTCAAGCGCTCTGCTCCGCCCATTGCACGTAGCAGACGGCAATCGGCATCTGGTGTTCATGGCAGAACTCGAGCCAGCGCAACTGGTTGTCTTGCAGGCGATCGCCAGGGCCTTTGACTTCGATCATGCGATAGGTCTTGTGCTGCGGCCAGAACTGAATCAGGTCCGGCATGCCGGCGCGGTTGGCCTTTATGTCCAGCAGTAAACGGTTGAACCAGTGTTTGAGGTGCTCGGCCGGCAGACAATCAAGCGCCTGGTCGAGCAGGTTTTCGGTTAACGCGCCCCAGAACACAAACGGCGATTGCACGCCCCACTTGGCGGCATACCGTTCCCGGATCGTCTGGAGGTAACGCCCGTCATCGAGCTCGGCGAGGCAGGCCTTGAACAGATCGGCGCGTCGTGCATGGAAGTCTTCATTAAGCAGATCCACCGGCCCACGCTGGAACGGGTGGAAAAACGCCCCGGGCAAGGGCGCGAAGATCGCCGGCCAGCACAGCAACCCGAACAGCGAGTTGATCAGGCTGTTTTCGACGTAGTGCACCGGTGCCGAATCCTCCGCCAGATGCGCCTGTACGTAGAACTCCACCGATAGCGCGGGATCGACTCTGGGCAGTTGCAGCTCCAGGCGCAGCATTTCCCTTGGGGACGAACGTTTTGCTGGCGGCCCGCCAAGCTTGCGCCGCAGCCGGGGCAATACGCGCAGCAGTTGCTGTTGTTCGGCAGCGCTTTCCGGCGATTGGCCAGCCACTGTGGCCAGTTCCATGGCCAGTTGATACTCGCCACAGCGCTCCAGCACACGAATCAACCGCGCCCTCGCACCGGGCCACGCGCAGTTGCGGTAAATCCCCAGCGCATTGGCAAAATCCGCCACGCGCTCGCAGTGCTGACCGATCTGGAACAACAGCTTGCCGCGCCGTTTCTGCAACCAGGGATTGGTGAGTGTCAGCCCGTTGATCTGCTCGACAATCCCCGCCACCGCCTCGCCCGCTTCCAATCGCTGCTGGCATTCGTGAAGGAAGAAACAGGCATCCACGTCCTCGCGACTGCGCAAGCCTCGGGATTCCGCGCAGAACTCGACTTTTTCGTAGGTAAAGATGCCGAGGTCGGCCAGTACGAACTCCGACCAGTCCTGATAAAGATTGCCGAAGAACATCAGGCGCAGACGATCACACAGACCCATGATGGTCAGGCTGAACAACCGGTCTTCCAGGGGGGCGCACCATTGGCTAAAACTGAGTGCTTCGGGAAATCGCTCGCTCAGGGGCGGGAGCCACTCGGTCTTTTTGCCTTTGGGCTGATCAATGACGGTGCCGAAGCACTGTACGATTTCCGCCTTGAGCAATACGTCGAATAGCGTTTCGAGTGACAGCGGCGCCTGCTCATCGATCCAGCCCAGTTCCAGTAATGGCCCGGCGGCGCTGGCGATGTCGCCAATCTCGAGGTAATGCAGTTTGCCGGCCCGGAAATGAATCCCCTTGCGCATCACCATCCGTACCAGCAGCGCCCTGGACTCGCGGGGCAACCGGTTGAATTCACGGATGAAGGTTTGCTCCTCGACCGTCAGCACATCGGCATAGCGGTGCTCAAGCCAATCAAGCACTTGCGTGAAGTTGTTCAAGTAATAGAACGGATCGTCGAGCGGATTCTGGGTCACAGGAAAACAGAGCCATGGGGAGCGAATACTGGTTATGCGTACAGATACCAGCAACGCCCTGTCCGGTGCAAACGGAAAAGGATAAGCGGCGGCGTGATCGGGATTATTTCGACTGCCTGTCGAACTTTCCCGCGATCCATCGTACCAACCGCGTTAGAGGTACAGTGAAGATTGAAGGATTCGCAGCAGTCGCGCTGTTTTTTGGAGGATGAGAGGTGGTTATGAATATCAAGACTCTGGGTTTGCCCCTGGCTATGGCGGCGCTGCTGGCCCTTGCTGGTTGCTCGACGCCAACGGTAGTGACACTGCAGAACGGCACCCAGTATTTGACCAAGGACATGCCGAAAGCCAATAACACGGAAGGTTTTTACGAATTTGAAGATATTTCCGGGACGAAAGTGAAGGTCAAGGTTGATGAAGTGGCTACGGTTCGCAAGGAAGACTGAAGACCGCGTTATCGTTCATCGCGGGCAAGCCCGCGATGTGTCCCTTGCAGACGTCACATCAGCTTCAGGCAATAACAACACCGCCCAGGCTATCCAGCCCCACCCCGACCAACGTCACAGAATCACCGCCAAACGTTAGCACCGTATCGTTCCCGACCACCGTGGCATGAGCCCGGTAATCATCATCCGGCGCCACCCCCTGAACCCCGAGAAACACCAGTTTGTCATTCGCCTGATAACCCAACACCCGGTCATGGCCAAACGCGCCACTGAACAGGAACGTGTCGCTCCCGCCGCCCGATTCCATCAGGTCATTCCCCGCGCCGCCGACAAACACGTCGTTGCCTTGACCACCGATCAAATGGTCGTTGCCGTCCAGGCCAAACAACCAATCACCACTCACGTGAGCCTTTAGCGTATCGGCGCCCGCTCCGCCCTTCAGCGTCGAGGCGTATTGAGTCAGGTTGTTTCCCACCGCCAAACCGTTGGCCGTAACGCTGTGGCTCACGTCATCCTTGAACAGTCCCCAGAGAAACCCCGGCTCCCTGGTGGTAATGCTGCCAATGTCGCGGGTGATATTGATACCGCCCTGCCCATCGCGGATATACAGGTTGCCGGCGCCGTCATTGGCGAAATCGAAGTTTTTCACCGACTGCTGCAAGTCCAGCACATTGTTGCCCTTGCCACCCAGCACAATGTTGTAGCCACCACCGTCGCGGAAGGTGTCATTGCCATCGCGGCCTTCCAGGTAGTCGTTGCCCTTGCCGCCCTGGATCAGGTCGTTGCCGTCGCTGCCGATGATGAAGGTGCTGCCCTTATGGGTCTCGGCGTTGCGATTGAGGTCCTGGACCCAGGTGTTGCTGCTCGCCGGATCGGACAGGTTGGCGACAATAATGGTCGAGTCCTTGCTGGTCAGTTCATAGAACTTCGACTCGATCAGCCGGGCCATGCCATCGCCATAACCCGTGGGCAGGTGAGAAATCCAGGTCGGGATATTGAGGATGGAAAACGGCAGCACATTCCACGCCGTCGAGGCGTAATGATCGTTGAAGCTGACGATGTTGTTGGTCGCCGAGTCCTGATGAGCATCGTGCACGCCCACTGAAGACAGATTGAAGGATGAGCCGTCGAGCGCGCGGAATACCGGGTCGTTCTCATAACCGACGTTGAGCACTTTATCGGTGCTGCTTTGGGTCGGTGAGGCGTAGGCAATGTAGTTGGAGTCCTTGTAGAACCCGGCCCAGTTGTCGTTGCTCAGGTCCGCCAGGCTGTTGACCGCCAGACCGCCGAGGCTGTGGCCGCTGACCAGCACATCCTTGCCCGACAAGCCGTTGGCACGGGCCAATGCCGCGACATCGCCCAGCAAGTCGCCAAACGCTTCGCCCACGTAGTTCTTCGCGTAATCCTTCGGCCCCAATGCGGCGAGCAGATCGTTGATCACGTCGGCGACCGAGTCACTGATCAGGCTTTCCCGAGGACCACTGGTGCCGCGAAAGGCGATGCCGATTTCGCTGAGATGGCCCAGGGCGTCGTACTTGCCGAGGATTTCGACCTGGGCGCTGGTGAATCCGGCCTTCTCACCGAAGAAGGTTCCGCGGGCATCGACCTTGCCGTCATAACCCAATTGAGTCGCGGTAATGGGCGTCCAGCCAGCCTTCTGCACCGCGTCGAGCGCGGCTTTTTCCGAATCCGGATTCCATGGCACGCCGGGGATTACGCCTTGGGAGTCGGTGCCGCCAATCAGTGCGGTGACCAGCGTTGCCGGCAAACCGGGGCCAAAGCCGTGGTGTTGGTAACCGGTGGCAAAGCCGTTATCGAGGTTGTGATAGGAGTACAGCGTGATCGCCATGGCGTCGGTGAACAACGCCTTTGAATCTGCCGTGCCGAAGTTTTTGTAGTCGTACACACCCATGGTAAAGCCTCTCTTGTTGTTGGAATGCTGTACCGCTGTGCCCTCGCCACAGGTTTCCCTGACTCAAGACTCTGCACTGCTCTAGATATCCTTGCGGCGTGACGGCGGGCCTTGCCCAAACGCCTCGTCAACTTTGGCCAGGTCTTGCTCGCTCAGGGTTCCGGCGTAGTAATGCAACTTGATCCAGGCCATCAAATAGTCGTACCGCGTTTGGGCCAGGTCGCGGCGTGTGGTGTAGAGCTGTTGTTCGGCATTGAGCGCATCGAGGTTGACCCGTTCACCGCCAAGGATGCTCTGCTTCGTCGAGACCACCAGTGCTTCAGCGGACGCCAGGGCTTTCTGGTAGGCCCGCAACTTGCTCACCCCCGACTGGCACGCGCTGAACTGCCGGCGCAGTTCGATCAGTGTCTGCCGGGTCTGACCATCAAGCTGGAACTGCGCCTGCTCCATGGCGCGGCTGGCCTGGCGTGTCGAGGCGGAAACCCCACCGCCGGCATACAGCGGCACGTTGACCTCGATGCCGATGGTGTTGGTGTCGTAGCGCTGGTTGTAAGTGTTGCCGCTTTCCGATTCGTTCTGCCGCACCGAGGCGTAGGCACTGACTTTCGGCAGGTGCCCGGCGCGATTGCGTTCGACTTCGTAGCGCGCCACTTCCACGGCCTGGCGCTGCGACGCCAGGTTCGGGTTATTCGCCACGGCCATCTCGTGCCAGGTGTCGTATCGGGCGGGTTGCAGGGTGAAGGTCTGAAAGTCGTGATCAAGCGGTGCCAGATCGGCGATGTCGATGGCCGGCGCACCGATCAGCGCACCGAGTTCTCGCAAGGACGCATCCTGCTCGTTGCGCGCCTCGATTTCCTCGGCGGTCGCCAGTTCGTAACGGGATTCGGCCTCGAGAATATCGGTGCGCGTGCCCTCACCCTGGCGGAACATGTGTTCGTTCTGCTGGAACTGTTGTTCGAAGGCTTTCTTTTTCGCCAGTGCAATGTCGATCTGGTCTTGGGCGAACAGCGCCTGGGTATAGTTTTCCAGCACGCGTACCAACAATTCCTGGCTCTTGCCGCGAAAGGCTTCATCGGCGAACAGCGATTGCGCTACGCCTTTTCGGTACGCCGCATAGGCTTCGTAATCGATCAACGGCTGTTGCAGCGTCAAGGTCGAGCCATAACTGCTGTAGTTGCGATCATCGCGCTGATTTTGTCCGCGCTCGTTGAGGTAGGTGACCTTGGAAGTGTTGCGGCCCTTGTTGTAGGTGTAACCCAGGTGTGGCAACAGCCCGGCGCGGCCGATGGCGCGGTTTTCCAGGCCGGCATCGCGTTCCTTGATGGCGCCGAGAAACACCGGATCATTGCGCAACGCTTGTTCGTAGATGTCGAACGGGCCCATGGCCATTGAAGCGTTGCAGGTCAGCAACGCGAGACTCGCGGCGAAGAACGAAAGCTTATTCATACAGCGGAACATCCTTATTCCTCGGTTAACGCGGAACCTGCGCGGTCGAGCAGCGGTTTGAACAGATAGTTGAGGAGTGAACGCTCGCCGGTGCGCACGAACATTTCCGCAGGCATGCCGGGTTTGATCACCATCCCGTTGAGTTTTTCCATGGCCTGATCGCTGACACTGCTGCGCAGCACGTAATACGGCACACCGGTTTTCTCATCGACCATCTGGTCGGCGGAAATCAGGCTGACTTCGCCGGGTACACGCGGTGTGCGGCTCTGGTTGAACGCGGTGAACAGAATGTCCACCGGCAGGTGCGTGCCGACCTTGTCGATCAGGTTGATCGGCAGGTGCCCTTCGACTTCCAGGTGGGTGCCTTGCGGGACGATCTCCAGCAGGGTTTCGCCCTGACGCACTACGGCGCCTTCGGTGTGCACCCCGAGGTTGACCGCAATGCCGTCCGCTGTGGCAATGATCTCGCTGTGTTGCAGGTCGAATCCGGCAGAGGTCAGTTGCTCTTCAAGGGTCACGCTTTTGAGCTGCGCATCGGCCAGTTGAGTGCGGACTTCTTTTTGGTATTCCTCGATATGTTGTTGCAGCTTCAGGCGCGATTCGAGGATTCCCTGCTCTACCCGACCGCTTTCACCGGTGTTTTCTGCCAATTGTTGTTGAACTTGCGATAACTGGCGCTGGTACTCCATCAGCCGGTTGCGCGGGATGTAGCCGTTGTCCGCCAGCGGCTGCAGATTGCCCAGTTGTTGTTGCAGCGAGCTGGCCTGGGCCGACAGGTCCGAACGGGCGCGGCGCATGCCGGCCAGTTGCGCCCCGGCGCCCTCGATGCTGGCGCGCAAGGCGGCCTGTTCGCGGGAAAACGCTTCGCGGCGACTGCTGAACAGCTGCCGTTGGCCTTCCAGCACCAATGCCAGGCGCGGGTCAGGATCGCTGCTCAGCGCTACGGGAAAACTCACATGCTTGAGGTTGTCCCGCTCACTTTGCCAGCGAGCCAGGCTGGCCCAGGCCATGCGGTATTGTGCGCGCAGGGATTGCACGTCGGCGACGACTTGCGTGCGGTCGAGCTGGAACAACGGCTGGCCCTGCTTCACCGCCTCGCCTTCGCGGACCAGAATCTGGCTGACCACGCCGCTGCTCATCGATTGCACGGCTTTGCGTTTACCGGAGACCACGACCGTGCCTTGCACGGGAATGCCTTGGTCGAGCGGCGCGAGGCTGGCCCACGTAAAGAAACTGCCTGCACCGACAATCGCCAGTATCCAGCCCACGCGGGCGAAATAGCGCGCATCGCGTTCAGGGCGCTCGGCGATGTAATCGTGTTCCAGGGTGGCTTCGCTGTTGTTGCTCATACGCCCGAATTCCTTGTCGAGGACGGATACTGCCGGCTCATGCTCAGCCCGGCCGGTGCCTGCGCGGGCTTTTGTTCCTGAGCGCCGGCTAGCGCCTTGAGCACGTCCTGGCTCGGGCCGAACGCCTGCAAACGTCCATCATTGAGGACCAGCAATTTGTCCGCCTGGGCCAGCGCCGAAGAACGGTGAGTCACCAGAATCACGCTGGTGCCCTGGGCTTTCATTTGCGCAATCGCGCCGGCCAATGCGGCTTCGCCGACGGTGTCGAGGTTGGAGTTCGGTTCATCCAGCACCACCAGGCTCGGTTTTCCGTACAGCGCTCGCGCGAGCGCCACGCGCTGTTTTTGACCGCCGGACAACCCGCAGCCATCCTCGCCAAGCGCCGTGTCGTAGCCTTGAGGCAGGCGCAGGATCAAGTCATGGACGCCCGCCTGATGGGCCGCTTCTACGACTTTTTGCGGATCGGCCTCACGGAACCGGGCGATGTTTTGCGCGATGCTGCCGCTGAACAATTCGATGTCCTGCGGCAAGTAACCGATGTAGGGGCCGAGTTCGTCGCGATTCCAGCGATGGATGTCGGCGCCGTCGAGCCGCACGGTGCCACCGAGGGTCGGCCACACGCCGACCAGCACTCGGGCCAGCGTCGACTTGCCGGAACCGGAGGCACCCAGCACGCCCAGCACTTCACCGCTGCCGAGCTGGAAACTGACCAGGTGCAACGTCGCGCCCCGTTGTCCGGGAGGACCGGCACTGACCTGTTCGAAGGTGATCTGCCCTTTCGGCGCCGGCAACGCCATGGCGTCGTCGCTTGGTGGAAAGGCTTGAAGCAGCGCGTCGAGACGCCGATAGGCGAGTTTCGCGCCGCTCCATTGTTTCCATACGGCGATCAACTGGTCGATGGGGCTCAGCACCCGTCCCATCAGGATCGAGCCGGCGATCATCATCCCGGCCGTCATGTCGCCCTTGATCACCAGCAATGCGCCAAGTCCCAGCACGAGGGATTGCAGGCACAGGCGCAAGGTTTTGCTCAGGGAGCTGATGACCGCGCCGGTATCACTGGCCTGATTCTGCAGGCCGAGGAACCGCGAGTGCACCTGGAACCAGCGATGGCGCAAGGCGCCGAGCATGCCCATCGCTTGAATGGTTTCCGCGTTGTGCAAGTGACTGGTGGCCATCTGGCTGGACTTCTGGGAAAAAACCGCCGCCTCACCGAGCGGCTTTTTGGTCATCGCCTCGTTGAGACACGCCAGCCCGATCAGCAACACCGCGCCCGCCGTGGCAAACACGCCGAGCCAGACGTTGAACAGGTAAATCACGAACAGGTACACCGGAAACCAAGGCGCATCGAAGAAGGCAAACAGCGCCGGGCCGGTAACGAACTGACGAATATGCGTCAGATCCCCCAGCGACTGCCCGGCGTTGCCCTCGCCCCGGAACAGGTTGCGCTCGAAAGCCGCCTGATACACCCGCAGGTTGAAGCGTCGCTCCAGTTGGCTGCCGATACGAATCACGATGAAACTGCGGATAATCTCCAGCAAACCGATAAACACAAAGAACCCGACGACCATGAGCGACAACATGGCCAGCGTGGTTTCATTGTGTGAAGACAATACCCGGTCATAAACCTGAAGCATGTAGATAGAGGGCACTAACATCAGAATGTTGATCAGCGCCGTAAAACAGCCGACGCTGATCAGAATGCTCTTGTAGTCGCCCAGCGCCATAATTAACGGTGCGGTGACCGGATTCTTAGCCATCTTCATGCGCTCTTCCTGAGGTGTTATCCCTCGCCTGCCTGGCGAGGTTGTTACTTACACTTTAATAACAACTTGGAGGGTTTCGATTAATGCAGCGGGTGCTCAAGTTCAATGACCAGTCCGGTCTTCGAAGTGCCTCGATACAGTCCGTCACGCTGACGACTGAAAAACACAAGCTTCGACCCTTCCTTACCGGTGAGCGCGATGCCGTCGGGCTCGGGAAACCAACCGATCGGCTGCTCTCCCAGCCATCCAGCGAGGCACTCGGTGCCGTCGCCCAAGGTCTGGTTAGCTTTGAATTCCAGGGGGCAAACGTTCGATGGGTTGCCCTGCTGCGTCACCCGCCATTTACCCGCCAGTTCCGACGGGTCTGCCAACTTCAGGCTGCTTGCCATGGCTACATCTCCAAAAAACATCATGAGCGTCGCGAAAAGCCACGCGGTTGCTTTGCAGGTCAAAGCGTCTGGGATC
Organism: Pseudomonas sp. IT-P100; assembly: GCF_949767185.1. Lineage (NCBI taxonomy): Bacteria > Pseudomonadati > Pseudomonadota > Gammaproteobacteria > Pseudomonadales > Pseudomonadaceae > Pseudomonas > Pseudomonas sp. IT-P100. Next base: position 233,660 of record NZ_CATKQK010000058.1, read on the forward strand.
ATAAGGCGTTTTACTCAGGGTTGCGGCTCAAGGGACAAAGAGCGGCGCTTTCGGCGCCGCCCTCCTTTTGCCTTGAATCAGGCCACGATGTCCGAGAATGCTGCCTGGCCAACGGTACTGACCAGGAAGTCAGCCACGCCATGCCCGGAGAAGTCCACCGACAACAGGCTGTTGCCACCGGAGGTGGTCAGCACTGCATCGCCCGCCGCCCCCGTGAAGGCGCTCACAAAATGCAGGCCTGCGCCGTTGGTGATACCGCTCAGGTCGATCTTGTCGAGACCGCTGACAAAATCGAGGATCTGATCGACCGCACCCGGCTTGGAGTCGCTGCTGGCCGCGAACACGAAGGTGTCCGAACCGGCGCCGCCCCACAACGTGTCTGCACCGCCCGCGCCGTAAAGGATGTCGTTGCCGGCACCGCCCTTCAGCTCGTTGGATACACCGTTACCGATCAGCAAATCATTGCCCGAACCGCCGATGGCGTTTTCGACGGTAACGCCCTTGGCAATGGACACATTGCCCACCAGGCCGCCAACGTCGGAGAACGAGGCTTCATTGAGGTTGATCTTCTGGTTTTGGGTAAACCCGGAAAAATCCAGGGTGTCCTTGCCGCCCGCATCCCACACCGAAAACACGACCTTGTCCGACGACGAAGACGCGCTCAGGAAATCGCGACCGGCGTTGGAGTTGAAACCGTAGGTGGTATCGCCGGTCCGGGTGGTCGTATTGGCGCCGTAGAGCTTCTGGATGGCTGCGATATCGTCCATCAGCGGGCCCGACGAATAGGCTTCGACACCGCCCTTGCTGAAGTTCTGGCTGGTGTTGCTTTCACTCCAGTAGCTCATGACGCTGTAGCCGCGGGTGTCTTGCCCGTAGGACGCGTCGTTGTAGGTCGGTGCGCCTTCACCGGCGTTGTAGTCGCCGGGATGGGCCAGGCCCAGGGTATGACCGATTTCGTGGGTCAGGGTTTGCCGGCCGTAGTTGTTCAGCTCCGGGGTCTTGTTGGGCGTGTAGCTGCTGTTGGTCAGGTACCAGGAGGTCCCGTCGTAACCTGCGCCCGTACCGGGCAAGTAGGCGAATGCCGCCGCGCCGTCCTGACCGCCGCTGTAGTTGCCAAAGGTCATGTGACCGTCGCCGCCGGTGGCCTTGTCCGTGAACGTCACCTTGGCCACGTCGGCCCAGGATTGCATGGCGAGCACGGCCTGGGCTTTCTGTTGAGCGCTGAATTGGCTGAACCCGGTAATCCCGTGTTTGTTCATGGTGCTCGACGAGGCCGAGGTCAGGAACGTGTAGGTCAGTTCGATTTTGCCGCTGCCGTCCTTGTCCTGGTAGGCCGCACCGTCGCGCAGTAACTGGGTGGCAGCCTGGTCGACGGAGAACGACGGTTTGCCGTTGACCGTAAGGTTGCCGCCACGGTCGTACTGATGGCTGAAACCATTGATCTGATTGAACGCGGAACTAGAGGCAGCCAATACTTGCAAGGGCTGAAAGGCCAGCCCGGCACTCTCGATAGCGTTACTTTTTACTTTCGACATAAACACACTTCCTTGTATTGCCATGGAACAGTTTTAGTCAGATAGCGACAATCTCTGGCGAGATCGTCCTATCACTCGCCCAATGAAGGCGAAAGAAAACTGACACAATTGGAAATCAAACGTCCACTCCTTTTTTGACGTCAAGTTTGAGTGATCGGGAAAGTGCCCGGAAACAATAGGCATGCTGATCAAACATTGAATGTAAAATAATGAGCCGGCGTTATTGTCGGACAATCGATAATTTAATTATTAAATAAGGGTAAGTTGTTCAGGGCGCAATCGTCCGACTATTCATCTTGTGTTTCGTACACTTCGATCAGTGAAAAATTAGACTTTTCGAGGAATGTGACCACACTGAAATACCGAGTTATCGTTCTTCACGGGGCTCACGAAATGATCCGGGTGAAGCCTGCATGAAAATGCTCACGCCCTTTTTGGCCGCCCTCCTCGCCGCCAGCGCGTGCGCGGCGACGAACCTTTGTGCCATGGCCGGGACTTCTACGGTCCTGGCGACCAGCTTCGATTGCGCCAGGGCCACCGCCGCCGTGGAGAAGCTTATCTGTCGCGACCCCCAACTGAAGCAGATGGATATTGAACTGACGCGCCTTTATCGCCTGGCGCTCACGGACGTTCATTCGGTGCCGAGTCCTGAAAAAGTCGAGATCGAACAGCGGTTCTGGGCTGACGCCCGCAATCAGTGTGGCGCCGGGGCAGAGCCCAAGGCCTGCACGATCCGACGTTATGCCGAACGTGCGCATCAGCTTCGCCAGGGCTCGGCGATTGCGCGAACCAGGGATCCGAGCAGACTCACCGATGGCCCCATAGCCTTGCGTTGCGCAGGGCTCAGCGCGTTGATTGGCGCCACTTTCTTCAATGTCGAGCCGCGTGTCGTTTACCTGAAATGGGCAAATACCTCGGTCACGCTTATCCAGGTGCCGGATGATGCCGCGACCCGATACAACGCCAAGGACAATCGGGGGAACTACAGCTTCTGGCAAGACGGCAACGATGCTTTTTTCCAGATGCCGGGCTCGGGACGAATGAGTTGCACGGTCGAGCCCACTGGCTGATCGTGCAACGGGACGTCCTGTCCCGATGGTCTCGATCCAGCCTGTCAGCTTCCGGTGCGAATCTTGTTCCATACCCGCGTGCGGATCCGGTCAATATTCAGCGGCATCGCTTCCAGTGCAAACAATTTCCCCATCATTTCCGGGCTCGGGTAGACCTTGGTGTCGTTCTTGATCGCCGGGTCGATCAGACTGTCAGCCTGTTCGTTGCCATTGGCGTAATGCACGTAGTTGCTGATGCTGGCCATGACGTCCGGGCGCAGCAGGTAGTTCATGAAGGCGTAACCGGCTTTTTCGTCCGGGGCATCGACGGGCATGGCGACCATGTCGAACCAGATGGCGGCGCCTTCCTTGGGAATCGCATAGCCGATGTCCACACCGTTCCTGGCTTCCTTCGCACGGTTTTCGGCTTGCAGGATGTCACCGGAGAAACCGACGGCCACGCAGATGTCACCGTTGGCGAGGTCGCTGGTGTACTTGGACGAGTGGAAATAGCTGACGTAAGGCCGGACTTTCATCAGCAGCGCTTCAGCCTTTTTGTAGTCTTCCGGGTTCTTGCTGTGATGCGGCAGGCCCAGGTAGTTGAGGGCTGCCGGGAGCAATTCCGGACCATTGTCGAGGATCGCCACGCCGCACTTCTGCAGCTTCGCCATGTTTTCGGGCTTGAAGATCAGGTCCCAGGAATCCACGGGGGCGTTATCGCCCAACACCGCTTTGACCTTGGCGATGTTGTAGCCGATGCCGGTGCTGCCCCATAGATATGGAAAGCCGTGCTCGTTGCCCGGGTCGTTGGTCTGCAAGGCCGTGAGCAAGACCGGATTCAGGTTCTTCCAGTTCGGCAACTGGCTCTTGTCGAGCTTCTTCAGCGCCCCGCCCTGAATCTGCCGGGCCATGAAGTGGTTGGAGGGGAACACCACGTCGTAGCCGGATTTACCGGTCATCAACTTGCCGTCGAGGGTTTCGTTGCTGTCATAAACGTCGTAGCTGAAGCCGATGCCGGTCGCTGTCTGGAAGTTTTTCGTGGTGTCCGGTGCGATGTAGTCCGACCAGTTGTAGATCTTGACGGTCTCGGCTGCGTGGCTGAGGGACACGACGAGCGCCAGTGGGGCCAGTGCCAGGGTCTTTCGGATCATGAGTGGATTCCTGTGTAGGTTTTTTTTGTTGGCAGGCAATCAGAGGATCAAAAAATCAAAACGTAGGTCTTGCGCACGGTTTCCTGGATGTCCCAGATACCGAGGCTGTTGGCTGGCAACATCAGTGCATCGCCGGCTTCTATGGAGAGGGTTTCACCGTCGTCCGGGGTGAAAGTGCAGCGTCCCTGGATGAAATGACAGAATTCCTGGGCCACGATCTGCCGACGCCAGCGACCGGGGGTGCATTCCCAGACGCCGGTTTCGACGCCATCGTCGCGTTCGACACTGGTGGTGGACGCCACCGCCACGGGGGTGCCCAGCGGCACGGCGACCGGGTTTGATTCCTCCAGCTTCAGGGTGGCGGTGTTCTTGAATTGCGTGATGCTCATGGGAATACCTTTCGATGTAGAGAGCGCTTTACTGCATGAAACCTTCCATGAACCCGGCAACCCCACTGGCCAGTTTGCGCCGCCAGGGCGCGGTAGCCGGGTTGGCCAGGGTCTGGTCTTCATGGACGAAGCTGCGGATGATCGCGTTGTAGCCGAGCCAGCGGCATGGCTCCGGCTCCCAGGCTTTGAGCACGTCGAGACCGCCTTGAGGGATGACCCACGGCTGATGAACCAGGTCGGTATCGCGCTGCAGGATCAGATCGGCCAGGGTTCGCCCGCCCAGGTTGCTGGCGCCGACGCCCTCCCCGCCATAACCGCCAGAAATCGCAATGCCGCTCGCTTGATCGCACAACATGTGCGGCTTGAACCGCCGGGACATGCCCAGGTTGCCGCCCCAGCCGTGAGTGATGCGTACGTGCTTTAGTTGCGGGAATAGCTCGCCGAACAGGTAACGGCGCAGTTCTACTTCGCTGGTAGTCAGGTCGAAGTCATGACGCAGTTTGCCGGCAAACTGATAGCCGCCCCTCGCACCGAACACCAGACGGTTATCCGCCGTACGCTGGCCGTAAGTGACCTGGCGGCTGCTTTCGCCAAACGCCTGGCCGCGACTCAGGCCGATTTCGTCCCAGGTGGCAGCGGACAGCGGCTCAGTTGCCACAATCAAGCTTTGCACCGGCAACTGGTAACGGCCCAACGGTGGCAAGGTAGCCGCGTAACCTTCTACCGCCGGAACGATCCAGCGACTGCGCACGGTCGCTTTTGCCGTGCGCAGGCTGCCCGATTGCCAATGGGTGACCGGGCTGTTTTCGTAAATCCTGACGCCCATGCGCTCCACCGTCCGAGCCAGTCCTCGTACCAGTTTTGCCGGGTGAAGGGTCGCGACGTGCGGTGCATAGATACCGCCATATGGCTTGGCAATTCTGATTTGCTGCGCCAACTGCTCCGGGCTGAGCCAGCGGTAATCACTTTCGCTCAGGCCTTGTTGGTAGAGCTTGTCGAGATAGTGCCGCAGGCTGGCTTCCTGTTCCGGATAGCGCGCGGCGCAATACAGCGCCCCGCCTTTGCGAAAATCGCAGTCGATGCCTTCACGTTCGAGGACAATCTCCACTTCATCCGGAATGCTGTGCAGCAGATCATAAGAGGCGCGGCGCTGTTCGGCCGATAGATCGGCCAGCAAGCGGTCTTCGCCAAGGATATTGCCCATCAGCCAGCCGCCGTTGCGGCCCGAGGCACCAAAACCGGCGGTCTGCGCTTCAATGATGGCGATGTCCAGGCCCGGCGCCAGACGTTTGAGGTAGTAGGCGGTCCAGAGGCCGGTGTACCCCGCGCCAATGATGGCGACGTCGACGTCCAGATCCTGTTCCAGCGCCGGACGCGCCAACAATGGCTCGTCGAGCTGGTCCATCCACAAACTGATAGTGCGCCACGCCGGCATGCAAGACTCCGCCACTCAAGTTTCGATGGCGTTGATCCTAGTGCGTGGGCTCAGAGGCTGTCTTGCGCGCGTGCACGCAAAGAAATTTGTTTAGCGTAGGCCTTCGGCGACAGGCCGGTGTGCTGACGGAAACAGCTATAGAACGCCGACAGCGAATTGAAGCCGGCGGCAAACGCCAGTTCATCGATCCGCAGCGGCGGCGTGGCGGTGTCCAGTGTGGCGAGCAGATGCTGTAACCGGGCCTGGTTAACGTAGCGATAGAAACTCTGGCCCAGCACCTGATTCAGCAGATAGGAAATCTGATTGCGACTGTAGCCGCACTCCTTCGCCACCCGTTGCAGGTCGAGCTCGGGGTCCAGATAGGGCTGCTGACGCTGGAAATACTGTTGCAGGTCTTGCGCCATGAAACTCAGCTGACGCGGCGACAACCCGAGCCGACTGGCGGCCGGACGCTGATTGTTGGCGGTTTTGCTGACGGGGCGCTCATGCATCAGCGAGGCGTACTCATTGACCCGCCAGATCAGCCCGTCGCGCACGGTAATCGCCTCACTGGCACGAAAGGACACCAACCCTTCGCCACCGCGCAGGGTAATGCGGTACTGAATGAATGCCGTGTTGCCGTCCAGTCGAATGCGGTCCGAGTGCTCCAGCGCTTCATCGGGATCGCGTGGCATGCTGCTGCGCACATACTCGCGCAACTCGTCGAGACCCATCACACGGTTCTGGAAAAAGTCGTTGTACTGAACATCCGGGTGATAAAGCGCCATGACCCCGTCCAGGTCCCGGTGTTTCCAGCGCAAGTGATAGCGCATGACCGTCTCGCTCGTGGCCTGGGTTTGCAGCGGACCATCATCATCGGCGGGCATAAAGGTCTCGATGAGAAAAAAGCGAGCTTGCCGAAATTCAGCCCCGGCTTCAACGTCGATTCGATAATGGCTTTTTGCCTATCATTGTGGCGCTGTGATCTGAATCAAAAAAAACTGAACCAATCGCTAAACGGCCTGAAAAATCCACATTATTTTCACATCCGGATGCTACTTTTAAATGCAGTCACCGGTTGAGCCAATGAAGGCTCTTCCCTCCTACCATGAGCTAACGGAAGCGCTCGATGAAGAAGGCGGGCAACATATGAATAAAGGGTTCAGTAAAGTCACCTTTCCAAACGCCTGCCAGCTGATGCGCTGGCATTTTCATCCCATGGGTTTTGAGGCGAGCATGGATGCACCGGGCAGCATGATCGCCCGTCTGTTTGACCGCGCCAGTGGCGAGACCATGATCGCCATCGCTGGTATACCCTGCGCAACAGTCATGAATGCCGCGGATGTGGAACGCATAATCGAAGCGGTGGAGGATGAACTTGAGTCTTTCATTCCACCGGCAGCCCTCAGGAGTTATGCCTGAAGGCTCAGTCAGCCGTAAAAAAGCCCACGTCAGGTGGGCTTTTTATTGTCCGCTGATTAACCAGCCTTGCCCGCGCGGTGATCGGCAAAGAATGGTTTGCCCTTGCCGATCTTATCGGAAGCCTTCGGCATGTTCGCCGCCTGAGTGTCCTGACCATCGACGTACCAGTAGCAATGACTCACCGCACGCGTGATGCCGACATAGGCCAGTCGCAGAATCTCGTCTTTTTGTGCGTTATCGTAAGCTTCTCTGTCGCCAGCCTTGCCCAGACCTGCCATGCGGTAGACCTGATTCTTGTAAGGCGAACTGGTCAGGTGCTGACAATCTCCCAGCAGAAACACCGCATCGGCCTGAAGGCCCTTGGCGCTGTGATAGGTCAATTGCTTCAATCGACGCGACTCGTACGGCAAGCTAGAATCTACATTAACTACAGACTGAATATGCTCTTCTATCAATGACTTATCGCTACTTTTTCGATAAAGCATCAAGATTGAGTCACCCTTTCTGTAGTGCTCCATCAGCCGCATGGCCATGCCCTTATCGTCGCGATCCAGCACATTCACTGGAAGCAACGACCTGGCCTCGCCACTGGCCCTGGCCTTTTTCCCGGCAATGGCGGGCGCGGCGCGCACGATATGTTCGGCGGCATCGATGATGTGCTGATGGCTGCGATAATTGTCACTGAGCATGACCTTGGTGGTGCTCGGCGACGGGAATTCCTTGTTGAACTCCATGAAGTACGTGGGTGAACTGCCGCGCCATCCATAAATGGACTGCCAGTCATCACCCACGCAGAGCAGCGACGAACGCTGCGCGCCGCGACCGACGTGCATGGCCGGGCCACGACTGCGAATTTCCGCCAGACTGGCACGAATCCAGGAAACGATCTGCGGCGATACATCCTGAAATTCGTCGATCATCAGGTGCGACAGCGGTCGCAGCAATTCGTCACTCAGCAGCTTCTGATTTTCCGGGGAGTGCTCGCTGAACAAGGCAAACATGCGGTTGTAGGTCATCACCGGTGGTTTTTGATCCAGCAGATGATCTTCCAGCGCACGCCAGTAAAGACTCAAGGCTTCGAAGAAAAAACGGTCCGGGTCGTCCTTGGCGAAACTCATCTGGCCAACCGCGCCCGGAACATCCAGGCCCAGGTTCTCGATAAATCCAGCCGCTGCGACAAAACAGTCGAGCAACGGCGCGGAACCGAGTTCGCCCTTGACCTTGTAATCGAACCCCGGCCCGGCGCTGGCATCCCCTGCGAGCGAAGCCAAAACACGTTTTGAAGATTCGTAACTATCCAGCCATATCAAAGGCTTACGACAGAAAGCTTGAAACAGTGTTCGCTTTACAGCCCACTCGGCACGAACGCTGAGCTTGGCATTCGGGCGGCTGACCTGCGGGTTTTCCCGCGGATCGAACCCCAGCACCACCCAGGCGTCCAGGCTTGGAATGTAGCCATGGCAGTGAAACGTCGAGCCGTTGATATCGAACGACTGACGATTGGGCTCGATGCCCTTGATCGGCCAGGCACCGGCGCGGAACCACAAGTCCTCGATGAAATCGCACAACTCTTCATCTCGCTTCGCGGCCAGTTCGGTCACGGCCATGCGCTTTTGCACGTCCGGGTGATCGCGCTCCAATTCCTTGAGCTGCAAGGCATGGCGGGATAACGGCGTGATCAGATTGCGAAAACGTTCATCGCGGGTGTGCAGGTTGTGATAACAGGCGTTGAGCTGCTGACGCTGGGCGTCATTGATGCGAAGGTCGAACGGATTGCTGTCGGCCTCCTCATCGCTATTTTGAGAGCGGTGGCTGAGGTTTTCGAAGGCTTGTAGCCGTTCGAAGCCCGGCAGACTGCGCACCATCGGCAGGATTCGCGAATGGAAGGTCCGCACCAGATCCCGTGCTTGTTTGAAGCTCAGCTCTCGGCCCCAGAGCGCAAACAGCTCGATCAGCTTATTGATGAAGTCCTTGCGCGACTCACGCGTAAACGTCACCACGGTCATCGAGTCAAGTTCGAAACCCAGGTAGTGAGTCAGCAGCAAGATACGCAGCACCAGCGTGGTGGACTTGCCCGCCCCCGCGCCGGCGATCACCGATGTTGATGGCGTGTCGCTGAAAATCATCTTCCACTGTGCAGCGCTGGGCTGGGCATGGGCTGGCAGAAACCGGGCGACGTCAGCCTTCATGCGCTTTTTCAAGTCAGCACTCAGCGGTAGGCGCCAATCATCGAACAGGTTGTCGTCGACGCTGGGTGGGCGGTGTTCGGTCGAACGCGAATCTCGGATCAGCAACACCTGCCGACCTTCCTCCAACCCTTCGAGCTTGCCTTCCTTATAGCCATAATCCACCCCCGCGATGTGGCCACTGCGGAAGCCATCCGCCTGGCCATGCAACCATGACGCGCGGTGTTGCGCGCGCAGCCGGGTCAGGCCATGGCCGAAGAACCGGGCCGCAAGACGCTTGAGCAGCGGCATCTCGGCCAAGGGACGAAGTTCAGGAGGAAGATCGGGGGTGTGTTGCGGCACGCGGACTGACTCCAGGGTGTGAGGCTGTTGAAGACTATGGTGTCTGCATTTGCCGTTGAGTTCTAGTGAAATGCTTACAGGTCATCGGCTTATGCGATGAAGTGAAGGCCGGGTGAGAATGTTTCGAGGCTATTTCACATCAATTTATCCGATGATACTGAGGCATTTTTTACGCTTTTTATCGATCAGTCCCTGACGGATGATGCTCGCCATCAAAAACCCATTTCAGGAGACGATCATGCTCGAACTCAGACCTTTCAACTCCCTGGGCGGCGCCCACCACGGCTGGCTGGATGCTCATCACCATTTTTCGTTCGCCGAGTACCACGACCCAAAACGTATGAACTGGGGCAACTTGCGGGTGTGGAACGATGACGTGATCGCCTCCGGCACCGGCTTCCCGAAACACCCCCACCGGGACATGGAAATCATCACTTACGTTCGTGAAGGCGCGATTACCCACGAAGACAACCTCGGCAACAAAGGCCGCACCGAAGCGGGCGACGTTCAGGTCATGAGTGCCGGCACCGGGATCGCACACAGCGAGTACAACCTGGAAGCCACCGAAACCAGAATCTTCCAGATCTGGATCATCCCGAACGAAACCGGCCTGGCACCGTCTTGGGGCGCCAAGCCGTTCCCGAAAGGCCAGCGCGAAGGTTTCGTGACGCTGGCCAGCGGCAAGAGCGGCGACGACCAAAGCCTGCGGATTCGTGCGGATGCGCGGCTGGTGGCCGCGAACCTGAAGGCTGGCGAGTCTGCCGAGTATCGGCTGGACAGCGGCCGTCGTGCTTACCTCGTGCCAGCCACGGGAGTGATTGAAGTCAATGGGTTGCGCGCACAAGCTCGAGACGGTGTTGCAGTGGCCGATGAGCAGGTGTTGCGGGTAACGGCCATTGAGGACAGTGAGATTGTGTTGGTGGACCTGGCTTGATGGGGTAAATGCAGGGCAAAAAAATGGGCGACCAGAAATGGCCGCCCATTTTTTATAAGCCATTGTGGCCAGGAAGCTTGCTCCCCCACCACAGGGCACTCGATCACTTCGCGGAAATAGCGCCATCCACCAATGTTTGCGCTTCAGCCACCAACTGCTTCAGGTGTTCGTCACTGACGAAACTTTCGGCGTAGATCTTGTAGATGTCCTCCGTACCCGATGGACGCGCCGCGAACCACCCGTTTTCGGTCATGACTTTCAGACCGCCGATGGCCTGGTCGTTGCCCGGCGCATGGCTGAGGATGCTCTGGATCGCTTCGCCCGCCAACTGGGTCGAGGTGACCTGTTCCGGCGACAACTTGCTCAGCAGGGCTTTCTGCTCCGGATTGGCCTTGGCGTCGACTCGCACCGAGAACGGTTCGCCCAGTTCGTCAGTCAACGCGCGATAAGCCTGGCTTGGGTCACGACCGGTACGAGCGGTCATTTCTGCTGCCAACAGCGCCGGGATCAAACCGTCCTTGTCTGTACTCCAGACACCGCCGTCCTTGCGCAGGAACGACGCGCCGGCACTTTCCTCTCCGCCAAACCCCAGCGAGCCGTCGAACAGCCCGTCCGCAAACCATTTGAAACCGACCGGTACTTCGTACAGGCGACGGCCCAGACGCTTGGCCACGCGATCGATCAGACCGCTGCTGACCACGGTTTTGCCCACGGCCGCATCAGCGCGCCATTGCGGACGGTTCTGGAACAGGTAGTCGATCGATACCGCCAGGTAACTGTTCGGCGCCAGCAAACCACCCGACGGGGTCACGATGCCGTGGCGGTCGTGATCCGGATCGCAGGCGAACGCCACGTCGAAGCGTTCTTTCAAGCCGATCAGGCCTTGCATCGCGTGGCTGGATGACGGGTCCATGCGGATCTGGCCATCCCAGTCGACCGTCATGAAACGGAATGTCGGATCGACCTGCTTGTTCACCACGTCCAGGTCCAGCTTGTAATGTTCGGCAATCGCCGACCAGTAGCGAACCCCTGCTCCGCCCAGCGGATCAACGCCCAGATGCAGCTTGGCACCGCGAATGGCATCGAAGTCGATCACGTTGATCAGGTCGGCCACATAGGTGTTGAGGTAATCATGACGATGGGTGGTGCTGGCCTTCAGCGCCTGTTCATAGCTGATGCGTTTGACACCAGCGAGCTTGTTGCCCAGCAGCTCGTTGGCCTTGGCTTCGATCCATTTGGTGATGTGGGTGTCGGCCGGGCCACCGTTGGTAGGGTTGTATTTGTAGCCACCGCTTTGCGGCGGGTTATGGGACGGCGTGATGACGATGCCGTCCGCGAGCCCCGAGGTGCGGCCGCGGTTGTAGCAGAGGATCGCGTGGGAAATCGCCGGTGTCGGGGTGTATTCATCACCCTCGGCAATCATCACGGTCACGCCATTGGCCGCCAATACTTCGAGGGCGCTGGCGCCGGCCGGGGTGGACAGCGCGTGGGTATCGATGCCGACGAACAGTGGCCCGTCGATGCCCTGGGCTTCGCGGTACAGGCAGATCGCCTGGCTGATTGCCAGGACGTGCCATTCATTGAAACTCAGGTCGAACGAGCTGCCCCGGTGCCCGGACGTGCCGAAGGCGACGCGTTGGGTGGAGATGGCGGCATCGGGCTGGCCAGTGTAATAGGCCGTGACCAGTCGCGGGATGTCGACCAACGATTCTGCCGGTGCCGGTTTGCCCGCAAAAGGACTGAGTGTCATGCAAAACCTCTGAAATAGAGTGGTTCAGGAATAGGACAGCAGTTTACTGGCAGTTTGACCGCAACGCGATGGGATCGATCCATGGGCACAAACGATGTTTACGGCCGTGTTCAGTCCACCGACTCCAGTCGCAAGGCATCTCCCAGCAGGCTCAATGCAGCACCGATGTCATGATCTCCGCCGAACGCATGACTCAAGCGCAAATGCTGCGTATGCAGCCCCTGCAGACTGAAGAGTTCGCCCGGCGCAATCACCACATGATGCTTGAGCAAGCGCTGGAACACGCGACGCATATCGACCTGACGCAGTGAGCGTGCCCAGATCGTCGCCCCGCCCTGAGGATCGACGACATGCAGGGCGTCGCCCAGACGCTCCTGCAATAGCTGCGTCATGTGCACCTTGCGATCCTTGAGCAACCTGCGCAGCACCTGAAGGTGCTGATCGATCCGGCCATTGCCGTACAAACGGGCAATGGCTTTCTGGCGAATCGGCGACAGGCGAAATGAGCGCAGCAGGAAGTGCCGCTGCAATTGCTCGCTGAAATGTCGCGACAGCAGATAGCCGTACGGCGCTTCCGAACCGATGATTTTCTCGAACGTGGAGAACACGATCAGCCGGCCGGGGTCGAGCAGGTCGCGGAATCGCGAGCCGCCTGGCTCGAATTCGAGGTCGCCGTAACAGTCGTTTTCCAGCACCCAACTGCCATGCTGTTCCAGCAACTGCGCAATGGCCAGTCGATTGTCGTCGGGCGGCAGACTGCCCCGCGGCGCACTCAACCCCGACGACAGCATCACCAGCTGCACCGGCCGGGTTTCCAGCAGTTCCTTGAGTCGCTCGACGTCCAGGCTGCCATTGGCTTGCACTGGCCATTCGATCACTTGAACATCCGCGGCCTGAAGCAAGCGCAGGATCGTCCAGTCACACGGCGACTCGACGACCACCGCGGCGTCCTTGAGACCCAGCACAGCGATCAATATTTCCAGGACTCCGCGCAAGTCTGCGCCAACATAAACGTCATCGGCATGCCAGCAACGCACTGGCGACGTGGTGTAACGCGCCGCAAGAGCGGTGCGCAGTTCGAGCTCGCCGCAAGGTTGTGAAGGTGGTTGTGGCAGACGCGGGTATTGGCGCAGCAGTTCGCGCTCCAGCAGCAACAACGGACTGTCGAGAGGCTGCAGCAGCGCCGGCTCATCGGCACTGAAGACCAGCATGCCCGGGCGCCTGGCACTGACATAGACGGTTTCGAGGAGGTCGTTGCCACTGCCCGGCATATTGATCGAGGACACCGGCAACGCGTAGTAGCCGGACTTGGCCACCGAATAGACACGCCCTTCTTTTTCCAGCAGCGAATAAGCGTACTGGATAGTCGAGATCGACACGCCCAGTCGATTCGCCAACTGGCGTAACGACGGCAAGCGAACATTCGTGTCGCTGACCGGCTCGTTGATCAGGTGGGTCAAGTATCGGTACACCGCCTGATAGGCAAAGTCAGTCTCGCGAGGTCCTTTCAATGTCCCGCTGACCATTCACCCGCCACCGCAGCATCATGGTCATGACTGGCGGCTTCGGATTGCCCGTGCGCGTCGGCCGGCTCCCCGTCGGTCACCCTGCCCTCGACGTCAGGCGTCGGCCCCATGCGGTACAGCTTGCCGATCAGGCTGACAGGCAGCCCGCTGACGTCGACCATCCAGTGCACAATCTGTTCCGGCACCGGGTTGCCCTGCATCGCCCGGTGCAAGTCAGGCATTGCCACCAGCATGCCAGGGTGGCACTGACGCAGGAAACGCTCAAGCCCGGCACCGTTTTCGACAAAAGGCGCGAAGAGCAGGCACACCAGCTGCGCCTCGTTCAACCCAAGGCTTTTCTGCGCCTCGGCCGCAGCCAGTGCACGCTGATCGGACAGCCTCGCCGGGTTGCCAAAGGTCTCCACGGCTTGCTCGCACAGACGCTCCGGCAACCGCTTGCGACGCATCATCACCAAGGCTCGCTGCAAGTAGTCGGCGACGCCGGATTCATAGCTGTCACCGTGCATGAAACACGCCTGCAAACCCCGGACATGGGCAGAGATAGAGGGACTGACGTAGTCGTTGTCACTGAGCTGTGCCGTGAGTTCGTCAGACTGAAAACCCAGAAATTCGGTGAGCAGCGGCCATCGGTCTTCCCGGTTGCCGACCAGCAGGTCGTGAATGTCGATGAACGTGGTGCGACGGCAGGCTTCAAACTGTTCGGCCGGACGCCATTGCGCCTGGCCCTCTCCGTCATAAAACGTGCGGTAACAATCGCTGCCGAGTTCGTCGAGCACTGCAAACAGCATGTCAAAACCGGTTCCAGAATGACTGGACGTCGTGAGCCCGGCCTTCGCCGCCGCCCGCTTCAAGCCCTCGATAAACAGTTTCTGCTGACGCGGTGAGTCGCTGCTGATCAACGCATCGACGCCGTTGTTCCACCGGGCAATTTGCCCAACGAATTCGCCAGTGGCCAGATACCCGTCGTCCCATAGATCGACCGGTCCGTCGAGGGACCGACGATGTCCCACCATCAGCAGATTGAGTCGATTGCCTTCGCGCCCCGCGTCCGAAATTGGAGACAAGTGCCTGAACGGCAAAACCTCCCGATTATCGGCCATCAATACTTCGACCCTGGGATCATCGTAGAGGAACAAGGCGCTGCAGCTGCGATGGATGTTGTCTTGAACCGTCGAACTGATGCCGTTCATGCGCAATGAAGCCACACGCAGCTGGAAGGTAGAAGGTGCCCTGCCGGCAATACTGAGCTGCGCGGCGCGTAGCAGTGCCAGGGTGTAGCAACTGTCCCGGGACCCGGACTGGATGGCCAGCACCTTGTAATCACCAATGCGATCCATGCCACCGGCGGTGACCACTAATCGCTGAATCATCAACTGCAACGCTGTGCGTTCGGCCCGGGAAAAGAAACTCAGCAAGCGTTGCAGCACTTGCTGATAGACATAACTCATCGCCTGGTCATGGATAAGGGTCATCTTTATCTACCTGATACTCATAAGTTCAACCGTGAGCAAACAACGATATGCACGGCGTAAATCGATTAGCTGCCACGATTGAAGTGCTGGACGTTGTTCCCAAATGCTAACACTTAAGCTTCTGTAATTATTTGAAATGCCTGCTCGGTGCGGTTGTCCCGGCAACAGACAGGCCGCCGCAAAGCCCCGTAATACCGGCGCTCCTGGGCTGGAAGGGAGATCCTAGGAAATGTCCGACAACATCCCACAGACATTTAGCACAAGAAATAAAGAAAGAAGTCGCAGATGATTGTTTGGCAACTGCACAACGATCAACGGTTTGTCGGAAATATATTAACGATGTGCATTTAAAAGTATCAAACCGATACCCAGACATGACTCTTTCCTTGAGATGAAAGTAATCATTCAATTATCAGGGCTTAGATGACGATTAGAAGATACAGATCAAGAGCAAAAACCAGTTCAGTTGCTGAACCGACCTGATCGACAGGGACGTTTCATTTTCCCGTACGCATAAAAAAAGTCCGTGCGGGGCACGGACTTTTCAGAGGGGTGTTACGCAGGTTCGACTTGCAGGGCGACCCGTTCGCGGCATGGGCATTCGTCCATGTAGCGGTGTGCTTCGACAAACTCGGAAAACGGGAAGACCCGGGTCTTGAGTGGCAGTAGAACGCGATCGGCGGTCATCTGGTTGATGTCGCGCAAGGCACGTTGCAGTGCGGCCTGATCCTGAATGATGCCCAGTTCCGGCTTGCCGGTGAAGTTGCCGATGCAGTGCACAAAGAACTGAATGTTCTTCTGGAACGCTGCGCAGGCCGGGAATGGCGTCTGGTTGCCCCCTTGCAGGCCGTACAACACCAGGCTGCCGCGAGGTGCGAGCACATCGCCGAGCAGAGACATCTGAGGGCCACCCAAACCATCGAACACCACATCGACACCGCGGTTATCGGTAATCTTGTTGATCCGCATGAGCAGATCTTCTTCCTCGGTGACGATGACCTTCTCGGCACCCAGCGACAGCAAGTATTCACGCTCTTCGGCCGTCTTCGTGGCGGCAATCACCCGTACGCCCAGGGCTTTACCCAATTGGACGAAAGAAGGTCCGGCACAGTGACTGGCGTCGGTGACCAGGGCGAACTGCCCTGGCTTGACCCGTGCCAGATCGACATAAGCGAAGTAGGCAATCAACAGAGGCGTGTAATGCACCGCCGCTTCGATCGGGTTGAGCACGTCCGGATAGCGGGTCAGCGCCGAGCGTGGCAAAACGATCTGCTCGCCATAGACCGGGTAGTCGTTCGGGCTTTCAGCCGGGAAACTGGCGACCTTGTCACCGACCGCCAGGTCATCGACGCCCTCGCCGACCGCCGTCACGACGCCGGACATTTCATGGCCGAGGCCTGAAGGCAAACGAGCGTGGGACGAGGCCAGGTTCTGGCGCCAGAGAATGTCGTACCAGCTGATGCCAATCGCCTCGACGCGCACCTGCACTTCGCCCGGCGCAGGGAGAGCGGCCGCATGCTCTTCGCATTTGAGCACCTCGGCTGGACCAAACTTGTGAAAACGGATCGTGCGGGACATCGCAAACCTCGTCAAAGAAACCTCTAATGCCCTGAACTCTATCTGGGCTTTCTACCCAAGACTATCAGTGGCTATTAATAGTCGACATGCCTGTCATTGATTCCGCAGCGACGGCGACATCTTCAAATGTCGTAAGAAACCGAAGCAGCCTTTGTAGGAAAACTGAATTACTCGGTGCAGAGTAGCAGCCTTTCCCCGTAATATTCATGCCGGCCATTGTTCTCATATGGCCGCTCTCGTCAAGCTTGATGACTCTGCCAGGACTCCAGATGAATCGTAATGACCTGCGTCGTGTCGACCTGAACCTGTTGATCGTATTCGAAACATTGATGCACGAACGCAGTGTGACCCGCGCTGCGGAGAAATTGTTCCTCGGCCAGCCCGCCATTAGTGCGGCGCTCTCGCGCCTGCGCGGGCTGTTCGATGACCCGTTGTTCGTGCGCACCGGCCGCAGCATGGAACCGTCCGCCCGGGCGGTGGAGATCTTCGCCCTGCTTTCGCCGGCCCTGGACTCGATTTCCACCGCCGTCAGCCGTGCGGCGGAATTCGACCCGGCGACCAGCACTGCGGTGTTCCGCATCGGCCTGTCGGACGATGTCGAATTCGCGTTGCTGCCGATGCTGCTCAAACGCCTGCGCGCCGAATCACCGGGGATTGTGCTGGTGGTGCGTCGTGCCAACTACATTCTGATGCCGAGCCTGCTGGCTTCGGGCGAGATTTCAATCGGCGTCAGCTACACCGCCGACTTGCCGGCCAACGCCAAGCGCAAAGTGCTGCGTCGCAGCCTGCCCAAGCTGTTACGTGCCGATACGGTGCCGGGGCCGTTGAGCCTGGACGACTTCTGCGAACGCCCCCACGCGCTGGTGTCTTTCGCTGGCGACCTCAGCGGCTTTATCGATGAAGAACTGGAAAAACTCGGACGCAAACGGCATGTCGTGCTCGCGGTGCCCCAGTTCAACGGGTTGAGCACGCTGATCAGCGGCACTGACATTGTCGCCACCGTGCCGGATTACACGGCGGAAGCATTGACGGCAGCCGGTGGTGTGCGGGCGGAAGATCCGCCGTTGCCGGTGCGCAGCTTTGAATTGCACATGGCATGGCGTGGGTCGCAGGACAATGATCCAGGAGAACGCTGGCTGAGGTCGCGGATTCAGATGTTTTTCGGGGATCCGGACAGCCTGTCCTGAGCCTGGCATTTTGTTGGGGTATACGCCCCCTTCGCGGGCAATCCTCGCGCCTACAGGAGTATGCAATTGACTGTAGGCGCGCGGCTTGCCCGCGAGTGAAGCGACTCGGTCTTACGCCGATTACTTGCATTCCCGGCAACACAGAATTGCCGTCAAGCACATTGATCGCCCTCGTACGGCAGGCGCATGCTAGAGGGCTTGCTTCGACCTTATATCATTCCGAATGATAGTTACCTTCGCTTCATTCGATTCGTGCCATACCACCTCGCCGAGCATCATCCGCCCATCTCAATACATTGGCGGATGCATCCATGGAACAGTCACTCAAACATTTGCGCTTCCCCTTGGCCATGTTGGCCGTGCTGGTGATGAGCGCTTGCGGCAAGGCTCCGGAGTCTGCCGCGACCATGCCTGCGGCGAAAGTCAGTGTCGCCAAGGTGCTGGAACAACCGGTCAACGAGTGGGACGAATTCACCGGGCGCCTTGAAGCGCCGGAAACGGTAGAGATTCGCCCAAGGGTCTCCGGCCAGATCGATGATGTGGCCTTTACCGAAGGCGCACTGGTCAAGAAAGGTGACCTGCTGTTCCAGATCGACCCACGCCCGTTCCAGGCTGAGGTCCGCCGCCTCGAAGCGCTGGTTGCCCAATCCCGCGCCAATGCCACCCGCAGTGAAAATGAAGCCCAGCGCGGTGAACGTCTGCGCACCAGCAACGCGATTTCCGCCGAATTGGCCGATTCGCGCACAAGTGCAGCACAAGAAGCCCGCGCCGCAGTGGGTGCCCTTCAAGCGCAACTGGATCTGGCGAAACTTAACCTGAGCTTCACCCGCGTCACCGCGCCAATCAGCGGCCGCGTCAGCCGCGCGGAAATCACCGCTGGCAACCTGGTCACCGCCGATACCACCGCGCTGACCAGCGTTGTGTCCACCGACAAGGTTTACGCCTACTTCGACGCCGACGAGCGTGTGTTCCTCAAATACACCCAGCTCGCTCGCCAGGGCAAACGCGGCGCCACCACCCCGGTGTACCTGGGCCTTTCCAATGAGGACGGCAACCCGCACCAGGGCGTGATGAACTTCGTCGACAACCAGGTCAACCCGAAAACCGGCACCATCCGCGGTCGCGCAGTGTTCGACAACACCGACGGCATTTACACCCCTGGCCTGTACGCCCGCCTGAAACTGGTTGGCAGCGGCACCTACTCCGCCGTGCTGATCAACGATGAAGCCGTCGGCACCGACCTGGGTAAAAAGTTCGTGTTGGTGATGGATGCCGACAACAAAACCGCCTACCGCGCGGTCGAGCTGGGTCCGAAAATCGAAGGTCTGCGCATCGTGCGCAACGGCCTGAACAAGGACGACACGATCATCGTCAAGGGCCTGCAACGGGTACGTCCCGGTTCGCCAGTCACCCCTGAAGTGATCCCGATGGCCAGCGAACAAACCCTCGCGGCACTCGCACAACAACGACAAGCGCTGGAAGCCAGCAACCTGCCCCAAGTCGCGCCTGCCAAGGCCGCGCCGGGTTCGGTTGTGAAACTGGCTGCTGCGACTCCACGCGGTTAAGGGACAACAACTCCGATGAATTTTTCCCAATTCTTCATTTCACGGCCGATCTTTGCAGCGGTTCTGTCGCTGCTGATCCTGATCGCCGGCGCCATCTCGCTATTCCAGTTGCCGATCAGCGAATACCCGGAAGTCGTGCCGCCGACCGTTGTGGTCCGTGCCAACTTCCCGGGCGCCAACCCAAAAGTCATCGGTGAAACCGTGGCCGCTCCACTGGAGCAAGCCATCACCGGCGTCGAGAACATGCTGTACATGTCCTCGCAGTCCACCGCTGACGGCAAGATCACCCTGACCATCACCTTTGCGCTGGGCACTGACCTGGACAACGCACAGGTGCAGGTGCAGAACCGCGTGACCCGGACCGAACCGAAGCTTCCAGAAGAAGTGACGCGTATCGGTATCACCGTGGACAAGGCTTCGCCCGACCTGACCATGGTTGTGCACTTGACCTCGCCGGACAAACGCTACGACATGCTCTACCTGTCCAACTACGCCTTGCTCAATATCAAGGATGAGCTGGCGCGCCTGGGCGGTGTTGGTGATGTGCAACTGTTCGGTATGGGCGACTACTCCCTGCGAGTGTGGCTCGACCC
Organism: Pseudomonas sp. IT-P100; assembly: GCF_949767185.1. NCBI lineage: Bacteria > Pseudomonadati > Pseudomonadota > Gammaproteobacteria > Pseudomonadales > Pseudomonadaceae > Pseudomonas > Pseudomonas sp. IT-P100. The sequence goes on from NZ_CATKQK010000058.1 coordinate 253,753, forward strand.
GAACAAGACCGCTTCGCGCAACCTGACCGCCACCGATGTGGTCACCGCGATTCGTGAGCAGAACCGTCAAGTGGCTGCCGGTGCCTTGGGCGCCCCGCCTGCACCGAATGCCACTGCGTTCCAGTTGTCGGTCAACACCCAAGGTCGCCTGGTTTCTGAAGAAGAGTTCGAGAACATCATCATTCGCTCCGGCGACGACGGTGAAATCACACGTCTGAAAGACATCGCACGCGTTGAGCTGGGTTCCAGCCAATACGCCCTGCGCTCCTTGCTGAACAACCAACCGGCGGTGGCGATCCCGATCTTCCAGCGTCCGGGTTCCAACGCGATCGAAATCTCCAACGAAGTGCGCGACAAGATGGCGGAGCTGAAGAAGAGCTTCCCGGAAGGCATGGACTTCAGCATCGTCTATGACCCTACGATCTTCGTGCGCGGTTCCATCGAAGCAGTGGTTCACACCCTCTTCGAAGCACTGATCCTCGTGGTTCTGGTGGTGATCCTGTTCCTGCAAACCTGGCGTGCCTCGATCATTCCGTTGGTGGCGGTGCCGGTTTCGCTGATCGGTACGTTTGCGGTCATGCACCTGTTCGGCTTCTCGCTGAACGCCTTGTCATTGTTCGGATTGGTATTGGCCATCGGTATCGTGGTGGACGACGCCATCGTGGTGGTGGAGAACGTGGAAAGGCACATCGAGCTGGGAGAAACGCCCGTAGAAGCCACCAAGAAAGCCATGCGAGAGGTGACCGGACCGATCATCGCGACGGCGCTGGTGCTGTGTGCGGTATTTATCCCGGCGGCGTTCATTTCCGGACTCACCGGCCAGTTCTACAAACAATTTGCCCTGACCATTGCCATCTCGACCGTGATCTCGGCGTTCAACTCGCTGACACTGTCCCCTGCCCTGGCCGCCGTGCTTCTCAAGAGCCACCATGCGCCGAAAGATCGCTTTACCAAAGTGCTTGATAAGCTTTTGGGCGGCTGGCTGTTCCGTCCGTTCAACCGGTTCTTCGAACGCGCCAGCCATGGCTATGTCGGCACCGTAGCCCGGGTTATCCGCAGCAGCGGTATTGCCCTGCTGTTGTACGCAGGCCTGATGGTGCTGACCTTCTTCGGTTTCGCTCACACCCCGACCGGTTTCGTACCCGGCCAGGACAAGCAATACCTGGTGGCGTTCGCGCAACTGCCGGACGCTTCGAGCCTGGACCGCACCGAAGACGTGATCAAACGCATGTCCGACCTGGCCTTGAAACAGCCTGGTGTGGAAAGCGCTGTAGCGTTCCCGGGCCTGTCGATCAACGGTTTCACCAACAGCCCGAACGCCGGCATTGTGTTCGTGACCCTGAAACCGTTCGACGAGCGTAAAGACCCGAGCATGTCCGCCGGTGCGATTGCCGGTGCCTTGAACGGTCAGTTCGCCGGGATTCAGGAAGCCTACATGGCGATCTTCCCGCCACCGCCGGTACAAGGCCTTGGCACCATCGGTGGTTTCCGCCTGCAGATCGAAGACCGGGGCAACCTGGGCTACGACGAGCTGTACAAAGAAACCATGAACATCATCACCAAGAGCCACAACGTGCCGGAACTGGCCGCGCTGTTCACCAGTTACACCGTGAACGTGCCGCAGGTCGATGCCGCTATCGACCGGGAAAAAGCCAAGACCCATGGCGTGGCTGTCAGCGATATCTTCGACACCCTGCAGATCTACCTGGGTTCGCTGTATGCCAACGACTTCAACCGCTTCGGTCGCACCTATCAGGTCAACGTTCAGGCTGAGCAACAGTTCCGCCTCGAGCCGGACCAGATCGGTCAGCTGAAAGTGCGTAACAACAAAGGCGAGATGATCCCGCTGGCGACCTTTATCAAGGTCAGCGACACCTCGGGCCCGGACCGCGTGATGCACTACAACGGCTTCATCACCGCTGAAATCAACGGTGCAGCAGCCCCAGGCTACAGCTCCGGCCAGGCTCAGGCGGCCATCGAGAAACTGCTCAAGGAAGAACTTCCGAACGGCATGACCTACGAGTGGACCGACCTGACCTACCAGCAGATTCTGTCCGGCAACACCGCGCTGTTCGTGTTCCCGCTCTGCGTATTGCTGGCGTTCCTGGTACTCGCGGCCCAGTACGAAAGCTGGAGCCTGCCACTGGCAGTGATCCTGATCGTACCGATGACCCTGCTGTCGGCCATCACGGGTGTGATTGCTTCGGGAGGCGACAACAACATCTTCACCCAGATCGGCTTGATCGTACTGGTGGGACTTGCGTGCAAGAACGCGATTCTGATCGTCGAGTTCGCCAAGGATAAACAGCAGGACGAAGGCATGACCCCGCTGGCTGCGGTGCTCGAAGCCTGCCGCCTGCGTCTGCGGCCGATCCTGATGACCTCCTTCGCGTTCATCATGGGTGTGGTGCCACTGGTGTTCTCCAGCGGTGCCGGTGCTGAAATGCGTCACGCCATGGGTGTGGCGGTGTTCTCCGGGATGCTCGGGGTGACCTTCTTCGGTCTGTTGCTGACACCGGTGTTCTACGTATTGATTCGTAACTTTGTGGAGCGCGGTGAGAAACGCAAAGCGGCCAAGGCCCTGAAACTGGAGGCGCAACAATGAGCCTGAAAGCCTTCCTGCCGAGCCTGCTGGTACTGGCCCTGAGTGCCTGTGCCGTCGGCCCGGACTACAAGACCCCAGCCACTGAACCGGCCAACATCACCACCGCCACCGATGGCGCTGCCGGCCAGAAGAACTTCGACCGCTCGCGTTTCGAAGGTATCTGGTGGCAGCAGTTCGAAGACCCGACTCTCAACCAGTTGGTGACGCAATCGCTGCAGGGCAACCGTGATTTGCGCGTAGCCTTCGCGCGCTGGAAAGCGGCCCGGGCGATTCGCGATGACGCCAGCAATGACGCCATGCCGACCATCACCAGCCGCGTCAGCAGTGATCTGGGCAAAGGTCAGATTCCGGGCCAGACCACCAAACGGGTCAACAGCGAACGCTATGACCTGGGTCTGGACATGGCCTGGGAACTGGACCTGTTCGGTCGCATCCAGCGCAACCTGGAATCCAGCGACGCCGAACAGCAAGCGGCCGAAGCCGACCTGTACCAACTGCAAGTCAGCATGATTGCCGAATTGGTGGATGCTTACGGTCAACTGCGCGGCGCACAACTGCGGGAAAAGATTGCCCTGGCCAACCTGAACAACCAGCAGGAGTCGCGCAAGATCACCGAAAGCCTGCGTGATGCCGGCGTCGGCGATCAGCTCGATGTGGTCCGCGCCGATGCTCGCCTGGCGGCCGTCGAAGCCAGCGTGCCGCAGTTGCAGGCTGAACAGGTTCGGCAGAAAAACCGCATCGCCACGTTGCTGGGTGAGCGCCCGGACAAGCTGACGGTGGACCTGAGTCCGAAAGAATTGCCAGCGATTGCCAAGGCGCTGCCGATCGGTGATCCCGGCGAACTGCTGCAGCGTCGTCCGGATATTCTCAGTGCCGAACGCAAACTGGCTTCGGCCACGGCACGTATCGGTGTGGCCAAGGCGGATCTGTTCCCACGGGTCAGTCTCAGTGGTTTCCTCGGCTTTACCGCCGGGCGTGGTTCGCAGATCGGTTCCTCGGCGGCCAACGCCTGGGCACTGGGCCCAAGCATCACCTGGGCAGCGTTTGACCTGGGCAGTGTTCGAGCTCGCTTGCGCGGTGCCGACGCAGAGGCCGAAGGCGCTCTGGCGACCTACGAGCAGCAAGTGCTGCTGGCGCTGGAAGAATCGGAAAACGCCTTCAGCGATTACGGCAAACGCCAGCAACGCCTGATTTCTCTGATTCGTCAGAGTGAATCCAGCCGCGCAGCCGCCGACCTGGCAGAAATTCGCTACCGCGAAGGGTCGTCGGACTTCCTCGTCCTGCTTGATGCCCAACGCGAACGTCTGGCGGCGGAAGATACCCAGGCCCAGGCTGAAGTCGATCTGTATCGCGGCATTGTCGCGATCTACAAGGCCCTTGGCGGCGGCTGGCAACCAGAGACGGTCGCCAGCCAGTAACAGAGCTCTTTTGGTTGGCCGCAACCAACCCTTTTTTTGCCCCGCGGCTCATTCGGTCGCGGGGCTTTTTTTTGTCTGCAGTTATGTTGCATTCCCCTGTGGGAGCGAGACCGGCAAGCCAGTCTCGCTCCCACAGGGGATTAGCGGTGATCTTGAGCATTGTGGCTTTCCTGGATGGTCACTGTCGCCGTCGTCCCCGCCCGCAGTTTGTCCTTGTCGGCATAGTCGGCGTCGATCTTGATCCGCACCGGCACCCGCTGTGCCAGTTTGACCCAGGTGTAACTGGGATTGATGTTGGCCAGCAAACGGCCGCCGGGCAGGTTTTCCCGGTCGGCAATGGCGAAAGCGATGCTTTGCACCGTGCCGCCAAAACGTTCGCCACTCATCAATTCAATGTCGACCCGGTCGCCCTCCCCGATTCGCGGCAGTTTGGTTTCTTCAAAATAGCCGCTGATGTAAAAGGAATCGCTGTCCACCAGCGCCACCAACGGACCACCCGCGGTCGCATAGTCGCCCTGTCGGGTCAGCAGATTGGTGACGTAGCCACTGACCGGCGATTCGACCCGCGTGCGCTCCAGGTCGTGCTCAGCCTCGGCCAATGCGGCGATGGCCAGATGCACATTGGCCTGGGCAAAACCCAGGTTGGCCTGGTTGCGCATCAAATCGGCCTGGGCCACCGAGACATCGGTGCTGGATTTTTCCCACTCTTCACCGGAAATCGCCGCGCGCTCCTTGAGTGTACGGCGACGGCGTTCCTCACTCTGACGCTGCTTGAGCAGCGCCTGGCTGGCCACGATGGTCGCTTCGGATTGCCCCAGCGCGGCCTTCGCCACTTCCACCGACCGCTTCGCATGCTCCACGGCCAGGATGTAGCGCGAGGGATCGATTTCCAGCAGCAACTGGCCCTTCTCCACATGCTGGTTATCCTGCACGCCAAGGTTGACGATGCGCCCCGCGACATCGGCGGACAAGGTCACCACATCGGCACGCACCCGGGCATCCCGGGTCCAGGGGGCACGGGTGTAATGTTCCCAGGCGAACCAGCCAAGCACAAAGGCCAGCACTACCACGGCCACTGTCGTGAGTCGGGCGAGGATTTTCTTCACTGCATCAGGCTCCCATCAGCAGAATCAACGTGGCACACACGCAGGCGTACAGCGCGCCCTCGAACAAGGCTTCATGCCACACGAACTGCAACACGCCGAGGCGCCGCAAAATCCAGTCCAGCAACAGATAAATCGGCAAGCCCAGCAGCAGCGCCTGAGCAATCGGCGGCAGGTAGACACCGCCTATTTCCATATCAATCGGCAAGGACAGGTACTCCTGCTGTGGGCGTTGCGGGTTCAAAGTGGCCACGGTGACGCTCCAGGAACGACACCACGATCAATAACGCCACGCGCATGCGAAACACCGACCACAGATGCTCATGGACGCCGGAATGCAGCGCATCCAGTTCATCGCCCAGGGCATGCAGGCTATCGAGCACGCGATCCACTTCAGCGTCGGCCCGGCCGGCGACCAGTCGCCCGGTTTCCCTAACCGTAGCGAACAGCCGGTTTTGCACTTCCGGGCTCAGTAACGCGTTGTCCTGCCCCTGTTGCCTGAGCTGGTTCAACGCAATGCCCAGCGCCATGCAACCGAGGCTGACATCGAACAAGTCACGCGCTGGCTTGTCCTGGATGGACGGCAACAGCCCCAGCATCATGGTCAGGCGGTCGACCATGCGACTCTCGAAGGCAAACTGGTTTTGATCCGTGGGCGGAATTTTCAGCAAGGCGTAGACCTGCTCGCAATTCTCCTGGTGCAGCCGGCGAATGCGCAGTACAGGCCTGAACGGAAAGATCAAGGTATACACACTCAACGCCAACGCGGCGGCGCAGACATACGAGCCGGCAAATTCGAACCACTGGGTCGCGGTGTTTTGCCCCAGCCCCGTGTTCTGCGGGCCCAGTAACAGAAAGGTCGACAACCCGAGCCCAATCCCCGTCCCCGTGGTGGCCGGGCTGGACAATCCCACCGCGACGGCATACAGCAAGGGCGCCAGTAACAGCGCCAACAGCTCGAAACTGCTGATCATCGGCACCAGCGAAAATTGCAGAAATGCCGACACCACCAGCGCCAGTCCCAGGCCCCGGGCAAAACTCTGGGCGGCCAGCAACGGACGCGGAAACGTGGCCATCAGCGAGCAGAGAATCCCGGCAACGATCATGCCGCCCCGTGCGCCGTCCCAACCGGTTTCGATCCAGATCAGACCGGCCACCATCAATGCGCAAAAGGCGCGGATCGCGTTCGTCGCCGCCAGGGTGTAGTCCATGTGCAGCGGGTTCTTCTGCCCGCGATAGAGGCTGCTGGCTTTGCGCCCGCTCTGGATTGCATCGCTCAGTTCCAGAATCGTTTCAAACTGCTGTAACAGACGCGCCTGTTCCCAGCGCAATGACCACGACAGCGAACGCAAGGTCGCCGAAAACGGCTCGATGAGTTGCTCCGAACGGTAGGCCAGATCATCGAAGCGCTTCTGCAACGCTGCGAATTGGCGCCGTTGCTCATTAGGCATCGCGCGCCCCAACTGCGCCAGTTGATCGAGGAACAACACTTCTTCGGCGAGCAAACGCTGAACCTCCTGGGGAATCTCGCCTTCCAGACGCTCGAGCAATAACTGCCTCTGATGGCGCAACGCGGTGAGCCGAGCGGTCAGCAGCACCAATTGGTTGCCGAGCAATTGCACCAGGTCATCGGCACTGCGCAAACGCGGCGCATCGTAATACAGATGCCGCCGTACCCCTTCCAGTGCGCTGATCTGACCGAGCAGCTGCATTTGCCGAAGATGGAAATCGGCCTCGCTTTCCTCGGTACGAATAGCAGCGCTGGCATGGGTCGCCAGCAGTTTGATCACCTGATCGATCCTGGCAAAGTAATCCTTGGCCACGGCCTCCGGGCGCGCAGTCAGAAGGCTGACGACACACACGCAGGCCACCGCGAGCAACGTTTCGGTCACGCGGGTCACGGCGAGCAGGAAGGTGCCGTCCTGATCAGGGACCGCCAGGAGTCCCACCACCACCGCGGTATAACCGCTGAGTACAAAGGCCTGGGAACTGGTGTAGCGCAACAAGGTGCCACCGGCGGTACACAGCGCCAGCCACAGGGACAGCGTAATGAGAAAAGGCAGCGGCGCCTGGGGGAAGATCCCCATGATCACCACGGCCACCATCGCGCCCAGGGTCGTGCCGATGACCTGGCCGAAGCTGCGGGCCAACGCCATCCCGGCCAATGGCTGGCTGACGATGACCACGGCCATGATCGACCACTTGGGCTGGTCGAGGTCGAACAGAAACGCCAGGTACAGCGTCAACAGCCCGGCCGCGATGGTTCTCAAGGCAAACAGCACTACCCCCGGACCAGGGTTGAGTATTGCCTTGAAGTATTGAAGCAGCGGTTGCATGGGAGTGCTCATCGAGTCATCTCCTGCAAGCGTAGTCACTGGATGGGCGGGCCGGATGAGTTTGCGCGCTGCACAATCCAATCAACAGTGAGAATGCGCAGCACCCGGTCAGCTTTGAGCTGTACTGTTTTGTTTAACTTCTTTTTCCATGTGTGGGGAGTTGATCTGTGCAGGTTTGGAGTTGTTATCTTGAACAGGTTTTTTGATCGGAAAAGGAACCGACTCCGCAAAGGGATTGGGTATGCTTTTTAAGATGGCGCGATCCAGCGCGCTCGGATTGGGTATGAATTTTCCAGCACGATCGTAGGCACCTAGTATCTTCGATCCCGGAATATTATTCTCATAAGTGACTTGATACGGATTTGAACCCAACCGTGATTGAGAGCCAGCTTTCCAATTATCATTTCTTACAACATCACTCCCACTCTTGGTTCTGCCATCAATCAGATAGGTATACCCCCCTTGCTTTCCTCCCTGGTGATAGGCACCCATACCATTGCTGTCGTAATACCCTGATGTTTTCACCCCTGAATTGTTTCCACTCTTGAAGCCTTTGGCAAATACCTCGTGGGGCGACCGCATGTCTCCACGCATGGTAAATCCTCTATACACATAGCCTTCTTTAGGGCCGGCAAAATACAAGACACGCGAACGGTCCATCAGTCTTTGTGCAACCTCAGGTCCTTTGCCCAACGACTTCAATCGCCCTACGACCACATTACTGGTTAACTTTCGATTTACCTTGTCCTGAATAATCCACGGATTCCTGACTCTGGGAGCAATCCATTTTTCTATTTTTTTAGCATTGGCCGAGAGCGGTGAAGACGGGTGCCCATATTTTGGAAAGTACCTGGAAAGCTCTTTAGGGAAAACCTTGTCAAACTTCAAGCGCTCACCAATTTTCCCAGCAATACGGGAGTCCACCACCCTGGAGAATATTTTCCCCAGTACTTTACCGATATACGGTCCAGCGACTTGGCCAATCATTCCCTTTATTGCATTGGCTTTATGTCGACTTGCTTCCAGAGGGTCATCATTTACCGCCCCCCGCACGTATTGAGCCCCAGAGGCGCTAGCACCCATCATAAAGGCAATACCTGCGACCGGAGCTCCTGGCATCGCCAATATGATGGTAAAACCAGCCAATGCATCCGCCAAAATACCCAGCAATTTATCGACTGTCCGCTCTTCCAATGTTGAAGTCATCGTATCCATATCAGATTTGGCTTTATCAACCACTTCCTTGAACAATTCTTTAAAGGCATCGTGTTCGTCCTCATAACGGGTGGCGCCGTCCTTTCGGCCAAATATAATTGGCGTATAAGGCCATTTATAATCGCTGTACATATTCAAGGGATTCCACCCCCAGACAAATCGCCCTTGACTGTGCTGAAAATCATCATCATCACGGGACAACAAGTTTTTCAGGGGGATTCGTTTTGACAGTTCACTTCTTAACTCCGGAAATTCCTCTATTGATTTTCCGTCCTTTTCAAACAGTTCAGCAGGACTCTCGATCACCGTTTCATTCCCACTCAGGAAAACAAACAATCCCTCTGGGCCTCTCCCCTTGGACAAAAAAACAGCGTTCGAAACAGGAAGCATATCGCTGTATTTACCGTGCTTTATAGCGATGGGCCTTATCGGAATTTCTCCGCGCATATACTGATTGGCGACTTCTTTACCTTGCACTGAGATGTGCGCACCTTCGAGACAGTCGCTGACGACCTGCTGCAACTTGTATTTAAGATTCGCCTTCCATAACTCGAAAGACTTTGGCTGAGACAAAACTTTTTCCGAACGGCTTTTATAGTCTTCCCAGAGGTTACTTTCCCTCACGGCATTTTTGAAACCTTCTGTAAATCCAGAAGGCCAATTAATTTTCATCTCTTCGCGTGATTGCGCTTCTTTCTCGTGTCGCCCCATCATCAATTCGGCCAAGCTGAACATCTTATATCTGCTGGCTACTTTTTGATAATAGTTACCCTTGCTCGCCAGCGGACGTGGCGTGTCGTAGTCAACTCTGAACTTTGTTTGTTGATTTACTTTCGATTTCAAATCAGGAGGCAAATCCGAGTCGACGACGACCTGCTGTACAGATGACAAAATAAACAAAGACGGGTCCAATACTAACTGCAGTTCGACATAATCCTTGATAAATAAATCTGCCGCCTGACTGATCGTGACACCGGGTGCGATTTCCTCACCCGGCTTTATGGCAATCTCGGCGTCTAATGCGCGCTGTCCCGCCTGAATGAGCCAGTGTGCAGACGCATGCGCAGTTACGCCGCTTTCTGAGGTCTGCATTTCGGAACTCATCCCCAAACTGCGTCTCTTACGAACATTTATCGGCATATCGCCCATTAATGGAGCGGCATCAGCAGTAACGGCGGCCTCGGTCGTTGATCCATTATCCGGATCGGCCTCAAACTCAACATTTGCATCTAATGCCGCCAACACAGTGACTTCATTGAGGTAATCCTGATAGGTCACATTTTGGTTGCCAGGTACAGGCCGCTGCAAAAGTGCCTCAAGGTTCTCGACCAGTTGTGGATCGTCGGCGGGATCAGGGTAGTCGGACTCGCTGATCCATTTTTTTACTTCATTTGCGAATTCCGGCAGATCCCCAAATAGATCCTCTACACCTTCGACAACATATTCATCAAACACCGCTTCTTCATTCGGCACAGCACCCGGATCGAGTTCAACCCCCTGTAAAGGATCAATCGCCTGTTCTGGTTCAGGTAGTGACCAACTTGCGTAGAAGTTACTGATCGCCACGTATGCAGCAAACACGCCCGTAGCCCGACCTGGATTTCGCTCTATCAAGTCACCCGTTTGACCGAGAACCGCAACTCCCGTGCTGATTAAACTGCTGCTCATTCGGCCGAGCCAGCTCGCCATTTGCCCCCCGACAACTTGCATTTCGGACAAGAAGGGGCCGGGCGAACCCGCGGGCTGATCATTCAAGGTTTCGGTTGTAGGCTGGTAAACCCGGAGAGGTTCAAGCATGGCTTCCATCTCGATCTGTTCATCGGCATAAGCACTGCCCCAAGGCATTGCTTTTCGGGCGAACTGATCCAGAATTTCGTCCACTTGTGCCGCTAGCTGTCCGAGCTGCGCGATGGCCGGCGGGCGTTCCGGACCTGGCTCGAGCGGCGATCTGGAAAAGTCGGACGCGCCATTTTTCCAGGCACCACTGTCTGGCTTCGCAGCGGGCCGATCTGTTACAGGGGTACTGCCCAACTTCACGGCGTCAAAGGTGGGCCGGCTGGTTGAAATATGGCTACTGTCCAGTCTTAAAGCGTTAAAGATGTCCAGCGCATTGCAGACATATAAAAGTTTGCCGACCAAGCTGTCGGGAACACGCGGGCCGTTTCCGGTGACGCTGGAGTAGAAGTCTGCGCTGCGCTCAAAGCTCTGCAGGCTCTTCAGCAACCCATCCGAGCCGTCATTAGACAAGGGAGGCGTTACCGACGTGTGTGTTGAGTTCATCAACGCTGAAAACGAAATCGGGCGTCCGAACACACCTTCCAACCAACTGGGGCCGACCAGCCACTCCAGCCAGGTCAGCTCTGCATCATCGCCGGGTTTGACTTGATCGCGCAGGGCTTTGACCTCTGTCACATAGTGCTCCGTCCAACGTATTCGCTTTACATCCCCCTTTTCGAGATGGCGGATAAACGCTTCCAGCTGAGCATGTACATCCCGTGGAGGAGGCCGCAGGTCTGACGCGTCTTCCAGCATCATCAGCGCACTGTCGAGTGCGCCATCGCTTGAGCGAATGTACTGCCGGCCCTGTGCCGTGAGATTTTTCAGGGTTTCCCAGTGAACATCCGCAAGCATCTCTTCGTTCGCAATCCGCTCGTCCCGCAGTTCACTCGAGCGATCCAGCTGTGACTGGATGAATCCCGTCTCTCCTACGGTTTTCTGTCCACTCGGAAACCTTACGTTTTCGCCAAAAGCGGCCTGCCATTTGTCGGGTGGCAAGTGGCACAGCACGTCGATAATTTCTTTCAGTCGCACGTCATCCAGCGAACCAAGTGGCCGGACCGAACGCAACATCGCGTCAGCAAACAGTCCGGCAATGGCTTTGCCAGTTTCTGTTTGCAAGATCCCGCTGCTCAGGACCGCCAATGCTTCCTGCTCGGAAAGCGTTTTCGTCATCAGCTGGTTTTTGAGTAAGGACCACTGGCACTCAAGATCGATCTGATCAAGAAAAGCCCCCGCAGATGAACTGAATGTACCGCGCGCGAGTACCGGTGGCGGAATATCTGCGTTCGATGCAGTGGGCGCTGCCGAAGAGAAACTGAGGTTGTCCATGACCCGAGAACTATTCCCGGCTAGCAGAAGCGCGGTGGAGATTGGTGTTTTCACCGTTGCGTCATTGGCAGATGGAAATTTCGGCGACGCAGAACTGACTTGTGTTGCATTGCGCAGGTGAGGCATGAACGATTTTCCGTCTCGACTGGATCAGACGCAAAGCATGTATAGCCGCCCCGAAAACATCTTGTAAAAAAAGCCCGTATGTGTGCGAGGTCAGAACATTTGTTAAGTCGTTTAACCGTCCAAGGTTTGACTCCCGTCCCAGACTGATCAAAGCTGACACTCATTTGCTAGTGCCTCAGCCTCGGATTTCCATGCCCAAGTCCCGCCGTTATTTGTTTATCAGCCTCTGCGTACTGATTGCCATCGGCCTTGCGTGGGGCTTCCTGCGCAGTACGACCCCTGTGGTGCCTGAAGCGATCAGGCGTGGTTACAGCGAAGCACTGACGCAAGCCAGGGCTGGTCAACCGGGCGCCGCGCGCGTGCTTTATCAGCAACTGGGGCGTCCTGACATTTCCCCCAAACGCCGCGTATGGCTGCATGCCGAGCTGCCCAACTACCCCAGTTCCGTGGCCCTGAAACTGGCGGACGCTGACCTGCAGCATCCCTCGGCCGATGTGCGCATCGCCGCCATCAGAAGCATCAGTGGGCTGGTCCCCAACGGTCAGCGCAGCCTGCTGTTGGGCCCGTTGCTCGATGACAGCGAACCACGTGTCCGGTTTGCTGCGGTGAACGCGCTGCTGGGGTTGTCGCCGGACGACCTCGGTTTGTATTTCGGACCGTTGCAGCAAGCCATCGATGCGTGGGAACAGGCGCTCACCCAAGCGCCTGAAAGCGCCGACAACCAGTATCAGCTGGCCCGGTTGCACCTGCACAATGCTGAATTCAAAGCGGCGCAACAGGCGCTTGAAAACACCTTGCGCCTGGCCCCCGACAATCTGCCCGCACTGGTGATGCAGATCGAAGTGCTGGACCGGCAAGGACAAAGCGAAGCCGCCCGGCTGCTATTGGCCAAACAGTTGAAAGCCCAGCCCGAGTCAGCCTACCTGCAACATGCCCTGGGGATGTGGTTGCTGCACCACGGTCAGAGTGAGTTCGCCCTGCTCGGCTTGTCCAAGGCGGTGGAACTCGAGCCGGACAACAAGGATTATCGCTACGACCTGGCGACGACGCTGCATGACGAGCAAGAGCTTGAAGCGGCGCAGAAACAATTGCAGGAAATCGTCCAGCGCCACCCCGCCGACCGCAAGGCCCGGGTCTTGTTGATCAACTACTGGAAAGAAAGCGGGCAGCTGCAAAACGTGCAGATCCTGTTGGCCCAACTTGAACAACTCAACCCCGACGACCCGGCACTGCAACAAGGTCTTTAATAGATCGCAGCCTGCGGATGAACGCATCCGCCGCAGGCTGCGATCTTTTGCTTTTGCACAATCCCCGCCCCAAAAAGTGTTGAACGCTCTTCGCGGCCAATGGTCAAGTGATCAGGCAGTCCATTCAGGCACTTCAGGCCTGCTGCCTCGCTTCCCCTAGTCATGAGAGGGCATTTTTTGTCTACATCTAACGAGTTGTTCAGTGCAAAAGCCGCCACCGGCATCGAAGGTCTGGATGACATCCTGGCCGGTGGATTGTCCCGCGGTCACGTGTTTTTGCTGGAGGGCGAGCCCGGAACCGGCAAAACCACCGTCGCTTTGCATTTTCTGTTGGCCGGCGCCAGAGCCGGAGAGCGCTCGTTGTACATCACCCTGTCCGAAACCGAACGCGAACTGCGTCAAGGGGCGTTGTCCCATGGCTGGGAGCTGGATAAAAACATCCACATCTTCGAGCTGACGCCGCCGGAAAGCCTGCTCAATGCCGAGCATCAGCAGAGCCTTTTGTATTCCTCGGACCTTGAGCTGGGTGAAGCCACCAAGCAGATTTTCGAAGTGGTCGAGCGGGTCAAGCCGACTCGCGTCGTGCTCGACAGCCTTTCTGAAATCCGGCTGCTGGCACAAAGCTCCCTGCGCTACCGTCGCCAGATCCTCGCGATCAAACACTATTTCGTGCGCTATGACGCCACGGTGGTGTTGCTGGACGACCTGACCACCGAGTCCCTCGACAAGACCGTGCACAGTGTCGCGCACGGCGTGATTCGCCTGGAAGAATTGACCCCCAACTATGGCGCCGAGCGCCGGCGCATCCGCGTGGTGAAGTATCGCGGCCAGAAATACCGCGGCGGCTTCCATGACTTCACCATCATGGGCGACGGCGTACATGTGTTCCCGCGTCTGGTGGCCGCCGAACACCGTGGAGGGTATATCCGCCAGCAGTTGACCAGCGGCATCAAGGAGATGGACGCCCTGCTCGGCGGCGGTATAGAAACCGGTTCGAGCACATTGATCCTTGGCCCCGCCGGCACCGGCAAATCACTGATCTCGATGATCTTCGCCGCCGCCGCCGTGGCCCGGGGCGAGAAAGCCGCACTGTTCATTTTCGATGAAGAGCTGGGCCTGCTGTTCGAGCGCATGAAAAACATGGGGATCGACCTCAAGGCCCTGCAAGACACCGGCAACCTGCATATAGAACAAGTCGATGCCGCCGAGCTGTCCCCTGGCGAGCTTTCCTACCGGGTTCGTCGGTGCGTCGATGAGCGCGATATCAAAACCGTGGTGATCGACAGCATCAATGGCTATCAAGCCGCAATGCCCGAAGAGAACGCTCTGGTGCTGCACATGCACGAGTTGTTGCTGTACCTCAATCGCCGGGGCGCCGCGACCTTCATGACCGTAGCCCAACATGGGCTGGTCGGTGACATGCAAGCGCCCGTGGACATTACCTACCTCGCCGATACGGTCATTTTGTTGCGCTATTTCGAAGCGCTGGGCAAGGTCCGCCGGGCGATCTCGATCATCAAGAAACGCACCGGCAGCCATGAATCGACCATTCGCGAATACCGCATCAGCTCCAAGGGCATGACCATCGGCGAACCGCTGGACGCGTTCCAGGGTGTATTGCGCGGCGTCCCGACTTATCTGGGTGCGAGCAATCCTTTGCTCGGGGATGAAATCCCGTGATGGTCCAGGAAGCGACGTCCGAACGCGCGATCATCCTCGCGCCACTGGGACGTGACAGCCAGATTGCCCTGATGATGCTCAATGAAGCGGGTTATGCCGGGGTCATCACCCGTGACCTGGTCGGCCTTTGCGCCGAACTGGAGCATGGCGCCGGATTGTTGCTGATCTCCTCCGAGGCGTTGCTGGGCAGTGATGTCGAACCGTTGTTCGCATTGATCGAGCAACAGCCCGCATGGTCGGACCTGCCCATCGTGCTGATGACCTACCATGGCGGCCCCGAACAGAACCCCGCCTCACGCTTCGGCCCGCAACTGGGCAACGTCACCTTCCTTGAACGCCCATTTCATCCGGTGACGCTGATCAGTCTGGTGACCACCGCGTTGCGCGGTCGCCGACGACAGTATGAAGCCAGGGATCGGCTGATCGATCTGAGTCAAAGTGAACTGCGCCTGCAAACCACCCTCGAAACCCTGGAACAGCAGGTCGAGGAGCGCACCGCACAGTTGCGCCACAACGAAGAAGCCCTGCGCCAATCGCAGAAAATGGAAGCGGTCGGTCAACTCACCGGCGGCATAGCCCACGACTTCAACAACATGTTGACCGGGATCATCGGCAGTCTGGAACTGCTGCGCCGACGCCTGGCACGCGGACGCACCGAGGATCTGGACAGCCTGATCGACCTGGGCGTGACCTCCGCCAACCGCGCGGCAGGCCTGACTCACCGCTTGCTGGCGTTCTCCCGTCGTCAGTCGCTGGACTCCAAACCCGTGGCGATGAACACCCTGGTGGTGTCCATGGGCGAGTTGCTGCAGCGCAGTATCAATGAAAGCATTCACCTGGACATGCAGCTCAGCGAGCCATTGTGGGTGGCAGAGGCCGACCCCAATCAACTGGAAAGCGCCCTGCTCAACCTGGTGATCAATGCACGGGATGCCATGCCCGACGGTGGAAATCTGGTGGTCAGCACCGGCAATCGGTATCTGGACAGCGATTTCACCGAAGCCCACAGCAACCTGGAACCCGGCGATTACGTGGTGCTCAGCGTGACAGACAGCGGCTGCGGAATGCCGCAAAGCACGATCAACCGCGCTTTCGATCCGTTTTTCACGACCAAGCCGATCGGCCAGGGCACCGGGCTTGGCTTGTCGATGATCTACGGTTTCAGCAAACAATCACGCGGCCACGTCGCCATTCACAGTGAAGTGGGCGAAGGCACTACGGTGAGTCTGTTTCTGCCGCGTTTCAGTGGTGACCTGCCCCAGGATTGTCCGTCAGACGTGCAGCACGCGCTGTTCGCGCAGAACGGCGAAACAGTGCTGATCGTCGAGGATGATCCGGCCGTGCGGGTGCTGGTCAGTACAGTGCTGAGTGACCTGGGTTATGCTTTCGTCGAGGCCGGCGATGCCGACAGCGCGGTGCCGATTCTGGATTCCGGACAGCGTATCGACCTGATGATCAGCGACGTCGGGCTACCCGGCATGAACGGTCGGCAACTGGCAGAAATCGGTCGGCAGTACCGGCCCGATCTCAAGGTATTGTTCATCACCGGCTATGCAGAACACGCGGCGGTGCGCGGCGGGTTCCTCGATCCTGGCATGCAGATGATCACCAAGCCGTTTACCTTCGACCTGTTGACGGCGAAGGTGCGGGAGATGATTTGCCATGATCTGCCATGATCTGCCATGAACTGATTTAGCGGGTCACCATCCAAACTGAATGCTAGACCACTGCCTTGAATTTCCGGTTTCGTGGCACTTCGGCAACGGTTTGTTGACTGTATCCGCCCCTGACACGCTGTCCTATCAGGGGATCCAGTTCGGCTATCGGATTGATCGTATGCAAAATGCTATCCGTGACTGGATACGACTGCGCAAAACTTTCATGGCCATTGCCCTCAATGCCAATGACTATCCACTCCATTGAATTCGAGTAAGTAATATCCATAAAAGTAGCGTGTGCAAAATCTCTTAATCCCACATCTATTTCATCCCAGTCTGGAAGACTAAATTCGCTGCTCGGAGTGTAACTGGCATCTACGTTACCCAAACTGCGAATAGTGGCGCCCGTAAGCTGCTTAAGCGCTCCGTTGATAAACCCTTTTAAAACAGGGTGGAGTCCCGACAGGCTTGGAAGATAGGCGCCTTCAGCAATGCCAGATGCGAGATTCGCCCCCCCCTCAAACACCACCGACCAGCCCCCGGATGGAGTGGTGTACTGAATCGATGCCCCCACCCCGGAAGTCATGCGAGACATCCCCGACTCGATGGTACGACTGGCGATGTTCGCCAGGTCTCCCAAAGGGGTTGGGCTGAGATAGCCCACTGTCGCGCCCACACCGGCACCTCCGACGAAACCCGCGAATCTTATGGGGATGGTCGCAAACCGACTCCTGAATCGATGAACTCTTATGTAGCTTTCCGCCAAACCACCGCCAGCGTAACCATGTGCTACCGCGCTAACCACTGCATTCGCACCGCGTACTGTCGAACCCGCTGTCGTCTCCAACAGCGTTGTGATTCCTAACCTAGCGAGTTCGCCCGTTGAAGTGGCTAATCCCC
>NZ_CATKQK010000059.1:0-264379 GCF_949767185.1 Pseudomonas sp. IT-P100
GTCCGGAATAAAAGCACGATTCGGACCTGCACAAATTTGCACAGTTATTTTCGACTCATGACACTAGAATAGATCCAACTTTTTCGGAGTCATAGCCTTTATGCCAGATCCGGTTGACGCCTCCGGGCTGTCAGAATTACCGCTGGACGACTTGGTGGCGTGTCATGAGTGCGACTTGCTGATGCGCAAGCCCGAGCTCGCCCATGGCGAGAAAGCCCTGTGTCCGCGCTGCGGCTACGAGCTCTACGCCCATCGGCACAATGTTGTGCAACGCAGTCTCGCCTTGGTCCTCGCCGCACTGTTGTTGTACATCCCTGCGAACTTTTTACCCATCATGCAGCTCAATCTACTCGGGCAGTCGTCACAAGACACTGTCTGGACCGGCGTTGTCGGTCTGTTCGATACCGGGATGCAAGGTGTGTCGGTCATCGTGTTTCTGTGCAGCATGGGAATTCCGCTACTCAAGCTGCTCTGCCAACTGGCCGTGCTGCTGAGTATTCGTTTTGATGTCGGCCGTAGTTACGGTTTGCTGCTCTATCGGATTTATCACCATTTACGAGACTGGGGGATGCTCGAGGTTTACCTCATGGGCGTTCTGGTGGCGATCGTCAAACTGGCAGATATGGCAGCAATCACTGTCGGTCTTGGCCTGGCGTGCTTTATCGGTTTGTTGTTGGTTCAGGTTTGGCTGGAAGTTGTGATGTCGCCTCATCAGATCTGGCAGGCTTTATCAGGAGAGGATGCCCATGCGGGCGATTGATGCAGGCATTCTGATTTGTACCGAATGCCATGAGTTGAACAAGCAGGACGCTGACACCGACGAACAGGTCTGCACTCGTTGTGGTGCGCTGGTTCACGCGCGTCGCCCGAACAGTGTGATGCGCACATGGGCGCTGCTGGTGACGGCCGCGGTGCTCTACATCCCAGCCAACGTGCTTCCGATCATGACGGTCAGCTCTCTGGGTCAGGGCGATCCGAGCACCATCATGTCCGGTGTGATCCAACTGGTTCAGCACGGCATGATTCCCATCGCCGCCGTGGTTTTCATCGCCAGTATTCTGGTACCGACGTTCAAACTGGTGGGCATCGCCTTGCTGCTGTTTTCCGTGCAGCGCCGCCAGCCACTTTCTGCACGCCAACGCATCTGGATGTACCGCTTTATCGAGTTCATCGGCCGTTGGTCGATGCTCGATATTTTTGTGATCGCTATCCTGGTGGCCGTCGTGAATTTTGGACGGCTTGCCAGTGTCGAAGCCAATCTTGGCGCCATCGCTTTCGCCAGTGTGGTGATTTTGACGATGCTTGCCGCAGTAACTTTCGATCCCCGACTGATTTGGGATAACACGGAGTCGGACGACGACCATGACTGATTTGCCTACAGCGAAAACCCGACCGGCCTCGAACTGGTCCGCCATTTGGGTGTTGCCCCTGATCGCTCTGATCATTGGCGGTTGGCTCGGCTGGCGTGCCTACAGCGAAACCGGCATCGAGATTCAGGTGCGTTTCGAGAGTGGTGAAGGCATTCAGGCCAACAAGACTGAAGTCGTTTACAAAGGCATGTCGGTCGGCAAGGTGAAAACCCTCACGCTCGACGATGAAGGCGCCTCAAAAGGGGTGATCGCCACCGTCGAGATGAACAAGGACGTGGAGCCATACCTGCGCACCAGTACACGCTTCTGGCTCGTCAAGCCGAGCGTGACCCTGGCCGGTATCACAGGGCTGGAAACCCTGGTCTCCGGTAACTATGTGGCGATCAGTCCGGGCGAAGGGGAACCTACGCGCAAGTTCAAGGCGCTGGCCGAAGAGCCGCCGCTGTCTGACGCCCAACCCGGTCTGCACCTGACCATCAAGGCTGATCGCCTTGGCTCGCTGAACCGTGGCAGCCCGGTGTTCTACAAGCAGATCAGGGTCGGCCAGATCAAAAGCTACCTGTTGTCCGAAGACCAAAGTACCGTTGAGCTCAAGGTGTTCATCGAGCCCACCTACGCCAAGCTGGTGCGCAAACACACGCGTTTCTGGAATGCCAGCGGCATCAGCATCGACGCTAACCTGTCCGGTGTGAAAGTGCGCAGCGAATCCCTGGCGAGCATCGTCGCCGGCGGTATCGCCTTCGCCACGCCGGAGAACCGCAAGGACAGCCCGCCCACCGATCCGAGCCTGCCATTTCGTCTCTACGAAGATTTCGATGCCGCCGCAGCCGGTATCCGGGTCAAGGTCAAACTCAGTGACTTCGAAGGCATGCAGGCTGGCCGGACGCCGGTGATGTACAAAGGCATTCAGGTCGGCACGCTCAAAGCGCTCAAGATCGATCCTGATCTGTCCAGTGCCACCGCGGAATTGACCCTTGATCCGCTGGCTGAGGATTACCTCGTTGATGGCACCCAGTTCTGGGTGGTCAAACCCTCGATCTCCCTCGCGGGCATTACCGGTCTCGAAGCGCTGGTCAAAGGTAACTACATTGCCGTGCGCCCAGGGGACAAGGGGGCAGCTCCGCAGCGCGAATTCGTGGCGAGGCCGAAAGCGCCGCCGCTCGACTTGCGTGCACCGGGCCTGCACCTGGTGCTGTTCACCGAGAACCTCGGCTCACTGGAAGTCGGCAGCCCGATTCTCTACAAGCAGGTCAAGGTCGGTTCGGTCCAGAGCTATCAGTTCTCGCGCACCAAGAAACAGTTGGTGATTGGCGTGCACATCGAGAAGGAATACGAAGGGCTGGTTAACGCCTCAACCCGTTTCTGGAACGCCAGCGGTATTACGCTCACGGGTGGATTGACCGGAGGAATCCAGGTCAAAAGTGAGTCGCTGCAAAGCCTGATGGCCGGCGGTATCGCCTTCGAAACACCGCAAGCCAAAGCGCCATTGCAAAAACGCATTCCACGTTTCCGTCTGTTCGCCAGCCATGACGAAGCCAACCAGAAAGGCACCGTGGTTACGATCAAGGTCGATCGTGCCGATGGTTTGCGCAGCGGCACTCCTGTGAGATTCAAAGGCCTGGATGTGGGCAAGATTGAAGACGTCGACCT
The DNA here is from genome assembly GCF_949767185.1 of Pseudomonas sp. IT-P100. Classification (NCBI taxonomy): domain Bacteria; kingdom Pseudomonadati; phylum Pseudomonadota; class Gammaproteobacteria; order Pseudomonadales; family Pseudomonadaceae; genus Pseudomonas; species Pseudomonas sp. IT-P100. The sequence continues at coordinate 3,021 of NZ_CATKQK010000059.1, forward strand.
CAGTGATGATTTGCAATCGGTGCTGCTGACCGCGCGGATCACCGAAGTGCCGGAGCGCATTGCCCGCGTCGGCAGTCAGTTCTGGGTGGTCAAACCCGAGCTGGGTCTGATCAAGACCTCGAACCTGGAAACCCTGGTGACTGGCCAGTACATCGAAGTGCAGCCTGCAGCGAAGAACCTTGGCCCACAGAAAAACTTCGTCGCCCTGGCGAATGCACCGGAAACCGCCAAACAGGAACCCGGTTTAAGCCTGGTCCTGAGCGCCGCTCGCCGTGGCTCGTTGAAAACCGGTGTGCCGGTGACCTATCGCGAGGTCACGGTGGGCAAGGTGACGGGTTATGAACTCGGCCAGACCGCTGACCGTGTTCTGGTACACATTCTGATCGAACCGAAATACGCACCGTTGGTGCGCAGCGGCACACGTTTCTGGAACACCAGCGGTTTTGGTTTCGACTACGGTTTGTTCAAGGGGGCGACGGTGCGCACCGAGTCGCTGGAGACGTTGATTCAGGGCGGCATTGCCTTCGCCACCCCGGACGGTGATCGCATGGGCAGCCCGGCACGGCCTGAGCAGACGTTCCCGTTGTTCGACAAGTTTGAAGATGAATGGCTGACCTGGGCGCCGAAGATTTCCCTCGGCAAATAGCAAGTACCTGAGTGGGCGTTTGTGAGGACGCTTTCGCGGGCTTGCCCGCGATGCGGCCCTAAAGTTCACTAAAAATCCCACGCAATAAAAAGGCCGCGATCCATTTGGATCGCGGCCTTTTTATTGACTTCAATTAACCCAAATCAGACCGCATCCAGCTCCGGCTCGTCTGCTTCAACGTTAACGGCAGCCTTCACCTCATCGTGACGACGAATGTACTTCCAGTCCGCCTCATCAATGTAGATGCCGTTCGGCCCGCTCCCGCCTTCCAGGTCAATCGCAACACTGGCACAGACCTGAGGTTTCACGCTCGCCAGAATCGGCACGAAGCCCAGTTGCAGACTGGTTTCCAGCAGCGCTGCCTGGTTCTTCTCGTCGATGTCCGCTGCCTCGTCGAGGTAGTACGGCAGGCGCACGCGGCCGGCCTGGTCGCGGTCCATCAAGTGCAGCAACAAGTACATGTTGGTCAACGCCTTGATGGTCATCGTGGTGCCGTTGGACGCGGCGCCATCGATGTCGGTATGAATCACCGGCTGACCGTTGACCTTGGTGATCTCGAACGCCAGTTCGAACAAGTCCTTGAGACCGAGCTGGTTGTGGTTCGCGGCCACCAGGCGCGCCAGGTATTCCTTGGCTTCTTCGTTCTTGTTGTCCTGATCGGCGCTCTGGCTCAAGTCGAACACGGAAAGGGTTTCGCCTTCTTCGTACTGGCCGGCGCTGTGGATGATCTGGTCGATGTGCTTCAACGCTTCCTTGTTCGGCGCGAGGACGATACGGAAGCTCTGCAGGTTGGAGACCTGACGCTTGTTGATCTCGCGGTTGAACAGCGCCAGTTGATGCTCGAGGCTGTCGTAGTCGCTGCGGATATTGCGCAGGGTCCGGGCGATGTCGGTGACCGCCGCGCGACGTGCCTTGCCGAGGGTCAGGGCTTCGTCCGTGCGATGCGCATAGGCGTTGATCAGCAGTTGCAGGCGACGCTCCATATCGTCTTCGCTGTCGAACTTGGCCACGCCCTTGAGGCGCACCTGAGCGTATAGCGCGTCGATCTGGCCATCGCTGCGCAGCAAACCCTGCCAGCTGTCCTGATAGTCGTTGAGCAGCGGCAGCAGGTTGTCCATGGAATCGTCGATCGGGTCCATGAACGGCGTGCCGAACGGCAGGTCTGCCGGCAGCAGTTGGCGGCGGCGCAGGGCGTCGTCGAGGGTGCGCTGCTTGGCTTCCATGTCGCCGATCTGTCGGCCGACCAGTTGCAGCTTGGCCGACAGTTGCTGGACGCGTTCGGTGAAGGCGTCGCTGGAACGCTTCAACTCGTCCTGTGCCGCTTCCATCTGTGCCAGTTGCTCAAGCTTGTCGCCTTCTTCGGCGCTCAGGGTTTGCGCGCGACGGAAATCTTCCAGGGCTTTTTGCGCGTCCAGCACTTGCTGGTACAGCGCTTCGGTCTGGGTCTTGCTCGCGGCGCGGTCGGCGGCCACGGCTTGCTGGGTTTTCAGTTGCTTGAGTTCTTTGTCCAGACGCTCTTTCTGATCGCGCAATGCTGCACGGTCAGCCAGCGCCTGCAACGCCGGAGGTTCGATGTGCGAGAGGTCGATGGACAGGCCCGGCACTTCGAAGCGTTCGCCTTTGAAACCGTCGAGGATCAGCTCCATGGATTTGACCCACTGACCGTCTTCGTCCAGCGCGATGCCGTGCTCGCCCAGCGGCAGGCTGAACAATGCGCTGTTGAACAGGCGCATCAGGCGCTCGACATCCTGTTGCGAGAACTCTTCGCGCAGGCGGGCGTAGCTGTTGTTGTCGGCATGATCGAGTTGCTGCTTGACCGACTTCAGGCGTTTTTCCAGATCCCGCAGACGTTCTTCCAGGTCTTCGGCAGAGAATTGCCGCGACTGCGCCAATGCGCCGGCCAGTTCATCGTGAGCGTCCTTGGCCGCGAGCAACTGCTGTTCCAGCACTTTCACGTCATCGACCAGCGCGAAGCGATTCTTCAGCGCCGAGAGTTCGCCGAGCCAACGCTGGATGCCGGTGATTTCCCGCTCCAGGCGCATCAGCTCCTGAGTGCCGCCACGCTGATCGTTTTGCAGTGCGTCCTGCTCGTTACGGTAATGCTCGGCCTGAATCGTCAGCTCTTCCTTGCGCGCACTGGCGTAGTCCGACCAGGTGCCGAGCAACGAATCGAGCAGCGGCGAGATCCGGTGCAGTTTGCCGCGCAGGATATTGCGCTGGGTCACGCCTGCCGCGAGGGCTTCAACCAATGGACCAGCAGTGACCAGGGAGTTGTAGTCCTGCTCCATGCGTCGTACATCGCGGAACGCTTCTTCGCACGCGGCGATGTAATCGACGCTGCCGGAACGCAGGCTGTGTTCGAAGGCATCGAGGAACAGCTGCTTGAGTTTGGCAGCGGTGATTTCGCGCATGTGCAGCAGGTTGATGAACAGAGCGCGGAAGGTCTTCAGGCTCTGTTCGCTGGTGGAGCGCAGCGGGATCAGGGTCAAATCCAGCGGGATCGACGTGTGGCCGCCGACCAGCAAGCGACGCAGTTCATCCGGCTTGAGTTCGTAGGCCTTCAGGCCCTCGCGTTCAAGGTTGGTAAACAGCTCTTTCTGACGCAGGCAGGTGTCGTTTTTCTGGTAATGCGCCAGATCCAGTTTGCCGGCGTAGGCAAAGAACTGATGGCCGAAACCACCGCCCGGGCCGCGACCGACCACACCGATCACGTGCGGACCGTGGGGCAGCGAGACTTCAACGAGGATGTAACTGGTGTCCGAGGCGAAGTAGAAGCGCCGGGATTGTTCCAGGCTGTACTTGCCGAAACTCATGTCCGACATGCGCGCCAGAATCGGGAATTGCAGCGCGTTGATCGAGGCGGATTTACCGAGGTTGTTCGCGCCGTAGACCGACAGCGGTTCTTCCAGCGGGAACAGGCCGAGGCTGTAACCGGCGGTATTCAAAAGGGCAAAGCGGCGGATGCCGTAGCGTTCCTTGCTCATGCGTCGGTCTCCTGTTCTTCGGCAATGGCGCGGGCCATGGCGTCTTCTTCGCTTTCTTCAGCGAAATCGCTGAGGTCCAGCGGATCATCGGTCTGCAACAGTTTTTCGTCGCTGTCGTCGTCGATCAGCACCGGAACCGGCAGCGGCAACACGCTGTGCAGGCTGGCGGCCAGGTCACGGTCCTGCTGGACCGACAGGCAAACATCGAGGAAACGGTGCATCGGCGGCAGGAAACGGTAAACGCCGTTTTCTTCGCCGGCGAAACCGAGCTGCGTCATGCGGCGCATGATTTTTTCTTCGAGTTCTTCGACAGTCTGCACTTCAGCCTGAATGAACAGGTCGCGGTACTTTTCCAGCAACGACGGCAGTTCGTCGCGACCGAGGCTGCCGCCGTCGAGCACGGCAATCGGGTCACGGCCCTGATCGGCCAGATGCTCGACGAGGATGAAGGTGAACAGCGCCAGACGTTGCGCAGTCTTGTTCACCGCAGCGGCGGCGAGGTCCGGCACGAAGTAGTAGAAACCCCTTGTATCGCAGACCAGTTCAAAACCCAACGCCTTGAACAGCGTGCGGTACTGATCCTGGAAGTTCGACAGTTGTGCGTACAGCTCCGGATCGCGGCGGCTGACGTGGTAGCCCTTGAACAGCTCGCGAAAGATCGGCGCCAGCTGGGACAGTTCGGATAGATCAAGATGCATGTGGGATGCTCGCAGAATCCTCGGCGGCGGTATCGCGGGCCGAGAGCAGGGCGAAGGAGCGCAGGCTGACCTGGTGCTCGTGAGTGTGGTAATCGCGGCGTTCCAGACGCTCGCGTTTGAAACGTTTTTCCCGTGACAGGCGAGAGAACCAATAAAGCAGTTCGTCGGTGGCGCCGTCCGGCTCCTGCTCCAGCAACCAGCTCATCAGGTCCGGCATCGGCAGGGCATCTTCGCAGCGTTCGAGCATTTCCCGAACGGTGCGTGGCGCACGCGGTGCTTCGCCTTTCTGGGTCTTGTGGGCCTTGGGGAAGCGTGCTGGCTTTGGCTCGAAACGGGCCAATGCGTAAACATAGGCTTCGACCTGACTGGCGCTGCCGAGGAAGGTGCTTTGCGGCCGAGTGAACATCGGCATTGCCGCTTGCGGCACCGCATCGATGCCTTTGCGACGAATGGCCGACAAGGCCAGCGCCGCGCCACGGGTCACGGCGTTGTGACGACGGGCTTCTTCGCGCAGCGGCAGCAGCAGTTCGCGGGCATGACGCAGGGTCAATTGGGCGCTGGTTTGCATTTCGAGGATGCGCGCGTGGGTGCGCAGCAGCATGTCGTCATCGACCAGGTGGCCGAGGCGTTGCTGCTCGGTGAGCATCTTCAGCAGGACATTTTCGACCTTGCGCACGCCTTGCTCGAAGGCGCCGTCAGCGTTCACCAACTGAATCATCGGTTCGACGTATTCGTCCCAGGTCGCCAGTACTTCAGCGTAACGCTGACGCAGGGGAATCTGCCGGTCGCTGGTCTTGGCGCGCTCGGCCACGGCCACCAGGGCCTGTTCGTCGTTGGCGAGTTTCTTCAATACATCCCGTACGCGCATGTCGAGCAGGCGCAACTGGCGCGCCAGGTCGTGGCCGTCGCGGATGTCGAAGGCGTCCTGGATGTAACCGGCCAGGCGTTCGAGGTGGCGCAAATAGGCTTCGATTTCCAGGCACAGGCCCAGACGGTGCTCTCGGCGCAGGTAAGCGAGGAAGTCGTGGATTTGCGCGTTGAGCTCGAAACGGTTCGGGCTTTTCGCCACGGGAACCAGAATGTCGAGGCGGATCCACACGTCCAGCAGACTGGTGATGTCCTGCGGCGTACTGTCGAGTTGCTGGGCGGCCAATTGCGTGCGCAGTTCGTTGAGGCTCAGTGTGCCTTGGTCGAAGTGCTCGCACAGTGGCTCCAGAAGTGCCCAGTGTTCAGCGAGGGCGCGCAAGACGCGCTTGGGTTCGATCATCGGAATGGCCGGCTGGTTGGCGATTAAAAGCCGCGATTGTACTGCATCGGGGGCGATGCGATTAGGTGGAAAGACTGTCGGTGAAGTCTATCGACCAACAGCGCGGGCGATCTTGAGCGAAGGGCGGTAGAATCAGCGCACTTTAGTTATCCACAAGTGGCCGACCTTTGCTAATCGAGTCCCGTCGTCGCGCTTATTTGACCGCCATGCAGGTGGTCAACTGGCTGCCGCGCACCGAATTGCCCTTTGCCGCGCCTTCGCGGCCAGAGCTACTGGAGATGCCCGAGCCATTGGTCGTCGCACCGGTGGCGCTGGCGCCAGTGGTCGATGCGCCCGCGGAACCGGTGGTCAAACCGGCCGAACGGGTAAAAATAGAGGTGCCGCGGCCATCATTGGCCAGCACGCGTGACAACGCCAAGGTTGAAGAAGAGGAGGCACCGGTCGCGGTCAAGGCGCCCGTCGTGCCACCGCCGCGATTCGCCCTGCAACTGTTGCGCGCCGGTCGCTGCCTGCTGCTGGTGGAGTTACCCACAGGCGAAACCTTCCAGACCCGCGACCCCGCGTATCTGCTGCTCAAGGACATGCTGCGCGCCGCCGGTCTGCCGGACAGCCCGCAGATCGTCGGCGAACCGGTGCGCTGGCCGCTGCTGGCCCGAGGTACGATGGATCAAGGCCCGGAAGCCGCTCGTGATTTTGTGCAAGGTTTTCTCTCGGCCCGCCTGGAAGACGCACCCTGCGTCTGTGTGTGGCTGATCGGCCTGCCGGCGGTACGTTTCGCCGCAGAGGCAAATGCCGAATCCTTCAACCGTGAACTCCAGGTCGACGGCCTGGGTACGGTCTGGGCCCTGCCGGGTCTGGAATTATTAATGGAAGAGCCACAGCGTAAGGCTGATGTCTGGCAAGCCATGCGTCGGCTGATGGCGCGCTGGAAAGAATCGAATGAGTGACGCTGTATCGTTTCGCCCGATGACCGAGGCGGACCTGGACGCTGTGCTGAAAATCGAATACGCGGCGTACAGCCATCCGTGGACCCGCGGGATTTTTCTCGATGGGCTGGGCAAGTACCAGATCTGGCTTATGTTTGAAGGTTCGCAACAGGTCGGGCACGGCGTGGTGCAGATCATTCTTGATGAAGCGCACCTGCTGAACATCACCGTCAAACCGGAAAGTCAGGGGCGTGGGCTGGGTTTGACGCTGCTGGAGCACCTGATGGCGATTGCCTGCAAGGCTGAGGCGCGGGAATGTTTTCTGGAAGTGCGCGACAGCAATCGGCCGGCGTTTCGGCTGTATGAGCGGTATGGGTTTAACGAGATTGGCCGGCGTCGGGATTATTATCCGGCGGTGGGCGGGCGCGAAGACGCGGTGGTCATGGCCTGCACCCTGGTTGACTGACGCATAACCATTGTGGCGAGGGAGCTTGCTCCCGCTGGGCCGCGAAGCGGGCCTGATCGTGAGCAGGTCATAATCTATGCGACTGCTTCGCAACCGAACGGGAGCAAGCTCCCTCGCCACAGAGTCAAAGAATTACAGACTCACCGATTCCCATCCATCGGTTCCCGCTTCGCCAATTCCTCCTCATCCAGACCATTACCCCCGCCGATGTCATCTTCATCGACAACGCTCAAATCCCAATCGGCCTGGCCTCCTTCACCCGCCTCATGGGCATCCCGCGCACCGTCTTCACGGATCAGTGTTTCCGGGCTCATGTCATCATCGGTAGACTCATGGTCGGCGGTCGAGGCGCCAGTCATGCCGGCTTCGCGCACGCGCTCGCGCGGCATGAGTTGCTCGCGCTCGTTTTCCGGCAGTTCATCGCCGATTTTGGCACTAGGTTCTTCCTCATCGAAATCCAGCTCATGCATCGAGCCCATGCGGTCTTCGTTGTCGTCGATGGGCTCGGGTTGCACCGCATCGAACGGACGTCGTGAATCAGTCATGGCAATTCCTCATACTGTGGGCCTTACTACGGTGGACCCACTGGGTTCCTCAGAATTCAACCGCCATGGCGTTCAGGTAATATGCATCAGCGGCAATCTGCATCTCGCGCGTGACCCCGACGGACGGTTGTCTGTCAAAGCTGCGCATCATTATCGAGGCTTCATTGCATGAACGAATTACAAGATCTGATTGATAACAACGAGCGCTGGGCTGACGCGATCACTAAAGAAGATCCTGACTTCTTCGCCAAACTGGCCCGTCAGCAAACACCGGAGTTCCTCTGGATCGGCTGCTCCGACGCCCGCGTGCCGGCGAACGAGATTGTCGGCATGCTGCCCGGCGACCTGTTCGTCCACCGCAACGTAGCCAACGTGGTGCTGCACACCGACCTCAATTGCCTGTCGGTAATTCAGTACGCGGTTGACGTGCTCAAGGTCAAACACATCCTTGTTACCGGCCATTATGGCTGCGGGGGTGTGCGCGCCTCGATGCAGGATCGCCAATTTGGCTTGATCGACGGCTGGCTGCGTTCTATTCGCGATCTTTATTACGAAAAGCGTGAAGAACTCTCCAAACTGCCTACCGAGGAGGAGCAGGTTGATCGCCTCTGCGAACTCAACGTGATCCAGCAAGTGGCCAACGTCGGGCACACCAGCATTGTTCAAAATGCCTGGCACCGCGGGCAGAAACTGTCGATTCACGGCTGCATCTATGGCATCAAGGACGGTCGGTGGAAGAGCCTGAACGCAACCATCAGTGGTTTTGAGCAGTTGCCGCCACAGTACCGCCTGCGTCCGTTCGAGCCGCTGTAAATAACATCAGCAAAGGCTTCACCGACGCCAATGCTGGAAGAACGACTGGCCATCGACATTCGGTGTTTCGTCGTAGCCAGTGATCCAGCCTCGGCAGCAAGGACAGGCGCAGCGGCAGGCGAATTGCCGCTGCAGCTTGTCTTCGGTCATGGCTAAGTCAATCGTCAGCCGATCGCCTTTCCTGATGTCTTTCAGCGCCCATAACCATAGCTCGCTCATGTCGAGAAAGGTGTTGGGGTCGCAGGCGTGGCTGAGCAATCCACAGAACCGTGGGTCGTACACGTGGATGCCCGGCGCCATTTGCCGGGTATGTCGACAGCGATACGGCAATAGATGTCCGGAAACCCGGCAGATTCGACTCAGGCGTGGAAACTCCCGCAGAGCGCAGACGGCTTTTGCCTTTGCCTGAGGGCTATAGACGATCTGAAAATCTTCCAGGGAGGGGAATCCAAGGCTCAACGGCAGCTCAATAAACGGGTAGATGCCTTTGGACGGCGGTGGGGGTAGTGCTTGTTCAGCGTGGGCTTTCATAACAATCCTTGTCGGCGGGGCGCTGCGACTTCCGTCAGCTGACATCCTGTCAGCCCTGCAGCGAATGGGGACGTCCCAAGACTCTCGCAAAAGAAACAACCGGTCTACTGTCATAACTGACAGAGGAAAAACGCGCGTTCCCACGACAGCCAAGGCTCACGCAGGAACGTGGTTCAGCTTTTTACAAATGTGGAGCAGGTACCGCGGTCGCAGGCGCCGGGACCTTGAGCTGTTTGAGCTGAGTCTTGATCGGCGCCGTCGAGCATTTGGCCGTGGCTTGTCCTGGCGTCAGGTTGCGGATCGAGGTGTAGAACAGCTCGCAGGTTTTATCGGCCTGGGCCACCTGCCAGGTCTGGGTGCAACTTCTCAGTTCAATGTCTGGATTGCTGTCCGGGTCTCGGCCCATGGCGGCCTGCCAGCACGCGGCACTCAAGTCCTGGCCCATGACTTTCAGGCCCGCCGCGTCGGCCTGGGCCTGGGCATCCTTACCGGAATAGCTGTCCGGGTCGGCGGCGTACCAGATGTAGCTCGGGTGGTTGGAACCCAGCACCGGCACTTTTACCCCGTCCTTCGGACTGATGGTTGCCAGGCCCAGCACGTTTACGGTAGGCCCATATTGCTGCTTGATCCAGTTGCGTACCGGCGCACCGAACGCGACCATCGGCAGCGTGGTACCGCTGGCGTTCTGGCTGACTTCCTTGACCATGGTGGTCTGGTAGTCCTTGAAGTAGTCGTAGACGCCTTCCAGATCCTTGCCGGCGTTGGAGGGCGCGGCAATCGGGGCGATGTCGATGATGGTCTGGAATGCCGGCGTCTGATCGGCAGCGATCCCGTTGACCGTCAGCAACGTGGCCCACCGATCAGTGGTGGCCGACTTCAGGTAATCCTGCGCCTGGGTCAGAGAGTAATCCGGCGGGAAGTGCAGCAACTCGACGCTTCTGCGGTTCTCCAGCGCCATGCCCAGCGGCAGGAACAAATACCAGCTGTAAGCCCATTTGCCGTCGGCATTCAGCTTGCTGGCGCCGGTGTAGGCCAGGTCGCCTGCATCGAGCAGCGCCGCCAACGGCTTTTCATAGCCCCGGGGCACCCCGGTGATCGCGGCATAGAGTTGATCGTTATCGGTTTTGACCTGCACCTTCGCATCACTGTAACCATCGCGCTGCACGCTTTGCGTCAGGTAATGCTCGACGGTTTGCTCCAGCGTCCAGTTGCGAAAGCAGATCACGTTGCAGTTGTTGGGGTAAGCAAACAGCCGGGTGACGCGCTCGGTGCTGCCCAGCTTCAGATCGGCGTCCGCATGGGCGGCGGCACTCAGGGTGAGGGCCGCGAGAGTGAGTCCTGCGAGTTTGAACATGCTCAGATCCTTTTCAGCGTGTGGGCCTCTGAAGCGGAGGCGGGTACAGTGGGATGTGACAGGTCAGGTTACCAGTGGCGCAGTGTTTACCTCTCTCAAGCACTGCTGGACTGGCGCAATACTGCACTGGGTAAAGGTGAAAAATGAAGCCCTCCACCGCTCTTGATCTGCAACGAGCAGCCGTTCGCGAGGTTGTAGGCCGCTTTCGTACAGCCAATCCTCGCGTGTTTGGTTCGGCACTGCTCGGAACGGATAAAGAGCGGAGTGACCTTGATTTGCGGGTAGATGCACTGCCAGGCGCCACGCTTTTCGATCTTGGCGGTCTTCAGGTCGAACTCGAGGATTTGTTGGGGGTGAGTGTAGATCTGCTGACGCCCGGCGATCCTCCAGTGAAGTTTCGCCAGCAAGTGCTTGAGCAGGCTCGTCCATGCGCAATCGCATTGCTCACGGCTACTAGTGGTGTGGAATAAAGTCCAAGCCGCTTTGCTTGAACTTCTGAAGGTGTTACCCACCGATCAAGGCTGATTGCACCTGCCTCACAACAGGTGCAATCAACTCCGTTTACGGCATCACCGGCGCCGTATACGTCAGCGTCGTCCCCAACGCCCACAGCAGAAACAGCACCAGCGGCGTGTGCACCAGCAGTTGCACGAACGAAAACCCGATCAAGTCCCGCGCCTTCAACCCCAGCACGCCCAGCAATGGCAGCATGTAGAACGGGTTGATCAGGTTCGGCAGGGCTTCGGCGGCGTTGTAGATCTGCACGGCCCAGCCCAGGTGGTAGTTCAGGTCGGTGGCCACTTGCATCACGTACGGCGCTTCGATGATCCACTTGCCGCCGCCCGACGGAATGAAGAATCCGAGGATCGCCGAGTACACGCCCATCAGCAGCGCGTAAGTGTCGTGGGAGGCAATTTGTACGAAAAAGGTCGAGATGTGGTGAGCCAGGGTTTGCGCGTCAGTGCCTTTGACCGTGGTCATCAGCGCGGCGATCGAGCCGTACAACGGGAACTGGATCAGTACGCCGGTGGTGGTCGGAACCGCGCGGGACACCGCATCGAGGAAACTGCGCGGGCGCCAGTGCAGCAGGGCGCCGAGCATGATGAACAGGAAGTTGTAGGTGTTCAGCCCGGAAATCGCGCTGATCGCCGGTTTGGTCGAGAACTCGTGGAACAGCCACCCGGCTGCCAGCAACACCAGCAGAATCGTCAGCAACGGGCTGTGTTCCAGCCATTCGCCGGGGCGAGTGCGCGGTTGCAGTGGCGGCAGGTTGAAGCTTGGATCGATGCCGCAGGCTTTGGCATCACGGGCCGAGTTCGGGCCGGGTGCGGTGGCGTAGGCAATGATCAGCGAAATCACGATCAGCGCCAGCAACATCACGCCGGACTGCCAGAGAAAGATCGTCTGTGTGAAAGGAATCACCCCGGTGATCGACAGAATCGACGGCGGCAGGCTGGCCGGGTTGGCCTGCAATTGGGCGGCGGACGACGACAGGCCCAAGGCCCACACGGCGCCAAGGCCCAAATACGCTGCGGCGCCGGCCGCGCGGTAATCCATTTTCAGATCGACACGGCGGGCGAGGGCGCGCACCAGCAAGCCGCCGAACACCAGCGACAAACCCCAGTTCAGCAGCGACGCGACCATGGAAATCAGCGCCACCCACGCCACGGCGGAACGACCGTTCTTCGGGATTCGCGCCAGACGGTCGATCAGCTTCACGGCAGGCGGCGAGCTGGCGACCACATAGCCGCCGATCACCACGAACGCCATTTGCATGGTGAACGGGATCAGGCTCCAGAACCCGTCACCGAACGCCATGGCCGCGTCGGTGGGCTTGGCGCCCATGAACAGGGTGGCGACGGCGACGATAATCACCGCCAGCGCGGCGAACACCCAGGAATCGGGAAACCAGCGTTCGGCAAAACTTGAACAGCGCAGGGCAAAGCGGGCAGAGCGGGTATCTTCGATATCAGCAGCCACGGGAGTACCTCTATTTTTATGTTTGTTGTGGTCTTCCAGGCCGCAGAGGCCCGTCTGGACAGGTGCCAACAGTAAATCAAACGGTCATGTTTTGTGACGAAGTTTTACCTGGCTGAGACTTTGGTCTAACGGGTTGTCCACTGGCGCGTTTGCGTAGACCATGGGCGCCTTGGTTTTTTGCCTACACCAGAGTTTTTTTGATGACAGCCCATAACGATTCGCGCCCGGCACCGTTCAGCCGCTCGGACTACAAGACCCTCGGCCTCGCGGCCCTCGGTGGTGCGCTGGAAATCTACGATTTCATCATTTTCGTGTTTTTCGCCCTGACCCTCAGCCAGCTGTTCTTTCCGCCGGAAATGCCTGAATGGCTGCGCCTGCTGCAAAGTTTCGGGATTTTCGTGACCGGTTATCTGGCGCGGCCGTTGGGCGGGATCCTGATGGCGCATTTCGCTGACCGGCTGGGGCGCAAGAAAGTCTTCAGCCTGAGCATTCTGATGATGGCGCTGCCGTGCCTGCTGATCGGCATCATGCCGACCTACGCCCAGATCGGCTATTTCGCGCCGCTGCTGCTGTTGGCCCTGCGCATTCTGCAAGGCGCGGCGGTGGGCGGTGAAGTACCGAGTGCCTGGGTCTTCGTCGCCGAACACGCACCGGTCGCGCACCGTGGTTATGCACTCGGTTTCCTGCAGGCGGGACTGACCTTTGGTTACTTGATCGGCGCGCTGACGGCGACCTTTCTGGCACAGGCGTTCACCCCGGCGGAAATCCTCGATTACGCATGGCGTTACCCGTTCCTGCTGGGTGGCGTATTTGGCGTGATAGGCGTCTGGCTTCGCCGCTGGCTCAGCGAAACCCCGGTGTTCATGGCGATGCAGGCCAAGCGTGATGCCGCCGTCGAACTGCCATTGCGCACGGTTCTGCGTGAGCATCGCCTGGCCATTTTACCGGCGATGATTCTTACCTGCGTGCTGACCTCGGCGGTGGTGGTGTTCGTGGTCATTACCCCGACCATGATGCAGAAAACCTTCGGCATGACCGCCAGCCACACCTTCGCCCTGAGTGCGCTGGGCATCGTGTTCCTTAACGTCGGCTGTGTGCTCGCCGGGTTGCTGGTCGACCGCATCGGCGCCTGGCGCACCGTGATGCTATACAGCCTGTTGCTGCCACTGGGCATTGGCGTGCTCTATACCAGCCTGATCATTGGCAGCAACTGGATCGGTCTGGCGTACGCGATTGCCGGCCTCGGTTGCGGCGTGGTCGGTGCGGTGCCGTCGGTCATGGTCAGCCTGTTTCCGGCGCGGATTCGCGTTTCAGGGATTTCCTTCACGTACAACATTGCCTACGCCGCGTGGGCGAGTATCACACCGCTGTTGCTGATTGGCCTGATGCCTTGGAGCCCTTGGATCTGCGTGATTTTCTGCGCAGTGATGGGCGCGGTGGGCGTGAGCAGCGCGTTGTATTTCGGTGCGCGCATGTCCAGAACAGGCAGTTGCCCGGCGGCGGGCGCCATTTGATCGAAAGTGGCGCGGCGGATATGACAACTATTTTTGTAGGACAAGCCTGAAACACTCTTCAGAAAGTATTCCCAAGGCCGATGGCTAGGCTGCATGCCGCTTTCTATCTCTGCCCATCGGTGCTTTCCCATGTTCAACAAACGCTTGAAGCAAGAGTTGTCGGCTCTTCGCGAAGAACTCTCCAGCCTTCAGCAAGTGAAGGAAAGTCTGGAAAGCGAGATGCTGGTCCTGACCCTTGATCCCGATGGGCGAATTCAATCGGTGAATCAGAACTTTCTCAGCGAGATGCTCTACAAGAGCCATGACCTGATCGATCGTCCGATCGAAGACATTGTGCCTCCCCACGTGAAGTCCGATGAATTCCACCACCGTTTCAAGGCTGCGCTGACCCGTGGCGAACATTTCGCCGGTGCGGTGCGCCTGCTGCGTGGCGATGGCCAGGAGGCCTGGTTGCGCTCGATCCTGCAGCCGGTGCGTTCCTCGGACGGGCGGATCAAGCATTTTTCGATTTTTTCCAGTGATCTGACCCGCACCATCGAGGCCTCCCGTGAGCACGAAAACCTGATCGGTGCGTTGGTGCGCTCGACGGCGGTGATCGAATTCGACCTCGCGGGCAATGTGCTCACAGCCAATGAACGGTTCCTCAACGGCATGGGTTACAGCCTGGCGCAGATCAAGGGCAAACATCACCGTACCTTCTGTGATGCGCAGGAATACAACAGCGCCGAGTATCAGGACTTCTGGCGACGCCTGAATGCCGGCGAATATGTCGCCGGCCGCTTCAAGCGCGTGGATAGCCACGGGCGTACGGTCTGGCTGGAGGCGTCCTACAACCCGGTGGTCGACGCCAACAACAAGCTCTACAAAGTGGTGAAGTTCGCCACGGTGATTACCGATCAGGTCAATCAGGAACTGGCCGTCGCTGAAGCGGCGAACATTGCCTATGGCACCTCGCAGCATACCGATCAAAGCGCCCAGCGCGGCACCGCCGTGGTGACGCAAGCGGTGAACGTGATGCGCGACCTGGCCAAGCACATGCAAACCGCCGGCGAAGGCATCGAGGCCTTGAACGAGCAATCGCTGGTGATCGGCACCATCGTCAAAACCATCAGTGGCATTGCCGAACAGACCAATCTGCTGGCGCTCAACGCGGCCATCGAAGCCGCCCGGGCCGGTGAACAGGGCCGCGGTTTTGCCGTGGTGGCGGACGAGGTCCGGCAACTGGCTTCGCGCACCAGCCAGGCCACCGATGAAATTGTCCTGGTGGTCCGTCAGAACCAGGACATGGCGCGTAACGCCGTGTCCCTGATGACCGACGGCAAACTCCAGGCCGAACAAGGCCTGGCGCTGGCGGCAGAGGCGGGGACGGTCATTGTCGAGATTCAGGACGGCGCGCAGAAGGTGGTGAATGCGGTCGGACAGTTCGCCAATCAGCTGTCGAGTTGATGGTTAGCCTTTAAAAGATCGCAGCCTGCGGCTGCTCCAACATTGGAATGACGTACACCCTGCAGGAGCTGGCGCAGGCTGCGATCTTTTCGACTGCTCGAACTCCCTATCTCGGGAGTTCGCTACAATCGGCTCTTTTCCCAGGAGCAGATGCCATGAGCGCTTCCCACCGCCGCCCGGTTCCCTTGTCCAAGGCTTATCGCCTGCTCAATCATGGGCCGACCGTACTGGTCAGCGCGGCCCATGACGGGCAGCGCAACATCATGGCGGCGGCCTGGGCCATGCCCCTGGATTTCGAACCGCCGAAAATTGCCGTGGTGCTGGACAAGTCCACCTGGACCCGGCAACTGCTGGAAGCGTCGGGCACATTCGTGCTGAACGTACCCTGCGCCGCCCAGGCCGATATCGTGCAAACCGTTGGCTCGACGTCTGGCCTGGAGCTGACTCAGGGCCAGGGCCGGGACAAATTCCAGACCTATGGCTTGCAGACCTTCGGCGGCGAACTGATTGATGCGCCGATGCTCGAAGGTTGCGTGGCCTGGCTGGAATGCCGACTGCTGCCGGAGCCCGGCAATCACCAACAGTACGATCTGTTCCTGGCCGAAGTGATTGCCGCTCAGGCGGACGACCGCGTATTCAGCGATGGTCGCTGGCATTTCGAGGGGTACGATGCGTTGCGCACCTTGCACCACGTGGCAGGCGGGCATTTCCTGACAATCGGTGATCCGGTGGACGGCAAAACCCTACAGCCCTAAGACGTCACACCCAAACGTCATTTTCAGCCGTGCGCTCGCCGCCATTGCTGCCGGTGTTCAGCACGCCCCGGGGTTCGATCAGCAGGAGTTTCACCTCCTGCCCGGCGAACGGTTTGTGCTCGACCCCCTTGGGCACCACATACATTTCGCCGGCATTCACCAGCACGTGGCCATCGCGAAAATCGATGCGCAACTGGCCTTCGAGAACGATGAAGGCTTCGTCGGTATCAAGGTGGTCATGCCAGATGAAATCCCCCAGCAGCTTCACCACCTTGAACTGGTAGTCGTTCATTTCGGCGATGACCCGCGGTGTCCAGTGCGCGTCGATCCGGGAGATTTTTGCAGCGAAATTCAGGCTTTCGTAGGCTTTCATGGAGCAGCTCTCGTGGTTGATCGTGAAACCACGATAGCCACCGCAGCAGCGTGCTTCTTGTACGATTGTGCGTGGCTCAGCGGCGGTGCATTTTCATCCAGCGCGCTGGCGACAAACCGTAGGTTTTGCTGAACTGGCGGGTCATGTGGCTTTGATCGGTGAAGCCGGCGATCAGCGCGGCGCTGACCAGCGACTGGCCCTGAATCAGCAGCGAACGAACCAGGTCGAGGCGGCGCATGGTCAAGTAACGGTAAGGGCTGGTGCCGAACAACAGGCGAAAATCTCGCGACAGGCTCCAGCGATCCCGGCCGCTGTGGTGCGCCAGTTCTTCCAGCGTCACGGTGCGATCCAGTGCGCTGTGCATGTATTCCCGCGCGCGTTCCGCAGCCCTGTAGTCGAAGCTTGCATGCCTGGCAGTGACTCCGCCAGCGCTGTTCAAGGCTTGCGCCAGATCGAACAGTGCGTCTTGCGCTTCCAGCGGTTCGAGGGGGGTATCGAGGCTGCGCAGCAGAACCTCGGTGGCGGCGAACAGGCATGGATCGGTCGACAAACCGTTCTTGATGAACGGCAGTGGCTGACCGCCGAGCATCTGCTGGATAAGTGCCGGTTCTATGTACATCATCCGGTACTGGAATCCGAGCTCGGTCCCGGCTTCGCCATCGTGGATTTCGTCCGGGTGCAGCACGATCGTCCCACCGGGCAGGCTGTGGCGCCAACCGCCGCGGTACTGAAAGCGCTGCACGCCGGCGAGGGTGTGACCGATGGCGTAAGTGTCATGACGGTGCAGGTCGTAGCCATGTCCGGCAAAAAACGCCTCGAAGCGCTGCAGCCCCGCCACATCGGGCGCGCGGTGGAACCAGTCATTGTGCGGTGGGTGCCTGGTCATGCTGATCGTTGCCTGGAACTCGATGCCGGTCACGTTAACCCAGTGAGCGGTTGTCTGTCTTCTGGCCGATGTAAGCCCGCGCACGAGTAGAAAATCGAAGGCAAATGTTGCACTGTGTGACACATTCTCTGAAGCCAAGAAGGCGACCCGCATCATGGAAACTTCCCACCTGAGCTATGCCGCTCCGTTGTTGTCGCTGGCGCTGTTGTGGACGGTTGCCGTGGTGACGCCGGGGCCGAATTTTTTCAACATCGCGCAACTGGCCGCCAGCCAATCCAAACGGCACGGGGTGGTGGCCGCACTGGGCGTGGCCACTGGCACAGTGCTGTGGGGGCTGGCGGGCGGGCTGGGCATCAAGTCGTTGTTCAGTGCCGCGCCGACGCTCTACCTGAGCTTCAAGATTGCCGGTGGCTGTTATCTGATCTATCTGGGCTTGAAGCAGTTCAGGCGTAAACCGCCCGTGGTGGCGGGCAAGTCCGGTTCGATTGACGGAGCGGGGCGCACGTTACTGTCGGTGTATGGCCAAGGATTCCTGGGCAACATGACCAACCCAAAATCCGCCTTGTTCGTCGCGACCATCTTTGCGACGGCCATGCCCGCGTCCGTGCCGCCGATGTTACTGGCGCTGGCCGTGCTGACCATGGCGACCTTGTCTTTCAGTTGGTACAGCGGCGTCGCGCTGCTGTTTTCCAGTCGTCGGATGGCGGGGGCTTACGACCGTTCGCGTAAATGGCTGGATCGCTTTGCCGGCAGTTGCTACGTGCTGTTCGGTGCGCATCTGGTGGCCAATCGTTGAGGAATCCTGAATGAGCAAACTGCGGGTAGGCATTATTTTTGGCGGCCGTTCGGCGGAGCACGAGGTGTCGCTGCAATCGGCGAAAAACATCGTCGACGCGCTGGACCGGTCGCGCTTCGAACCGGTGCTGATCGGCATCGACAAGCAGGGCCACTGGCACCTCAATGATCCGTCGAATTTCCTGCTCAACCAGGAAAACCCGGCGCTGATCGCCCTCAACCAGTCCAACCGCGAACTTGCCGTGGTGCCGGGCAAGGCCAGTCAGCAACTGCTGGAAACCTCAAGTCAGGAGCTGCTGGGCCACGTTGACGTGATCTTCCCGATCGTCCACGGCACCCTGGGTGAAGACGGTTGCCTGCAAGGGTTGCTGCGCATGGCCGATCTGCCTTTTGTAGGTTCCGATGTGCTCGGGTCGGCGGTGTGCATGGACAAGGACATCAGCAAACGCTTGCTGCGTGATGCCGGGTTGGCCGTCACGCCGTTCGTGACCTTGACCCGCGCCACAGCGAGGCGCATCGGGTTCGCCGAGGTCCAGGGCAAGCTCGGCCTGCCGCTGTTCGTCAAACCGGCGAACCAGGGCTCTTCGGTGGGCGTGAGCAAGGTCAACGACGAAGCCGAGTACACGGCAGCAGTCGAACTGGCTCTGGGTTTCGATGAGAAAGTGCTGGTCGAGTCGGCCGTCAGCGGCCGCGAAATCGAATGCGCGGTGCTCGGCAACGAAGACGCCATCGCCAGCGGTTGCGGCGAAATCGTCGTGCGCAGCGGGTTCTATTCCTACGACAGCAAGTACATCGACGCACAGGCCGCTGAAGTGGTGGTGCCGGCCGACATCAGCCGCGAAGCCAGCGAACGCATTCGAGCCTTGGCCGTCGAGGCGTTTCAGGTGTTGGGCTGTTCCGGGCTGGCGCGGGTCGATGTGTTCCTGACCGAGACCGGCGAAGTGCTGATCAACGAGATCAACTCGCTCCCCGGTTTCACTCGCATCAGCATGTACCCCAAGCTGTGGCAGGCCGCCGGCATGACCTACAGCGAACTGGTCAGCCGCCTGATCGAGCTGGCGCTGGAGAAACACCAGGCGCGGCAGGCGCTGAAGATTTCTCGCTAGGCTGCGCGGGACTAAAAGGCTTACCTCCCGGTAAGCCTTTTCCATGCCATGGCAAGACTCAATCCCCCAACGCTTCCCCCTCGCGTCGTGGATCCGCCCCACCCGCCAACGACGCTTTCCCCTGCGCATCCTTGATCCGGACAATCGCTTGAGTGCCGCTGGTCATGTCGATCTCGCTCACGCTATGCCCCTTGTCCTTCAACGCCTGAATCAGCTCCGCGCTGAACTGCCCCTGTTCCAGCTCGGTCGGGCCGTTGCGGCTGCCGAAGTTGGGGAGGTTGATGGCGGTTTGCGGGTCGAGGTTCCAGTCGAGCAGGCCGACGGTGGATTTGGCGACGTATTCAATGATCTGCGAGCCACCAGGAGAGCCGAGGGTGGCGAGGAATTCGCCGCTCTGGCGGTCGAAGATCAGGGTGGGTGCCATGGACGAGCGTGGGCGTTTGCCGGGTTCGACGCGGTTGGCGACTTTCTGCCCGTTTTCTTCGGGGATGAACGAGAAGTCAGTCATCTGGTTGTTGAGCAGAAAGCCTTGAACCATCAGGTGCGAGCCGAATGCAGATTCCACCGTGGTGGTCATCGACACCGCACCGCCCAGGTCATCGACCGCCACCACTTGCGAGGTGGAAATGCGCAGCGGCGAACGGTCCGGCGCGTAGGCCACCTGAATGCCCGGCGGCGTGCCAGGCTTGGCCGTGCCCATGCTGCGATCACCGATGAGGGCGGCGCGGCTGGCCAGATAGGTCGGGTCCACCAGGCCTTTGACCGGGACGGGCACAAAATCGCTGTCGGCGACATACAGTGCGCGGTCGGCATAGGCCAGACGCTCGGCTTCGGAGATCAGGTGCACGGCTTCCGGGGCCGGTTCGATGCCTGCGGAGCGGGTGCTTTTGACTGGTTTCAGTGGCGCCAGGGCATAACGCGGATCGCGGGTTTCCAGCGCCTGCAAGGTGCCGAGGATCTGCGCCACGGCGATTCCGCCCGACGACGGTGGAGGCATGCCACAGACCTGCCAGCGTTTGTAATCGGAGCACAGCGGCGCGCGTTCCTTGGCGGAGTAGCCGCCGAGGTCGTTCAGCGACAGGCTGCCGGGGTTGGCGTGGCCCTGAACCTTGGCGACGATTTCCTGCGCGATAGGGCCTTTATACAACGCATCAGGACCTTCCTTGGCGATGCGTTTGAACGCAGCGGCCAGCGCCGGATTTTTCAGTAGGGTGCCGACGGCTTTCGGGCTGCCATCGGTATTCCGGAAATACGCCATCATGTCTGGCGAGCGCTGCATGGACGAATCCGAAGCAATCAGCTGATGCAGGCGTGGCGAGATGGGAAAACCTTGCTCCGCGAGTTTTATCGCCGGTTCGAACAACTGCGCCCATGGCAGGCGCCCGTGTTTCCGATGGGCCAGTTCCAGCGCTCGCAACACACCGGGGGTGCCCACGGAACGACCGCCAATCTGCGCCTGAGTGAATGGCATCGGTGTGCCGTCGGCTTGCAGGAACAACTTCTCGGTGGCGCCGGCCGGCGCGGTTTCTCGACCGTCGTAAGTGCGCACGGTTTTACCGTCCCAGAGCACGATAAACGCACCACCGCCGATACCCGAGGATTGCGGTTCGACCAGCGTCAACACCGCTTGCATCGCAATAGCGGCATCAATCGCCGAACCGCCCTGACGCAGCATTGCTCGCCCGGCTTCGGCGGCGAGCGGATTCGCCGCCGCAGCCATATGCTTCGAGGCGTGCCGGGTCTGCAGGTCGGCGCGATAACCCGAGGCGGCTTCCGGTGCGATCGGCAACTTCGACGCGGGCGGAACGTTACACGCCGCGAGGGTTAATGCGCCGACAATCAGCGAAAGGGCTGGCAGGCGATAGCGATTCCAGTGAATGGCTGTAAACACGCGGGGCACTCCGTCCGTGGGAAAGGTCAGGGGACTTTATCGGCCGACAGCCAGTGACGCAAACCATGGCCGTTTTTGTCCTTCATCCATTGACGGAATTTCTGTAGGGTCAAGGGCAGTAGACGAGTCAGAAGATCAACAAGAGGCAGATATGCAGACCGACTTCCCCGCACAGCCGAGCTATGGCGCTCAGCGTGAACAGTTTCTGGCAGCCGCGAAGGCGGCCGGCGCGAGATTGACCGAGTATCCGCACCCGCTCAAAGGACCGTTCGGGGAGCCTCTGAGCACCGATGTGGCGGTGCTCGGTGATCCGGCCGCCAAGCGCTTGCTGATAGCGCTGAGTGGCACTCACGGGGTCGAAGGCTTCTATGGCTCGGGCTGTCAGATCAAGTGGCTGCAGGAGTTGGGCAAGCGTTCATTGCCGGCCGATGTCGCGGTGATGTTTGTTCATCTGATCAATCCGTGGGGCACGGCGTGGCTGCGCCGGGTCAACGAAGACAACATCGACCTTAATCGCAATCACCTGAACTTCGAACATCCGCTGCCGGACAATCCGGCCTACGCCGCGCTGCATGAAATCTATGCCTGCACCGAGCTGACAGGCCCGGAGCGTGATCGCGCCGATGCACTGCTTGACCAGCAGATCCAGGAACACGGCTGGCCGGCGGTGATGTCGATTGTCGAGGGCGGCCAGCACAGTCATCCCGACGGTCTGTTTTACGGCGGACGAGCGCCGAGCTGGTCGAACCGCACATTGCACCAGATCCTTCAAAAACATGTCGCTCATGCCGATGTTGCGATGTGCTTCGACTTGCACACCGGCGCCGGGGAATACGGCCATCCGATGTTGTTGACCATTACCGAGTCCGCCTATCCAGCGTTGCCGGAGGCGCAGTCGATCTATGGACCGTGGCTCTACACGCTGCTGACCGGCGCCGACACGCTGAGCGAAACCGGTGTGGCGGCCACGGCCACCGGCTACACCTCGCAGGCGCTGATCGACGCGCTGCCGCAGGTGCGATTGATGCCCTTCGTGATCGAATGCGGGACTTATCCGGGAGCCGAGGTTCATCGTCATTTGCGCGACGACCATTGGCTGCATCTGCACGGCAATCCGAGTGATGCGGTCGGGCGGGAAATCAAACTGAATCTGCTGGAGCAGTTCTATCCTGCCGACAACGACTGGCAGGCGATGGTCTGGTTGCGTACGTGGCAGATATGGGAGCGGGCATTGTCCGCGTTGGCGCTGGTGCGATCCTGAGGCTTGCTCTTGTTGCCTGAAGTCACCTCTGTGTTTTCGGGGCACTTTTCTCGAGGCATAAAAAAACGGCCTACCTTTCGGTAAGCCGTTTTTAGTACTTGGTGGCTACACAGGGACTTGAACCCCGGACCCCAGCATTATGAATGCTATGCTCTAACCAACTGAGCTATGTAGCCAAGTGGCGCGCATTATTGGCTCGTAATGATGATGTGTCAAGCGTAAATCTAAAATATTTCTCTACGCTTTCAACCGCTTATCCACCTGACCCGCAAAATCGGGCCAGGGGAGGGCGTCAACCGAGCTGAAATCTCCCGGTATTGGCACTCAGCGCTTTGCTGCCTTGGCTCAAGGTGTCTGCAGCCAGGTTCACCGCCCGCGCGCCTTCGAGCAGGCGTACCGCCGCCTGATCGACTTGCTGGATGTTGCCGCTGACTTCGTCGGCGGTGCTGGCTTGCTCTTCTACCGCCGTAGCAATTTGCGCCAGGGTGTCGGTGACGCCTTGTACCGCGTGGGCGATTTCCCCGAGGCGTTCACCCAACCCTGTGACCGACTGCGCATCGGATTGCGCCTGGCCGCACGCGGCTTCCATCAGGCTTACGGCTTCATTCACCGTGCTACGCAAACTGTCGACGGTGCCGGCGATCTGCGCGGTGGACGATTGGGTGCGTTGCGACAGGCTGCGCACTTCATCGGCGACCACCGCAAAGCCTCGACCCTGTTCACCCGCACGAGCGGCTTCGATGGCGGCGTTGAGCGCCAACAGGTTGGTCTGCTCGGCAACCCCGCGAATGGTGTCGACCACCAACTGGATCTGCTGGCCTTGTTCGCTGACCCGTCCGAGTGCCGCCGCCGTTTCGTTCAAACGCTGGTTGAGCTGTTGAATGCTCGCGGTGGTACGTTGGCTGTCACGGCTGCTGTCGGCAGCAATGCGCTGGGTGTGCTGGGCGCTGCCGGAAGCCTGTTCGCAACTCTGGGCGACGCCTTGGGAGGTGGCGGCCAATTGCGTTGCCGCCGCCGCGATCTGACTGATCTGCAATTGTTGGGCTTCGACTTCGCCCAGCGCACCGCTGGAATGATGGTTGAGCGTGCGCACCGCATTACTCAGTTGCAGGGTTTCGTGATCGACCCCCAGCAAGCTGTTGCGCAGTTGCACCACTGCGACGTTGAGCGCGGTGCTGATCGCCGCCAGTTCGTCGCGGCCTTCAACGGGCACTTGCAGGCTCAGATTGCCGTCGCGCAAGGCTTCGGCCAGCAGCGTGATGCCGCTGGCGCTGCGACGGATCGAGGCCTGCAAGCAGATAAACAGGTACAGCGCGGCCAGCAACAGGCAACCAAAAATCGCCGCCACCACCATGAACTGGCGGATCGCCGAGCCGTGGTAGTAATCCAGACGCTGATCCAGCGAGACCAACGACTGCTGGCGCAGCGAAGCGAGGTCGGTGAGCAGGCTGTCCAGGCTGCGCTCGAACTCCTCGGGCTTGAGTTTGATGCTGCCGCCAAACACGCCGTCATCAAGGACTTTCAGCTCGGCATCGAGGTGTTTGAGGCTGTCATGGTATTGGCCGGCCCAAGTCTGCAAGGCACTGGGCAGACGTGCTTCCAGAAGCGTGGCGGTTTTCGCCAGCTGCTCACGGGCGTCGCCGATGCGGCTGCGCAGATCGCGCAATTGCAGACGGCTTTGCAGGGTGAACTGACCGGACACCACCGACGCCTGGCCGACGCTGGCCAGACGGCCTACGCGCTCAATCAGGTCCGGCGCGTGTTGCGTGGAAATCTGCGTCAGCAGGTAGGTTTCCAGCCATGGTGCCAGCGTCAGACGATTGTCCATGGCGATCTGTTCACGCAAGGCCTGCAGAGCGCTCAAGGCATTGGTGAAACGATCGTAACCGTCCGGCCACCAGCCGACGCTGCTCAGGCTTTTCGAGTCGAGGCCATCGAGGGCTGTCTGCAGGGCTTGATAGCGGGCCAGGGTTTCGCCCACGGCGCCTTCGGTTTGCAACGCGTTGCCAAGGTCCGTGGTGGCTTGGGCGACCGCTGGCTGAACCGCATCGAACGCAGCCATCGCAGCAAGAGTGGCCGGTGTCGGCTGGCGATTGGTCTCGGTGGCACGCCAGCGCGCGGCGCGGTCACGCTGGGCGGCGAGCAGGTTATCCAGCGCATCCAGCGCGAGCAGTTGCCGGACGCCGGCACGCTCGCCGGAAATCAGGTTGAGTTTGGCGCGATAGTCCTGGCCGATCATCAGCAGGCTGCCTGCGAGTGGCAGGATAAACAGCAGAAACAACAGCTGAAACTTGCGGGCGAAGCCAAAACGCCCCAGCAACCCGATCCCCGGAGATAAAAAAGCCTGCATGCCCCATGACTCCCCTGGACACCACGCACCAATCGCGTGCGTCGAGGTCGTAGCGACCGCGACATGTGCCCGTTTTAAAGGCCTCGAAAGTTCACCCTCGCCAGCTCTGTAGGCCGACTCTGTAGCGAAACTTCCCATTCTCGGTGCCCTTTGTAAGGGCGCCGCGTTGAAGGGAATAAACAAGGCAAGATTCAGACCATGGCGTTGCGCTATTACCGTCTGAATTTAGTTCGTTAGCTGGCTAAGGGGATGGCGCTGCTGCACTGAAAAATGGCACATTGACCCACCTGCCCGTGTGCACCCATCTGTTGTACGGAATTTCCCATGGCTATCAGCAATGCCCAGACCGGCGCGACGCCGGCATCCGCGACTTCACAAAGCAGCCCTCTGGTCATGCGCATCATCGGCGCCGTGGCGCTGGCGCATTTGATCAACGACCTGATTCAGTCGGTGCTGCCTTCGATCTATCCGATGCTCAAGGCCAACTATGGCCTGACCTTTACCCAGGTCGGCCTGATCACCCTGACCTTCCAGCTGACCGCTTCGCTATTGCAGCCGTGGGTCGGTTACCACACCGATCGCCACCCCAAACCCTGGCTGCTGCCGGCCGGGACGGTGTGCACGTTGATCGGTATTTTGATGATGTCGGTGGTCGGCACCTTTCCATTGATTCTGCTGGCGGCGGGGTTGATCGGCATTGGCTCGTCGACCTTTCACCCGGAAGCGTCTCGCGTGGCGCGGCTGGCGTCGGGCGGGCGATTTGGCCTGGCGCAATCGACTTTCCAGGTCGGCGGTAACGCGGGCTCCGCTTTCGGCCCGTTGCTGGCGGCGGCGATCATCATTCCGTTCGGTCAGGGCCATGTGGCGTGGTTTGGTTTGTTCGCAGTGTTTGCGCTGTTTGTGCTTTACCGGATCAGCCGCTGGTACGCCAATCACCTGAGCCTGTTCAAACTCAAGCAAGGCCAGGCGGCGACGCATGGCTTGTCGAAGGGCCGGGTCATCAGCGCGCTGGTGGTGCTCGGGTTGCTGGTGTTCTCCAAGTACTTCTACATGGCCAGTTTCACCAGCTACTTCACCTTCTACCTGATCGAGAAGTTCGACCTGTCGGTGGCCAGTTCGCAGCTGCATTTATTCCTGTTTCTGGGGGCGGTGGCGGCGGGGACGTTCTTCGGTGGACCGATCGGCGACAAGATCGGGCGTAAGGCGGTGATCTGGTTTTCGATCCTTGGGGTCGCGCCGTTCACCTTGATCCTGCCGCATGTTGACTTGTTCTGGACCAGCATTCTGAGCGTGGTGATCGGCTTCATCCTGGCGTCGGCATTCTCGGCCATTGTGGTTTATGCACAGGAATTGGTGCCGGGCAATGTCGGGATGATCGCCGGGGTGTTCTTCGGGCTGATGTTCGGTTTCGGCGGGATTGGCGCGGCGTTGCTGGGGCACCTGGCGGACGTGCACGGTATCGAATACGTGTACTTCCTGTGCTCGTTCCTGCCGCTGTTGGGTGTGTTGGCAATCTTGCTGCCAAGAACCAATAAGGCATGATCTGACAGCATCCTCCTGAGGGAGCGAGCTGCTCGCTCAGAAGATTGATGGTGTGGCAGGTATTTATTTCAGGTGCAAAAAAGCCGCGTATCAAACGCGGCTTTTTCTTGGGCGGGTGTCCCGTCCTGAATGACTCAGACGTTGAAGCGGAAGTGCATCACGTCGCCGTCTTTCACGATGTAGTCCTTGCCTTCCAGACGCCATTTGCCGGCTTCTTTGGCGCCGGCTTCGCCCTTGTACTGGATGAAGTCGTCGTAGGCGATGACTTCGGCGCGGATGAAGCCTTTTTCGAAGTCGGTGTGGATCACGCCGGCGGCTTGCGGTGCGGTGGCACCGACGCGGACGGTCCAGGCGCGGACTTCTTCGACACCGGCGGTGAAGTAGGTCTGCAGGTGCAGCATTTCGTAGCCGGCGCGGATCACGCGGTTAAGGCCAGGTTCTTCCAGGCCCAGGGCTTCGAGGAACATGTCTTTTTCTTCGCCGTCTTCCAGCTCGGCGATTTCGGCTTCGATCTTGTTGCAGACCGGAACCACCATGGCGCCTTCTTCTTCGGCGATGGCTTTGACGATGTCCAGCAGCGGGTTGTTCTCGAAACCGTCTTCAGCGACGTTGGCGATGTACATGACCGGCTTGGTGGTCAGCAGGTGGAAGCCACGGATCACCGCCTTGTCGTCGGCTGCCATGTTCTTCATCAAGGTGCGCGCAGGTTTGCCGAGGGTGAAGTGAGCGATCAACTGCTCCAGCAGGCCCTTCTGGACAACGGCGTCCTTGTCCCCGCCCTTGGCGTTACGGGCGACTTTCTGCAGTTGCTTTTCGCAGCTGTCGAGGTCGGCAAAGATCAGTTCCAGGTCGATGATCTCGATGTCGCGTTTCGGGTCGACGCTGTTGGAGACGTGAATCACGTTCTCGTCTTCGAAGCAGCGGACCACGTGGGCGATGGCATCGGTTTCACGGATGTTGGCGAGGAATTTGTTGCCCAGGCCTTCACCTTTCGAGGCGCCGGCAACGAGGCCCGCGATGTCGACGAATTCCATGGTGGTCGGCAGGATGCGCTTTGGATTGACGATGGCCGCCAGGGCTTCCAGTCGTGGATCCGGCATCGGTACGATACCGGTGTTCGGTTCGATGGTGCAGAAGGGGAAGTTCTCGGCCGCGATCCCGGATTTGGTCAGGGCGTTGAACAGGGTGGACTTGCCGACGTTAGGCAGGCCGACGATGCCGCAATTGAATCCCATGGTGTTTCCCCTCGGATAAGAGTCAGGCCTTCTGGCTGTGCAGGTTTTTCATCGCGCGGTTCCATTCCCCGGCGAGGATATCCGGCAGCACGCCGAGGGCAAAGTCGATGCTGGCATCGAGTTTTTCCTGTTCGGCGCGTGGCGCACGACCCAGGACGAAATTTGAAACCATACTGGCTACGCCCGGGTGGCCAATGCCAAGCCGCAAGCGGTAGAAGGTATTCTGATTGCCCAGTTGCGCGATGATGTCGCGCAACCCGTTGTGACCGCCATGGCCGCCGCCCTGTTTGAGTTTGGCAACGCCCGGTGGCAGGTCGAGTTCGTCATGCGCCACGAGGATTTCTTCCGGCTTGATGCGAAAGAAGCCGGCAAGCGCCGCTACGGCCTGGCCGCTACGGTTCATGTACGTGGTGGGGATCAGCAGACGAACATCCTGACCCTGATGCGAATAGCGCCCGGTCAGGCCGAAATATTTGCGATCCGCCACAAGGTTCACGCCTTGTGCGTTCGCGATGCGCTCAACAAAAAGGGCCCCTGCGTTATGCCGGGTCTGTTCGTATTCAGCGCCTGGATTTCCCAGGCCAACGATCAGTTTGATGGCAGTCACGATAGGGGCCCTTCCTTGGAGTGGTGGATAACATCGCCGCAACCTGGGTGTGCGGCGAAAGTGGACGACAAGTGCTCATTTACCATTATGTAAACTCCGCGTTCTCGCCCGCTTTCTCGCTACGTTCCAGTCCGCGATGTTACCGGGTCACTCCGGCATCACAGAGTAAATTACTCTGCTGCGCCTTCTTCGGTAGCTTCTGGAGCAACACGTGGAGCGTGGACGTTGGCAACAGCCTTGTCATCGCCGTGTGCCAGAGCAACAAACTCAACGCCTTTAGGGGCTTTGAGGTCGGACAGGTGAATGATCGAGCCGATTTCGGCGTTAGCCAGGTCGACTTCGATGAATTCAGGCAGGTCCTTAGGCAGGCAGCTCACTTCGATCTCGGCAACAACGTGCGAAACTTCGCCGCCTTTCTTGATCGGAGCTTCTTCACCAACAAAGTGTACAGGCACGATAGCGGTCAGTTTCTGGCCAGCTACAACGCGTACGAAGTCAGCGTGCATCACGTGGCCTTTGGCCGGGTGACGCTGCAGAGCCTTGATGATTACGTTTTGCTTGGTGCCGCCAACGTTCAGCTCGATGATGTGGCTGTAAGCCGCTTCGTTTTCGAGCAGTTTGGCAACTTCTTTAGCCAGCATGCTGATGGATTCAGGGGCTTTTTCGCCACCGTAAACTACAGCTGGTACCAGGCTTGCGAGACGACGCAGGCGGCGGCTCGCACCTTTCCCCAGGTCGGAACGCACTTCAGCATTCAGAGTAAATTCGTTCATGTTGTATCTCCAAAATAACCACATTCGCCCCAGCGTTTGCGACCAGCGCTAAAGGCGATATGGGCAAAAAAGCCCCGCCCCGACAGGAATGCCGGGGCGGGGCGCTTTTCGTCAACGAGATGTTCGAGAAGGGCAGGGCCCTTAACGGAACATCGCGCTGATCGATTCTTCGTTGCTGATGCGGCGGACCGCTTCGGCAACTACCGGCGCGATATCCAGTTGACGGATACGCGAGCAGGCTTGAGCAGCAGCGGACAACGGGATGGTGTTGGTCACCACCAGTTCGTCCAGCATGGAATTTTCAATGTTTTCGATCGCCCGACCGGACAGCACAGGGTGTGTGCAGTAGGCGAAAACCTTGGCAGCGCCATGCTCTTTCAAAGCCTTTGCCGCGTGGCACAAAGTGCCGGCGGTATCGACCATGTCATCGACCAGAATACAGGTACGCCCTTCGACATCACCGATGATATGCATCACTTCAGAGTGATTGGCTTTCTCACGGCGTTTGTCGATGATCCCGAGATCCACGCCCAGGGATTTGGCAACAGCACGTGCACGCACGACGCCGCCAATGTCCGGGGACACAATCATCAGGTTTTCGAAGCGCTGATCTTCAATGTCATCCACCAATACTGGGGAGCCGTAGATGTTATCTACCGGAATATCGAAGAAACCCTGGATCTGGTCAGCATGCAGATCAACCGTGAGAACACGGTCGATGCCGACTACGGTAAGCATGTCAGCGACGACTTTCGCGCTGATAGCCACACGTGCGGAACGCGGACGGCGATCCTGACGGGCATAACCAAAGTAAGGAATAACAGCAGTGATACGAGTAGCCGAGGAGCGGCGGAAGGCATCAGCCATCACTACCAGTTCCATCAGGTTATCGTTGGTCGGAGCGCAAGTCGGCTGAATAATGAAGACGTCTTTACCGCGGACGTTTTCATTGATCTCGGCTGTAATTTCGCCGTCGGAAAACTTGCCGACAGAGATGTCACCGAGAGGGATATGCAGCTGACGTACGACACGTCGAGCCAGATCGGGGTTAGCGTTCCCCGTAAAGACCATCATCTTGGACACGCGCAGTACCTAGAGGCTGAGGGTAACCTGGATGAGTATAGGAAAATGGCAGGGGCGGCTGGATTCGAACCAACGCATGGCAGGATCAAAACCTGCTGCCTTACCGCTTGGCGACGCCCCTGTATCTGTTGCAACGAGTACCCAGTACTCGATTCCTTTAGAGCAGACTTTGCAGCTTGCGATGCAACATCGAAACGTTGCTTCCTTTTGCTACAAACCCTGTAAGGGTCTCTGTAAGAAGGGCCGAGACTTTATCAGCTTCAGCTTTGCTTGGGAAGCCCCCAAACACACAACTTCCAGTTCCGGTTAGTTTTGCTTCGGTAAAATTACCTAACAAATTCAATGCGTTACGTACATCTGGATAACGCCTTGCTACCACCGGTAAGCAGTCATTTCGACTGTTTCCCTTGGGAACGGGGCGCACTTTAATGGGAGAAGAGTTACGTGTCAACAACGGATCTGAAAAAATTTCTGCTGTACTTACAGATACTTGCGGCACAAGCACGAGATACCACGGTTCTTCGGGGTCTACAGGGGTAAGTTTCTCTCCCACGCCCTCGGCGAAAGCCGCGTGGCCACGCACGAAAACCGGGACGTCGGCGCCCAGCGTCAGGCCCAGTGCGGCCAGCCGATCCTCATCCCAACCCAGCTGCCAGAGATGATTCAGGCCGAGCAAAGTCGTCGCGGCATTTGAACTGCCGCCACCGATGCCACCGCCCATGGGCAGAATTTTTTCGATCCAGATGTCGATACCGAGCGAACAACCGGATTGCTCCTGAAGTTTTTTTGCAGCACGAACAATCAGATTGCTGTCGTGAGGCACACCGTCGAATTCAGTGTGCAGTCGGATCACACCGTCGTCGCGCACAGCAAAGGTGATTTCATCGCCGTAGTCGAGAAACTGAAAAATCGTCTGCAGCTCGTGGTAACCGTCTTCGCGGCGGCCGAGGATGTGCAGCATCAAATTGAGTTTGGCCGGGGAGGGCAGCGTCAAGCGTGGGGCCGTCATGTTCATTGCCCCAGTTTGCGCGGTTGCCATTCCTTGATCACCAGCGTGACGTCAAGGTCGGTGCCATGCAGTTTGATCCGCTCGGGCAGCCAGAAGCCGTTTTGCTCGGCATAACTCAGGTATTCGACTTGCCAGCCATCCTGATCCAGATTGGCCAGGCGGCTGTCGGCATCCAGTGTCAGGCGACTTTTGCTGTCCGGCGCCGGGAGTCCGCGGACCCACCAGGCCAGGTGCGACACCGGCAGCTTCCAGCCGAGCTGTTCTTCAAGCAGCACTTCCGGCGTCGGCGCTTCGTAGCGCCCCTGATTGGCGACTTCCAGCGAAACCTTTCCGGGGTGCCCGGTCAGGCGTGCGGCGCCGCGACCCAGGGGGCCCGAAAGGCGAATGTCGTAATAGGACTGGCGTTGCAACCAGAACAGCGTGCCGCTCCCCGAGTCCTTTGGCGCGCGGATGCCGATCTTGCCGTTGATCTGCCAGCCGTCGAGGCTGGTCAGTTGCTCTTTGTGAACGCGCCATAGACTGGCGTCGCCTTGGCCCTGAACCGATTCGCGGGCACCGAAGCCCGCGCAACCGGCGAGCAGGGCGATAAAACTGAAAACGATGAAGTGGCGCAAAAACATAATCTTAAAGAGTCTCTGATCCGGTCAGGCGCTTGATGGTGCCGCGCAGGATTGGGCTGTCGGGTTGTGCCTTGAGGAATTTGCCCCAGATCTGCTTGGCTTCCCGTTGCTTGCCGTTGGCCCACAGGACTTCACCCAGGTGAGCCGCGACTTCCTGATCGGGGAAGCGATCCAGTGCCTGGCGCAGATACCGCTCGGCTTCATCAAGATTGCCCAGGCGGAAATTCACCCAGCCGAGGCTGTCGAGTACCGCCGGGTCTTCCGGGGTGATCTGGTGTGCCTGTTCGATCAGGGCCTTGGCTTCCGCGTAACGCGTTGTGCGGTCGGACAGGGTGTAGCCGAGGGCGTTCAGTGCCATGGCGTTGTCCGGGTCACGCTTGATGATCAGGCGCAGGTCTTTTTCCATCTGCGCCAGGTCATTGCGTTTTTCCGCCTGCATGGCGCGGGTGTACAACAGATTCAGATCGTCCGGGTATTGCTGCAAGGCTTTTTGCAAAACACTCCAGGCCTTTTCCGGCTGTTTGTTGGCGGACAGCGTTTCGGCTTCGATCAGGTACAGCTGAATCGCGTAGTCGGGCTGCTCATCGCGCTCGCTCGCCAGACGGCTTTGTGCTTCGGCGGTCTTGCCGTTGTTCATCAGGATATCGGCCTGACGCAATTGCGCCGGCAGGTAATCGTTGCCCGGGCCGACCTGGGCGTATTCGATCAGTGCACCCTGGGGATCGTTGCGCTCTTCAGCGATGCGACCGAGGTTCAGATGGGCCGAGTCGACATGGCTTTCCCGGGCGATCAGGTCTTCGAGGTAGCCCTTGGCCTCGTCCCAGGCCTTGGCTTCCAGGCACACCAGCGCCAGGGAGTATCGCAGTTCATCGTCTTCCGGGTACTGCTGAACCAGGCTCGAGAACTCGGCTTTGGCGTCGTCCATGCGGTCCTGTTCGACCAGCATGCGTGCGTAAGTCAGGCGCAGGCGTTTGTCGTCCGGGTATTTCTTGATGCTTTTTTGCAGAAGAGGCAACGCTTCATCGCCGCGATCAAGGGTTTGCAGCAAGCGTGCGCGCAGCAGAATGGGGGCGATTTCACCGTCGTCCGGCGGGTTGTCTTCCAGCAAGGCCAGCGAGCCTTTGCTGTCGCCGTCCTGTTGCATCAACAAGGCCTTGCCGAAAATCAGCTGGCTGTTGTGGGGATGGCGCTGCAGCAAGCGGTCAAAACTTTTCATCAGGCCGTTGCGGGTTTCCTGATCGGTATCGGCCGCGGACAGGGCAAGGAAGTCGAAATGCGTGTCGCCCTTGCCTTGCAGGACTTTCTCCATATAGACCATGGAGTCGTCATAACGCCCGGCGCGCGCCAGTTGCACGGCGGCGGCCCGTTGCGCCTCGAGGTCGTCCGGTGCGTTTTTCGCCCATATCAGCGCGGTATCCAGGGCGGCCTGGTCGGCGCCCAGGTACTCGGCGATGCGAAACGCCCGCTCGGAGATGCCTGGATCCTGGGTATTGATGGCCTGGGTCACGTAGTTGTCCAGCGCAATGTCGAAACGATTGCGTTGGCCAGCCAGTTCGGCGCTCAACAGACTGAAGACGGTTTCTTCACTGAATGAGCTGTAAACCTTGGGCTTTTCAGGGGCCGGAGTGCTGTCTTCGACCGGCGGCGTACCGTCCGACGAAACGGGTGCCATGGCCTGGCAGCCGCTGAGGAAGACAAAAGCGAGGAGCAACGCGGAAGATCTATTCATATAGGAAGAGGACGACTAACCTGCGGTCGGATCATCATGACACAAGCCTTCGGCCAAACATAACCGGCCGGGCATTTTCCCTTCTGCGTCGTGTCCTGTGGGGGCTGGCTTGCCAGCGATGGTCGTTAACGATGACGAGTTTTTACAGGGAACTGGCTGTGTGTCTCAGTCCATCGCCGGCAAGCCAGCGCCCCCGGGGGCCGGTGTACGCTTCGTGTAAACGAGAACCGCTCGCAAAGCCGGGCATGGCCTACCGGGGCAATAGAGATCGAGTAGTTGTTCTCGTTGTGTCGAAGTAGGACAATTGCCGGCTTCACGTCACCATCAGCGACCTTGAATGGCCTTCCTTGCACTCGGTATTAACCACAAGACTGCTTCAGTAGACGTCCGCGAGCGCGTGGCCTTTACCCCTGAGCAGCTGGTTGAGGCCTTGCAGCAGCTCTGCCGACTCACCGACAGCCGCGAAGCTGCGATCCTCTCCACCTGCAATCGCAGTGAACTCTATATAGAACAGGATCACCTTTCGGCTGACATCGTGCTGCGCTGGCTGGCCGATTATCACCATTTGAGCCTCGACGAGCTGCGCGCGAGCGCTTATGTGCACGAAGATGATGCGGCAGTTCGTCACATGATGCGGGTTGCTTCCGGGCTCGATTCGCTGGTGTTGGGCGAACCGCAGATTCTCGGCCAGATGAAATCCTGCTACGCCGTGGCCCGCGAGGCTGGCACCATCGGTCCGCTGCTCGGGCGTCTGTTTCAGGCGACGTTCAATGCCGCCAAGCAAGTGCGCACCGATACCGCCATCGGGGAAAACCCGGTGTCCGTGGCGTTTGCCGCGGTCAGCCTGGCGAAACAGATTTTCAGCGACTTGCAACGCAGCCAGGCCTTGCTGATCGGCGCCGGCGAGACCATCACCCTGGTCGCCCGGCATTTGCATGAGCTTGGCGTAAAACGCATCGTTGTCGCCAACCGCACCCTGGAACGCGCAAGCATTCTGGCCGAGCAGTTTGGCGCTCATGCCGTGTTGCTTTCGGACATTCCGGCAGAACTGGTGCGCAGCGACATCGTCATCAGCTCCACCGCCAGCCAGTTGCCGATCCTCGGCAAGGGCGCGGTGGAAAGTGCCTTGAAGCTGCGCAAGCACAAGCCGATCTTCATGGTGGACATCGCCGTACCGCGCGATATCGAGCCTGAAGTCGGCGAGCTTGACGACGTTTACCTGTATAGCGTCGACGATCTCCACGAAGTGGTCGCCGAAAACCTCAAGAGCCGTCAGGGCGCTGCGCAAGCGGCGGAAGAGATGGTGTCGGTCGGCGCTGAAGATTTCATGGTCCGGCTGCGCGAACTGGCGGCGGTGGATGTGCTCAAGGCCTATCGCCAACAAAGCGAGCGCCTGCGTGACGAAGAATTGCAGAAGGCCCAGCGGATGCTGGCCAATGGCAGCAGCGCCGAAGACGTGCTGGTGCAATTGGCGCGAGGCTTGACCAACAAACTCCTGCACGCACCGAGCGTGCAGTTGAAAAAGCTCTCTGCCGAAGGTCGCCTCGACGCACTGGCCATGGCCCAGGAACTCTTTGCCCTCGGTGAGGGCTCATCGGATAGCTTTTCGGATAAAAAACCGCAATGAAAGCGTCACTGCTCAATAAGCTGGACATCCTCCAGGACCGTTTCGAGGAATTGACCGCCTTGCTTGGCGATGGCGAGGTCATTTCCGATCAGACCAAATTCCGCGCCTATTCCAAGGAGTACGCGGAGGTCGAGCCGATCGTCGACACCTATAAACAGTTGCTCAAGGTGCAAAGCGACCTCGAAGGCGCCCAGGCCCTGCTCAAGGACAGCGACCCGGACATGCGCGAAATGGCCGTGGAAGAAGTTCGCGAAGCCAAGGAGCAACTGATCGAGATCGAAGCCAGCCTGCAACGGCTTTTGCTGCCCAAGGACCCGAACGACGGGCGCAACGTGTTCCTCGAAATCCGTGCCGGCACCGGCGGCGACGAGGCGGCGATTTTCTCCGGCGACCTGTTCCGCATGTATTCGCGTTACGCCGAGCGGCGTGGCTGGCGGGTGGAAATCCTCTCGGAGAACATCGGCGAACACGGCGGTTATAAAGAAGTCATCGCCCGGGTTGAAGGCGATAACGTCTACGGCAAGCTGAAATTCGAATCCGGCGTGCACCGCGTGCAACGGGTTCCGGCCACTGAATCCCAGGGGCGCATCCACACCTCGGCCTGCACCGTGGCGGTATTGCCCGAGCCGGACGAACAGGAAGCGATCGAGATCAACCCGGCGGATTTGCGGGTCGACACGTATCGTTCCTCTGGCGCCGGTGGACAGCACGTCAACAAGACCGACTCGGCGATCCGCATCACGCACTTGCCGTCCGGTATCGTCGTCGAGTGCCAGGAAGAACGTTCCCAGCACAAAAACCGCGCCCGGGCGATGTCCTGGCTGTCGGCCAAGCTCAACGACCAGCAGACCAGCGCCGCCGCCAATGCCATCGCCAGCGAGCGTAAATTGCTGGTGGGTTCGGGGGATCGCTCGGAGCGGATCCGTACCTATAACTTTGCTCAGGGCCGGGTCACCGATCACCGGGTCAACCTGACGCTGTATTCCCTCGATGAAATTCTCGCGGGCGGTGTCGATGCGGTGATCGAGCCGTTGCTGGCCGAATATCAGGCTGACCAACTGGCGGCCATCGAATGACGATCATTGCCAGTCTGTTGCGCGCCGCTGATTTGCCCGACTCGCCGACGGCGCGTCTGGATGCCGAATTGCTGCTGGCGGCGGCGCTGGGCAAGTCCCGCAGTTTTCTGCACACCTGGCCGGAGCGCATCGTTCCGAGCGACGCTGCGCTGAAATTCGCCGAATACCTGCAACGCCGCCGTGGCGGAGAGCCGGTGGCGTACATTCTCGGCCAGCAAGGTTTCTGGAAACTCGATCTGGAAGTCGCCCCGCACACGCTGATCCCGCGCCCCGACACCGAATTGCTGGTGGAGGCCGCGCTTGAATTGTTGCCCGCGGCACCCGCCAAGGTCCTCGATCTCGGCACCGGCAGTGGCGCCATCGCCCTGGCCCTGGCCAGTGAACGTCCGGCGTGGAGCGTCACCGCTGTGGATCGCGTGCTCGAAGCCGTGGCCCTGGCCGAGCGCAATCGTCAGCGCCTGCACCTCAACAATGCCACCGTGCTGAACAGCCATTGGTTCGGCGCGCTGGAAGGTCAGCGTTTTCAGCTGATCATCAGTAATCCACCTTACATTGCTTCAACCGATCCGCATCTGGTGGAAGGCGATGTGCGTTTCGAACCGGCCAGTGCGCTGGTAGCGGGTATCGACGGGCTCGACGACTTGCGTCTGATCGTCGCCCAGGCACCGGATCACCTGGACGCGGGTGGCTGGTTGATGCTCGAACACGGTTATGATCAAGCCGAAGCCGTACGCGATCTGCTGCAGACCCACGGTTTTGAAGAAGTCCACAGCCGCACCGATCTGGGCGGCCACCAACGGATCAGCCTGGGGCGCCTGCCGTGCTGAATGATCAGGAATTGTTGCGCTACAGTCGGCAGATTCTGTTGCAGCACGTCGATATCGACGGTCAGTTGCGACTGAAAGAAAGCCGCGTGTTGATCGTCGGTCTTGGCGGTCTCGGTTCACCGGTTGCGCTTTACCTCGCCGCGGCTGGCGTCGGTGAACTGCATCTGGCGGACTTCGACACCGTCGACCTGACCAACCTGCAACGCCAGATCGTTCACGACACCGACAGCGTCGGTCAGACCAAGGTCGATTCGGCCATTCGCCGACTGAGCGCAATCAACCCCGAGATCACGTTAGTCGCTCATCGCACTGCGCTGGACGAAGATTCTTTGGCCGCCGCCGTTGCGGCCGTGGATCTGGTGCTGGACTGCTCCGACAATTTTTCCACCCGCGAAGCGGTCAACGCCGCATGCGTGGCCGCGGGCAAGCCGTTGGTCAGCGGCGCGGCGATTCGCCTCGAAGGGCAATTGTCGGTGTTCGACCCGCGTCGTCCGGAAAGTCCGTGCTACCACTGTCTATACGGGCACGGCAGTGAAGCTGAACTGACGTGCAGTGAAGCCGGCGTCGTCGGTCCGCTGGTGGGGCTGGTCGGCAGCCTCCAGGCGCTGGAAGCGATGAAACTGCTGGTGGGTTTCGGCGAGCCGCTGGTGGGACGGTTGTTGTTGATTGATGCCTTGGGTTCGCGTTTTCGCGAGCTGCGGGTCAAGCGTGATCCGGGTTGCAGCGTCTGTGGGTCGACACATGCGTGAAGCGCCGATTGGCGTGTTCGACTCCGGTGTCGGTGGGCTGTCGGTGCTGGCCGAGATCCAGCGATTGCTGCCCAACGAAACCCTGCTGTACGTCGCCGATTGCGGAAATATTCCCTACGGCGAGAAAACCCCGGAATTCATCCAGCAGCGTTGCCGCGTGATGGCCGATTTCTTTCAGCAGCAGGGCGCCAAGGCCTTGGTGCTGGCCTGCAACACGGCAACGGTCGCCGGCGTTGCGGATTTGCGGCGCGATTATCCAGACTGGCCCATCGTCGGCATGGAGCCCGCGGTCAAGCCGGCTGCAGCGGCTACCCGCAGCGGAGTGGTCGGTGTGCTCGCCACCACCGGCACCTTGCAGAGTGCCAAATTCGCCGCGTTACTCGACCGCTTCGCCACCGATGTACGGGTGATCACTCAGCCGTGTCCGGGGCTGGTGGAGTTGATTGAAAACGGCGATTTGCACAGTCCTGCCCTGCGTGAATTGCTGGCCAGCTATGTAGGGCCGCTGCTCGCCGCCGGCTGCGACACGATAATTCTCGGCTGCACGCATTATCCCTTTCTAAAACCGTTGCTAAAGCAGATGATCCCTGAAGATATCAGCTTGATTGATACCGGCGCCGCTGTAGCGCGGCAACTTCAGCGCTTGTTGGCTGAGCGTGAATTGCTCGCCGAGGGACCTGCACGTGCTGCGCAGTTCTGGACGAGTGCCGATCCGGAGCATTTCAGGAATATCTTGCCGATCCTGTGGAATACCGCTGGCGTTGTGCAAAGCTTCAAGAGATGAAAAAAAATCCTGGGGGAACGAATAATTGGGGTGAACTTCTGATTAAGCGCGGACTTCTATAGCGGTGAGCAACAAAAAAAACCTATGAAATCGTTCGGAAAAGGATGTTTCTAGTGAAGCGACTATTCTGCTTGGCCGCGATTGCGGCCGCACTAATGGGGCAAAGTGTTAGCGCACAGGCGGCAGGCGTGGAGTTCGGGGTCGGCCAGACCAGCGATTCGACCATGACCTATCGACTGGGCATGCAATTCGATTGGGACACGAGTTGGTTGCAGAGTGATGTCGGTCGATTGACCGGGTACTGGAGCGGCGCCTACACCTATTGGGAAGGCGACAAGACTTCCAGCAACAACAGCCTTTCGTTTTCGCCGGTTCTTGTTTATGAGTTTGCCGGTCAGAACGTCAAACCTTATGTAGAGCTCGGGGTTGGCGTGGCGTTGTTCTCGAATACCGAACTTGAAGACAACAAACTGGGCAGTGCCTTTCAGTTCGAAGACCGTTTCGGCTTCGGTCTGCGTTTTGCGGGCGGACATGAAGTCGGGATTCGTGCGACGCACTATTCCAATGCAGGGTTCAGCAGCCCGAACGATGGCGTAGAAAGTTACGCACTGCACTACACGATGCCGTTGTAAGGTTTAAAAATTGTGGCGAGGGAGCTTGCTCCCGTTGGGGCGCAGAGCGGCCCCATTTCTTGTCAATAAGAAAGGGGACTGCTGCGCTGTCCAGCGGGAGCAAGCTCCCTCGCCACAGGTTCTGTGTCTCGCTTTGGCGACTGTGACGGCATTAATGCAGATCACCGATACGCCGTAGTAATCCCCTGGCGCTCATCGATGCACTCCGGTGCACCCATTTCGAATTCCCGGCAGATCAGCGGGCGTTTTTCGTAGATCGTGCACATCATGCTGTTGCGATCCAGCGCGGCACACCAGCCGTCGTCCAGACGCAGCATGACTTCCCCGCCCCAATCATCGGTATCGATAAAACGCTCGGGCACACCCGTGTCGGTGATCAGCATCACTTCGAGCTGGCAGCAGCAGGCTGCGCAGGTCGAGCAGGTGACCGCCGTTTCGGCGATTTGTGTGTGGGGAATGGTCTTCATGGCGCGCAGTGTAAGTCAGTCGGTCGGCGCTGTGTGAAAGGCCTGACGGACGCTCAACCATGGGTGTCGGACGCCGCCAACCGCTGGGCCATGAAATGCAACGTGGGAAACAGCAGTGCCCAGAGTAGTCCGATGCCGATCAGCGTCGGTACTTGGCCATAAGGGAATTGCACCCCGGCCAGTTGTCCTCCCGCGTAATACGACAACGGTCCACCCACGGCGCCCAGCAGGCTGCCCAGCCACCAGGGCGTTGCGGTCCATTGCAGGCAATGGCGCAACGTCGTTGCCAGCAACGCCCATAACAGCATCAGCCATAGAGGAATCAGCGGCACGATCTCGTTGAACTCGAACACCCCCAGCCAGTGCAATGAACTGTCGACGGTCGTGCCCAGCAACACCACGCTGAGAATCAGCCGGCCTTCGTCCACCCAACGACTTATCCACAGCAGATGAATCACCAAAGCGCCCACCGCCACCAACAACCACAAGCTGTTGCCGCCGATCACGCAGACAAACCAGCCGAGCTGGAACAGCGCCGCGTTGGCCAAGCGTTCAAGCATCGAAGCGGCCAAGCAGCGGCTCGGTGATCGCCGAAGGTTTGGCCAGCAGTAACTGCGCAGTGCCGATGGTGCGCTCCAGGAAACCCCCTTCGCAGTAGCACAGGTAAAACTCCCACAGCCGCAGGAAATAATCGTCATAGCCCAATTCGCTCAAGCGACCTTGGGCGCGGCGAAAGTTTTCATGCCACAGGCGCAAGGTTCGTGCGTAGTGCAGGCCGAAATCCTCCATGTGCAGCAAGTTCATGTCGGTGTCGCGGCTGACGATCTCGAGCATTTTCTGCACACAGGGCAGGGCGCCGCCAGGGAAGATGTAGCGCTGAATGAAATCGACGCTGCCCTTGGCCTGCTCGTAGCGCTGCTCGCGGATGGTGATCGCCTGCAACAGCATCAAGCCATTGCTTTTGAGCAAGTGCGCGCACTGCTTGAAATAGGTCGGCAGAAAGCGATGGCCCACGGCTTCGATCATCTCGATCGACACCAGTTTGTCGTACTGCCCGGTGAGGTCGCGGTAATCCTTGAGCAACAACGTGACCTGATCTTGCAACCCGAGGGCGTCGATCCGTTGCGCGGTAAAGGCGTACTGCTCCCTGGACAGCGTGGTGGTGGTGACTTTGCAGCCATAATGCTGTGCCGCGTACAGCGCCATGCTGCCCCAGCCGGTGCCGATTTCCAGCAGGTGATCGCTTGGTTTGAGGTCGAGTTTCTGGCAGATCCGTTGCAGTTTGTTCAACTGAGCCTGTTCCAGACTGTCCTCGGGACTCAGGAATTGTGCCGCCGAATACATCATGGTCGGGTCGAGAAACTGTTCGAACAGGTCGTTGCCGAGGTCGTAGTGCGCGGCGATGTTTTTCTGCGAGCCCTTGCGCGTGTTGCGGTTGAGCCAGTGCAACCCTTGAACGAACGGCCGGCTGAGTTTTGCCAGACCGCCTTCCAGCGCATCCAGCACTTCCAGGTTGCTGACGAACACGCGAACCACTGCGGTGAGGTCCGGCGAACTCCAGTAACCGTGGATAAACGCCTCGCCCGCGCCGATCGAACCGTTGCTTGCCACCAGTCCCCACGCTGCGGCATCGAGGATGTGAATCTCCCCCAGCAAATGGCTGCCAGCGGTGCCGAAGACCAGACGCTCGCCGTCCTCGACGACCACCAGTTGTCCATGTTTGAGGTGGGCCAGTTGCCGCAGCACACCGCGACGCAGCAACATCTCGGTCAGACCGTTGATGCGTCGCGGTGTGGCCTTGGCCGAGACACTAGAGGATTTCATGGCGGCGATCCTTGGGCGGAACGGTGGCGGTTTGAAAGCTGCCATTGGCAGCTTGATGAGCAAATATCGGCGTGCGTTTGAGCAGCAGGCGCAGGGCTTGCCAATAAATCGCCAGGCAGGTTTTCGCGGTCATCCACGGAAAGCGCCGCAAGTAACGGTGCAGGCTGGCGCGACTCAAGTCTTCGCGTTTCAGGTTGAGCGTGGCGTCGAACAGCTTCAGCTCGCCCTGCCAGTCGGCCATGTGCACGCCGAGCTTTTTCGCGACGGGGCTGAAGCTCATGCGGTGTTCGAGATCGCGTGGCAGAAACGGCGACACATGAAACGACTTGGCCACGGCGAAATGCTGATGGAAGTCACGCAGGTCCTCCGGCGTCCTGGCTGGCAGCACATAGTGATAACGCTCGCGCCACGGGGTATTGGTGACTTCGGCAAGAATCGCCGCCAGTTGGCCGTCAGCTTCGTAACAATAAAAAAAACTCACCGGGTTGAACGCCAGGCCCCAACTGCGAGGCTGGGTCAACAGGCACACCGACCCTTGTGGCGCATGACCAATGGCCAGGCGGACCTGTTCGCGCACGGCATCGATCAGGCGCATGCCGTTGCCGGTGCAGGTTTTGAGGTAGTCGCTTTCGCGAAACGAAAACGGCGAGAAACGGCGGTTGCCCGCCAGCGGTGACAACCCGAGCACGACGTCCTGTTCATCTAGATCGAGGTACAGCAGGCCGATCCGGTAACGGAATTCATGGCGCCTTGGGGCAAACCGCCGATGGGCGATCCAGCCGCTGTAGAGGGCGCTGTTCACAGCACTTCCCCGAACGAGCGGGCCACGCGCAACGCGCTGACCACGCCGTCTTCATGGAAACCGTTGGCCCAGTAGGCGCCGCAATAAAAACTGTGTTGCGCGCCATTCAATTCTTCCCAGCGCGCCTGTGCGGCCACTGCCGCCAGGCTGTACTGCGGATGGGCGTAGGTGAATCGGCCGAGCACCATGGACGGACTGATGCCGGCGCTCTGGTTGAGGCTGACGCAGAAGGTGGTGTCGCTCTGGATGCCTTGCAGAATGTTCATGTCGTAGGTGACCGCGGCCAGCGTATGTCCGGCACCGCCGAGGCGGTAATTCCAACTGGCCCAGGCGCGTTTGCGCGACGGCAGCAGGCGCGTGTCGGTGTGCAGCACCACTTCGTTGTCGGCATAGGGCAGGGCGCCGAGGATCGACCGTTCGGCTTCGCTGGGCTTGGCCAGCAGTTTCAGCGCCTGATCGCTGTGGCAGGCAAACACGACTTTGTCGAAGCGTTCGCTGCCGGCGCTGCTGTGGATCACGACACCATCGGCATCGCGCTCGACCCGTATCACGGGACAGTTGAGGCGGATCTTCTGCTTGAAGGTCGCGGTCAACGGTGCGATGTACGCACTCGAACCGCCCTCGATCACCCGCCATTGCGGGCGATTGTTGACCGACAGCAAACCGTGATTCTTGAAGAACCGCACAAAGAATTCCACCGGGAAATTCAGCATCTGGGCCATCGGCATCGACCAGATCGCCGCGCCCATCGGCACGATGTAATGCAGGATGAACCGTTCGCCGTAACCGCCGG
This sequence comes from Pseudomonas sp. IT-P100, assembly GCF_949767185.1. NCBI lineage: Bacteria > Pseudomonadati > Pseudomonadota > Gammaproteobacteria > Pseudomonadales > Pseudomonadaceae > Pseudomonas > Pseudomonas sp. IT-P100. The sequence goes on from NZ_CATKQK010000059.1 coordinate 45,787, forward strand.
CCTTGAGGTATTCATCGAGCGTGGTGTCGGCCGCGATCCGGCCCTCGGACAGGTCGGACTGAGCGCGCTTGTTGAAGCGCAGGATATCCCGCAGCATGCCCCAGAACCTCGGCGACAGCAGATTGCGGCGCTGGGCGAACAGGCTGTTGAGGTTGTTGCCGTTGTACTCGAGGCCGCTGTCCGGGTCGGTGACCGAGAAACTCATCTCTGTCGCTTTGAAACCGACGCCGATCTGGCCCAGCAGGCGAATGAAATTCGGGTAGGTCCGGTCGTTGAACACAATGAAACCGGTGTCCACGGCATACTCCTTGCCATCGACCTTCACGTCCACGGTGTGGGTATGACCGCCGACCCGGTCGCCGGCCTCGAACAGGGTGATCGCGTGGCTTCGATTCAGCAGGTAAGCGCAGGTGAGCCCCGAGATGCCGCTGCCTATGATAGCGATGTTCACGGCACGTCCTTGATCGGCGGACTGCTGCGCACCATGCGTTTGCCGATGGCGAGCTTCACCCGGTTGGGCATTTTCGACAGCGGCCAGAGCGCCGCCATGAACAGCGCCGGGAACGCGATCTCCAGTGGCCGGTTTTTCAGTTTGGCGAAGATGTGCCGCGCCGCTTTGCCCACCGGCCAACTGAGCGGCATCGGGAAATCGTTCTTCGCCGTCAGCGGTGTGTCGACGAACCCCGGGCTGACCACGGTGACTTCGATGCCTTCGGGCGCGAGGTCAATGCGCAACGATTCGAACAGATAACGCAGCCCGGCCTTCGACGCGCCATACGCCTCCGCCCGTGGCAGCGGCAGGTAAGTCACCGAACTGGCGACGCCCACCAGGTGCGGCGCGGTGCCTTTGCGCAACAGCGGCAGCGCCGCTTCGATGCAGTAACTGCTGGCCAGCAGATTGGTGCGCACCACGTGCTCGATGATCGACGAGTCGAACTGCTGAACGTCGACGTATTCGCAGGTGCCGGCATTGAGAATCACCGTATCCAGCGAGCCCCAGTCATGCGTAATTTGCTCGCCGATTTCGCGCACGGTCTGGCTGTTGGTCAGGTCTCCCGCCACCACCAACACTTGCCCGGGATAGCGTTGCGACAAGACTTTCAGCGGCGCCAGCGAGCGTGAGCTGACCGCCAGGTGGGCGCCGGTTTTCAGGATTTCCTCGGCCAGCGCGGCGCCAATGCCGCTGCTGGCCCCGGTCAGCCAATATCGTCGTGGAGGTGTAAGGCTCATCCCATTCTCCTTTTCAACCAAGCGATTGCCCGGCCCAATACGGGTACATGTTCGTAAAGCAGAGCCCCGGCATCGAAGTAATCCCGGTGGCGATAGACCTTGTCACTCCAGAGCAGGTGCGAGCAGCCATCCACCCGAATCAAGCCCCCGCCGGCCAGGCGTGGATGGCGGTAGCTCATGACCCAGCGCAGATAACCTTCGCCTTCGCCGGTCTGGTCGAAGCCGTAAAAATCGAAACGCAGCTCGCTGACGTTGGCGTAGAGCTCACTGAAATAGCTGCGCAAATGCCCGATGCCCTGTACTTCGTGCAGCGGATCGGTGAAATGCACATCAGCGGTATACAACTCATTCAGGCGTTGCAGGTTGTCTTTGTTGAGTTCACCAAACTGCCGGGCGAAACGCCGCAGAAAATCACTCATAGCCACCTCCGGCATTTTGTCGCGATGGCAGGTTTTTGAACGCGGTCAGCGCGCGAGCGCGGCTCGTACTCAGATTGACGATTGGCGACGGATAACCTGCCACCCCGAACAGGCCGCCGAGGTTTTCCGGGTTGTGCACGTCTTTCTTGTTCAGCCCGGCCAGCTCCGGCAGCCAGTGCTTGATGAACAGGCCTTCGCTGTCGAATTTTTCCGATTGGCTGAGCGGGTTGAAAATCCGGAAGTAGGGCGCGGAGTCGGTGCCGGTGGACGAACTCCACTGCCAGCCGCCGTTGTTCGCCGCGAGGTCGCCATCGATCAGGTGCCGCATGAAAAAACGTTCGCCTTCACGCCAGTCGATCAGCAGATTCTTGGTGAGGAACATCGCCACGACCATGCGCAAACGGTTGTGCATCCAGCCGGTTTCGAGCAGTTGGCGCATTGCGGCGTCGATGATCGGCAGGCCGGTACGCGCTTCTTGCCAGGCCGCCAGTTCATCGGGGGCGTCGCGCCAGGCCAGGGCTTCGGTTTCCGGGCGGAAGGCGCGGTGGCGGGAGACGCGTGGGTAGCCCACCAGAATGTGTTTGTAGAACTCGCGCCACAGCAATTCGTTGATCCAGGTGACGGCGCCGACTTTGCCGCTTTCGAACTCGCCCTGATTGCTTTGCAGGGCTGCATGCAAGCACTGGCGCGGGGAAATGACGCCGGCCGCGAGGTAGGCCGAGAGCTGACTGGTGCCGGGTTTGGCCGGGAAGTCGCGTTCACTTTTGTAGTAGTCGATCTGCGCATCGGCGAAGGTATCGAGGCGGCGACGGGCTTCGGCTTCACCGGCGGGCCACAGCGCGCGCAAGGTTTCGCTGGGCGTGGCGAAGCCTGCAACGCTTGAAGGGATTTCATCACTGTCGACGGTCAGGCGCGATTGAGCCATTGGCGCGCTCACCAGGCTCGGCAACGAGCTGCGCAGACGGTCGTAGCAAACCTTGCGGAACTGACTGAAGACCTGGAAGTACGTACCGGTCTTGGTCAGCACGGTGCCGGGCTTGAACAGCAACTGATCGAGGTAGCTATAAAAGTCGATACCCTTGGTTTTCAGTGCGTCGGCTACTGCCGCATCACGGCGGCTTTCGTGAATGCCGTACTCCTCGTTGACGTGCACCGCGTCGATCTTCAACTGCTGGCACAGATCGAGCAAAACCTTCGGCGCTTCATCCCAGCGCGAGGCCATGCGGATGAGCAGCGGGATGTTCAACTCGCCGAGTGCGCGGCTCAATTCGCGAAGGTTGCGAAGCCAGAAATCCACTTTGCACGGTGCATCGTCATGCTCGCGCCATTGTTCCGGGCTCAACAAGTACACCGCCACGCTCGGGCCCCGGGATGCGGCGGTCGACAGGGCGGTGTTGTCATGCAGGCGCAAGTCGCTGCGCAGCCAGATCAATTGCAGGGTGGTATCCGTACGATTCATTTAAATAAGCCCGCGCTGAAGCAGGTCCTGATGCGCCGATAACGGATCTTCGGCCAGGAACAATTCTGCAATCTCTGTCGTTTTTACGGACAACTCGGCGTGGTGGATGCACACCGTTGGTCCGGCAATCATTTTTGGGCCGCCGACGCCGTTGAAAAGTTTCGGCAACTGCGCAAGGTTCATGGCTTTGCTGGAATACAGCAGTACGCCGCGAGCTTGCAGGTGATCGACCGCCAGTGCGAGCTCGCCCGCCGGCAGCGGCCAGTCGAACACTTCCACCGGGCAATCGGCACTGCTGATCAGCCACGCGGTGAGCCACAGGTGTGGTTCCAGCGGCAGGTCGGAGTGATTGATCAACAGCAGCGGTGCGCTGCGCAACTGACGGTTGTTATGGTAGATGCGCGCGCCGAATTTGCTGCGTAACCAGGAGTAAAAAAACACACGCTCCATCTGCGCGCCAAACTGGCCCTGCCAGCGTTGTTCAAGCTCGGCCAGCAACGGCATCAGCAACTGTTCGCACAGGGTCCGCGGTGGGTACAAAGCGATCGCCTGGTTGACGGTGTCATCGAGGGTGCGTTCGTTGAGCGAAGTGACCGCTTGCAGCAGCGTGTTGCACAGCACCTGCCAATCATTTTCGACCGACTCGCTAAAAGCTTGCGGGGAGTCGAGCAGTTGCTTGACCTGGCTGACGGCCACGCCACGATTGAGCCAGGTGAGGATCGTCAGGATGCGTTGCACGTGTTCGGCGCTGAACAGTCGATGCCCTTTGGGCGTACGTTGCGGCACGATCAGCCCGTAACGTCGTTCCCAGGCGCGCAAAGTGATGGCGTTGACGCCGGTCTGCCGGGCCACTTCACGAATCGGCAGCCAGCCTTCATCGAGGGCTTTTTTAAAGTCGGCGCCGAGGTCTTCGCGGGCACTGGTGTCGAGTGGAGTTTTCATCAGATCGCGTTTCGCAGGCTTAGGTTTTCCGGGTGCGGTTGCAGGTAAACCTGTTGTGCAATGTACGGATCCGGATGTCGGCGAAAGTGATGTTTGAGCAGCGTCAGCGGCACCACCAGCGGCACGATGCCGTGGCGGTACTGGCCGATGACGTGTTGCACTTCCTGTTTGTCGTCAGCGCTGATGACCTGTTTGAGGTATCCACTGATGTGTTGCAGAACATTGGTGTGGGTGCGGCGCGTGGCGCACTTCTTCAAGGCCGCCATCAGTTCGCTGAAATAGCGTGGGCCGAGTTCTTTCGGATCGATCTGGCCCATGTTGCCCAGCAGATTGCCCAGGGTTTTGTACTGCACCGGATTGTGGGCCATCAGCAGGTATTTATACCGCGAGTGAAATTCCGTCAGTCCGCGGCGAGTCAGGCCCGCTTGCAGCAGCTCTTGCCAGGCGCTGTAGGCGAACACTCGGGTAAGGAAGTTTTCCCGCAGCACCGGGTCATTGAGACGACCGTCTTCTTCCACTGGCAGGTCCGGATGCAACGCGCAGAAAGCCTGGGCATAGATGCCTCGGCCGCCGCCGTCTACGGGCGCGCCGTTGGCGTGGTAGACCTTGACCCGATCCAGGCCGCATGACGGTGATTTCTGCATGAAGATGTAGCCGCAGATATTGTCCAGCTCAATAGCCATTTTCTCGCCGTAATCGGCCAGCGCTCGGGTGACATTCAGTTCAGGGTCAACAGTGCCAAGGGCTTCAGGTTGTTCAGCGTCGCCGACCAGTCGTATGGGTTGCCGAGGGATGCCGAGACCGATCGCGACCTCCGGACAGACCGGGACGAATTCGAAATATTCAGTGAGGGTGCGGCTGCACAGCCGCGATTCCTTGTGCCCACCGTTGAAACGCACCTCGGCGCCCATCAGGCAGGCGCTGATAGCAATTTTCGGTTTCGCGCTGGCGTGGGGCATGGGTGCACCTCGAATCCAAGACCTGTACAAAATTAAATTTCTGTACAACATGCCTTCATCATAGATTCAAAGGTGTACAAGTCAAATTATTTGTATAGGTTTTTGCGGGAGCCCTGTGGGAGCGAGGCTGATCACCATGAACCTGAGATTGCTGAAGCGTGTCAGGTTTAAAGCGAAGGCATTGACGGACATTGCGAGTTCGCTTCTACAGGCGATCTATTTCCAGCCGAGTATCCAGGCGTCGCTGTTTTTCAGCGTTTGCCAGTCGAGCCGCTCACTGCGCTTGGTCAGCACCGCCTGCAATTCGACGTCCAGCACCGTGCCTTCCTCGTCGCGGAACAGCTCGGTGACCAGAAAATGTTTTTCGCGGTTTTGCGGCTGGGCTGCTGTCCATTTCGACAGCAGCAGCTTGCTCGGGTTGATTCGGTTCATTGCAGGTGCTCGTGCAGGCGGCGAGCGGCTTCCTGACCACTGAGCCATGCCCCCTCGACACGACCGGACAGGCACCAGTCGCCACACGCGTAAAGCCCCAGATCGGCATCGGCCAGGGTGCCCCATTCATGGCTGGTGGCGGGGCGGGCGTAGAGCCAGCGGTGGGCGAGGCTGAACGTAGGCGCTGGCATCGCACTGTGGAGCAGTTCGGCGAACGCGCCATGCAATTGCTCGATCACAGCCTCTTTGGGCAGGTCGATATGTTGCCGGCTCCAGGCACTCGTGGCGTGCAGCACCCAGGTGTCCATTGTGTTGTCACGCCCCGGTTTGCTGCGGTTGCGGGCCAGCCAGTCGAGCGGGCTGTCCTGCACGAAGCAGCCTTCCATGGGGGTGTCCAGCGGTGTATCGAAGGCCAGCGCGACCGCCCAGGTGGGGTCCATTTTTACCCCGGCGGCGGCACCGGCGAGCTTCGGCGCGGAGGCCAGCAATGCGGTCGCCTGGGGCGCGGGCGTGGCGACGATGACATGACTGAACGGGCCATGGGTGAATCCCTCGGCGTCCTGCAGATGCCAATGCTCCTCACCCCGATAGACCTCGGTGATGCGACAGGCGAAATGTACTTCCGAATCGCCGAGCAAGCCGCGGGTGATGGCACTCATGCGCGGCGTGCCGACCCAGCGCGTCTGTTCGTCCGGCGACAGATTGAGCTGACCACCGTGGAAGGTATAGAGCTGTGGCGTCCACTCGGCGACCCAGCCGTTGGCTTGCCAGCGCTGGACTTCCGTGACAAAGCGGCGATCGCGGGCAGTGAAATATTGCGCGCCCATGTCCAGGGCACCCGCGTCGCTGCGTTTGCTCGACATGCGTCCGCCACTGCCGCGGCTTTTATCGAAAAGTTGAACGACATGCCCGGCCTCCGTAAGCGCCTGGGCGGCTGAGAGTCCGGCGATGCCGGTGCCGATGATTGCGATAGGTACAGTCATAGGGGCCTCGTTTGCCTTTCTGTACAGACTACGCCGTGGATGAAACCTGTACAATATTGTTTTTTGGTATAACTTTTAGCGTTCTCGTTCTGACAGCTTGGCCTATTGTTATCAACAGAGCCTGCCCGATATCAAAGATCCCTGCTTATAAAAATAGACTAGTGATCAGGGTAAAACGCCACGCGAGGAAGAAGTCATGCACATATTGCTGACCGGCGGTACTGGTTTGATAGGGAGTCAACTCTGCCGACACTGGCTGAGCCAGGGACATCGTCTGACGGTATGGAGTCGGGCACCTGAAAAAGTCGCGAAAATCTGCGGTGCAGAAGTTCGTGGTGTCGCGCGGTTGGAAGATCTCGGACAAGAGCCCGTGGACGCGATTATCAACCTGGCGGGTGCTCCGATTGCCGACCGGCCCTGGACGACCAAGCGCAAGGCCTTGCTCTGGAGCAGTCGCATCACCCTGACCGAAACCCTGCTGGCCTGGCTCGACACCCGCGAACAGAAACCGCAGGTGTTGATCTCAGGCTCCGCCGTGGGCTGGTACGGCGACGGTGGCGAGCGGGAATTGACTGAGGAATCTCCACCCGTCATCGACGATTTCGCCAGCCAGTTGTGCATTGCCTGGGAGGAAACCGCGCAGCGCGCCGAGGCCTTGGGCATTCGAGTGATCCTGATTCGCACGGGGTTGGTGTTGTCTGCCGAGGGCGGCTTTTTGTCGCGGCTGTTGTTGCCGTTCAAACTGGGGCTGGGCGGGCCTCTTGGCGATGGTCGGCAGTGGATGCCGTGGATCCATATCAAGGATCAAATCGCCGTGATTGATTTTCTTCTGCATCAGAAAGACGCCAGCGGTCCTTATAATGCCTGCGCGCCCAAACCGGTGCGCAATCGTGAGTTTGCCAGCACGCTGGGCGCCGTGTTGCATCGCCCGGCATTCATGCCCATGCCGGCCCTGGCGTTGAAGGTGTGTTTGGGCGAATTGTCATTGCTGTTGCTGGGCGGCCAGAAAGCCGTGCCGGCGCGTTTGTTGAAAGCGGGTTTTACATTCCAGTTCACTGATTTGCGCGCGGCCCTGGACGACTTGTCCAGCCGCCTCTGAAATAGGACGTTGCATGACCGATCACGCGTTGCTTCTGGTCAACCTGGGTTCACCTGCCTCCACCTCTGTGGCGGATGTGCGCAGCTACCTCAATCAATTTCTGATGGACCCGTACGTGATCGACCTGCCATGGCCGGTGCGACGTTTGCTGGTGTCGCTGATTCTGATCAAGCGCCCGGAGCAGTCGGCCCACGCCTATGCCTCGATCTGGTGGGAGGAGGGCTCGCCGCTGGTGGTGCTCAGCCGTCGCTTGCAGCAGGCCATGACCGCTGAGTGGACTCACGGTCCGGTAGAACTGGCCATGCGTTACGGCGAGCCGTCGATTGAAACGAGACTGGTGCAGCTCGCTGCCCAGGGTCACAAGAAAATTACCCTCGCGCCGCTTTATCCACAGTTCGCCGACAGCACCGTCACGACGGTGATCGAGGAAGCCCGGCGGGTCGTGCGGGAGAAGCAACTCGACGTGCAGTTTTCGATTCTCCAGCCGTTCTACGATCAGCCGGAATACCTCGATGCGTTGGTGGCCAGCGCCAAGCCGTATTTACTGCAGGATTACGATCACCTGCTGCTGAGCTTCCACGGTTTGCCGGAGCGGCATCTGAAGAAAATCGACCCTACCGGTCACCATTGCTTCCAAAGCGATAATTGCTGCCTGAACGCTTCGCCAGAAGTTTTGTCGACCTGCTACCGCGCCCAATGCCTGCGCACTGCTTCCGAGTTTGCCAAGCGGCTGGGCTTGCCGGACGGCAAGTGGTCGGTGTCGTTTCAGTCGCGATTGGGTCGGGCGAAATGGATCGAACCCTACACCGAAGCACGCCTCGATGAGCTGGCGGGAATGGGCGTGAAGAAGTTGCTGGTGATGTGCCCGGCGTTCGTTGCCGATTGCATCGAGACGCTTGAGGAAATCGGTGATCGCGGGAATGAACTGTTCCGCGAAGCGGGGGGAGATGAGTTGGTGCTGGTGCCGTGTCTCAACGATGATCCGCAGTGGGCCAAGGCGCTGAGAACTTTGTGCGAAAGAGCGCCGTTGGCGCTGTAGAAATACAAACCGTGGCGAGGGAGCTTGCTCCCGCTGGGTCGCGAAGCGGCCCCAAAATTCTCGCAATCCATGAAGATTTTGTGAGTGCTGCGCGCACTCAAGCGGAAGCAAGCTCCCTCGCCACAGGGTGTTGTGTCAGCCTTAGATCAGCGGCTCATCCGCCTTCTTGTGCTTCCAGCTGTCATTGCCCGGCAGCAACAGGTTCAGCGCAATCGCCACCACCGCGCACAGCGCGATGCCTTTGAGGCCGAAGTCGTCCGGACCGGTGCCGGTGCCGACCAGCACGCCGCCTATCCCGAATACCAGCGTGACCGAAACGATCACCAGGTTGCGCGCTTCGCCCAGGTCGATCTTGTGGCGAATCAGCGTGTTCATCCCCACCGCCGCAATCGAACCGAACAACAGGCACAGAATCCCGCCCATCACCGGTACCGGAATGCTTTGCAGTAGCGCGCCGAACTTGCCGATGAACGCCAGGCTGATGGCAAAAATCGCCGCCCAGGTCATGATTTTCGGGTTGTAGTTCTTGGTCAGCATCACCGCGCCCGTCACTTCGGCGTAGGTGGTGTTGGGCGGACCGCCGAACAAACCGGCGGCGGTGGTGGCAATGCCGTCGCCGAGCAGGGTGCGGTGCAGGCCGGGCTTCTTCAGGTAGTCGCGACCGGTCACGCTGCCCACGGCGATCACGCCGCCGATGTGCTCGATGGCCGGGGCCAATGCCACCGGAACGATGAACAGAATCGCCTGCCAGTTGAATTCCGGCGCGGTGAAGTTGGGGATCGCGAACCACGGTGCCGCGACAATCTTCGCGGTATCGACCACGCCGAAATAGAACGCCATCGCAAAACCGACCAGCACGCCGGAGATGATCGGCACCAGGCGGAAAATGCCTTTGCCGAACACCGCGACGATCAGCGTCGTCAGCAGCGCAGGCATCGAGATCAGCATGGCCGTCTGGTAGTGGATCAGCTCGCTACCGTCGCCAGCCTTGCCCATCGCCATGTTGGCGGCGATCGGCGCCATGGCCAGGCCGATGGAGATGATCACCGGGCCAATCACCACCGGTGGCAGCAAGCGGTCGATGAAGCCGGTGCCTTTGATCTTCACGGCGAGGCCGAGGAAGGTGTAGACGAAACCGGCCGCCATCACACCGCCCATGGTCGCCGCGAGGCCGAATTGGCCCTTGGCGAGAATGATCGGGGTGATGAAGGCGAAGCTCGAAGCCAGGAACACTGGCACCTGACGCCCGGTGACGATCTGGAACAGAATCGTCCCCAGGCCCGCCGTGAACAGCGCTACGTTCGGATCGAGGCCGGTAATCAGCGGCATCAACACCAGCGCGCCGAACGCCACGAACAGCATCTGGGCGCCGGACAGCACCGTGCGCCAGAGCGGATCGTTGAACTCTTGCTGCATGGTCACGCGTCCTTCTGCTTGGTGCCGAAGATCTTGTCACCGGCATCGCCCAGGCCTGGGATGATGTAACCGTGTTCGTTCAGTTTCTCGTCAATGGAAGCGGTGTAGATGGTCACGTCCGGGTGAGCCTTCTCCACGGCGGCAATGCCTTCCGGCGCGGCGACCAGCACCATGGCGCGGATGTCGCGGCAACCGGCCTTTTTCAGCAGGTCGATGGTGGCGACCATGGAGCTGCCGGTGGCGAGCATCGGGTCGATGATCATGGCCAGGCGTTCGTTGATTTCGGGAACCAGTTTTTCCAGATAGGTGTGGGCCTGCAACGTTTCTTCGTTGCGGGCCACGCCCACGGCGCTGACCTTGGCCCCCGGAATCAGGCTGAGCACACCTTCGAGCATGCCGATACCGGCGCGCAGGATCGGCACCACGGTAATCTTCTTGCCGGCGATTTTCTCGACCGACACAGTGCCGCACCAGCCTTCGATGTCGTAGGATTCCAGCGGCAGGTCTTTGGTGGCTTCATAGGTCAAAAGGGCGCCGACTTCCTGAGCGAGCTCACGGAAATTCTTGGTGCTGATGTCTGCGCGGCGCATCAGGCCGAGTTTATGACGGATCAGCGGATGGCGGATCTCGAGGATGGGCATGGGAAAGGCTCCGGCGGCGGGCAAAAAAACCGGCCTAGATTAATCTATCCGAGGGTGTTGTCCTATAGACATAGAGTACGTTAGTCCACAAACGCTTGATCTGGCCGTGCGGGATGCGTACCTTTGCCCGCTTTTCCCGAATCCCGTCCCCCCTGGAGAGCGCCATGTCCGCTGATCTCGAGCATATCCGTCAAATCATGCGAGAGGCTGACTGCCTGTACACCGAAGCTGAAGTCGAGGCGGCCATCGCCCGCGTCGGTGCACACATCAACGAACAACTGGCTGAAACAAATCCGGTGGTGTTCTGTGTGATGAACGGCGGCCTGATTTTCGCCGGCAAGCTGCTCACCCATTTGCAATTCCCGCTGGAAGCGTCCTACCTGCACGCCACCCGCTATCGCAACGAAACCAGCGGCGGCGACCTGTTCTGGAAAGCCAAGCCGGAAGTGTCGTTCATTGACCGTGACGTGCTGATCATCGACGACATCCTCGACGAAGGTCACACCCTGGGCGCGATCATCGACTTCTGCAAACACGCTGGCGCGCGCAAAGTGCACACCGCCGTGCTGATCGACAAGGACCACGACCGCAAGGCTCGCCCGGACCTGAAAGCCGATTTCGTCGGCCTGCCGTGCATCGACCGTTACATCTTCGGTTACGGCATGGACTACAAAGGCTACTGGCGTAACGCCAACGGAATTTTCGCCGTTAAAGGGATGTAAGCGATGAGCGCGCCGAGCTTTCTTGATCAATCCTTGTTCAATGAATTGGCCGGGAAGGCTGCGGCAAATCCACGTGGGCGCCAGCATCACAACTTCCATCGGATGGAAGACGCTTGCCATCGCATGGCGGTGGGTCTGCAGCCGTCCACGTACATTCCGCCTCATCGGCATCTGTGTGAGAGCAAGGCTGAAACCTTGTTGGTCCTCAAAGGTCGGCTTGGTCTGCTGATTTTCGATGAGTCTGGTGTGGTGGTGCGCAAGCAGATTCTGCAGGCCGGTGGCGATTGCGTGGGTGTTGACCTGCCAACCGGTGTGTTCCATGGCCTGGTGGTGCTGGAAGCCGACAGCCTGATGTTCGAGTGCAAGGCCGGCCCTTATCGTCCCGTCGGTGAGGGAGAGCTTGCTCACTGGGCGCCGCGCGAAGGCGAGCCGGGTGTGGCTGAATATCAGGCGTGGATGCGCGCGCAGTTCGCCTGAAGCGCGCTCAGTTTTTCCCGGCCAGCCAGCGTTCGCTTTTGCGACGAGCCTGTTCCAGGTTGTTCACGTAGGCCAACTGACGCTGCTCCCGATGGATACCCGCGCGTCTGAGCTTCAGGCGCACCCGCGGGGAGGTCGCCACCAGAATCAGGCCAATGCCGTCCGTGCGGTAATCCCTGAGGATATTGTCGAAGGCCGCCAGCGCCGTCATGTCCAGCATGGGCACGGCGCTCATCTCGACGATCACCACTTTGACCTCCGGACTGAATTTGCGCAGGACTCCCAAGGCCTTTTCGGCCGCACCGAAAAACAACGGCCCGCGTATCGCGTAGCAACGAACGTGCGCCGGCATGTCCTGCAAGGCTTGATGGTAGGCGCGTGGCAGTTCGGCGGTGTCCGTCAGATCGCTCATACGCTTGATAAACAACCCGGCGGCCAGCAACAGGCCGACACCGACGGCCATTACCATGTCGAATAACACCGTCAGGCTCAGGCAGGTCAGCAAGACCAGCACATCGCTGCGGGGCGCGATGCGCAGTGTATGCAGCACGTGCCGGGCTTCGCTCATGTTCCACGCCACCATGACCAGCAATGCGGCCAGCGCAGCCATCGGCAGGTAGCTGAAAAGCGGTGCGAGCACCAGTATCGCCATCAGTACCACCGCGCTGTGAATAATGGCGGCCAATGGCGAAAAGGCTCCGCTGCGCACATTGGTGGCGCTTCGGGCGATCGCAGCCGTGGCGGTAATGCCGCCGAACAACGGTGCGATAAGGTTGCCCAGGCCCTGGCCCAGCAGTTCGGCGTTGGGGTCGTGTTTGCTGCCGGTCATGCCATCCGCCACCACCGCACACAACAAGGACTCGATGGCACCGAGCATGGCAATGGCGAACGCCGGCGCCATTAATTGACGGATCAAGTCGTAGGACAGGTGCAGCGGCTGGCCGTCGGGACCGGGTAGATTCCACGGCCAATCGAAGCTCGGCAGGAACGGTGGAATGCCGGGATGGCTGACGCCCTCGACCATGTAGCTGAAACGCTCACCCAAGGTCGCCACCGCCAACCCGCCGTGTTCCAGCGCCAACCCCAGGAGGGCGCCGACGGTCAGCGCCACCAGATGCCCCGGGATCCTCGGTACCCACCGTGGCCAGACAATCAGAACGGCCAGGCAGGCGATACCGATGATCCCGTCCCCCAGCCGAGCGGTGGGCAACGCGAGAATCAGTACACCCAGCTGTTCGATGTAGTGTTCTGCCTGGCTGGGGGTGTTCAGGCCCAGCAAATCCTTCAATTGCAGGGTGGCAATGACAATGCCGATCCCGGCGGTAAAGCCCAGCGTGACCGGATACGGAATGTACTGAATCAACCGCCCGGCGCGAATCAGTCCCAGGGCAATGAGGATGACGCCGGCAAGCATGGTGCAGAGCAGCAAGCCGCCCAGGCCATATTGTTGGGTGATGGGCAGCAGGATGACCACGAACGCGGCGGTCGGCCCACTGACATTGAAACGCGAACCGCCGGTGAGAGCGATCAGGGGCGCGGCGATCAGTACCGTATACAACCCTTGCTGGGGCGGTACACCTACGGCAATCGCCAGGGCCATGGCCAATGGGATGGCGATAATCCCTACCGTCACTCCGGCACTGATGTCGCCGCGTAAGCGTCTGAGGGTGTAGCCGGCGTGCCAGGTCTGACGCCAGGCGGCGAATAACGGGGGAACGGAGAACGACATGAGCACTCCACGGTAGACGGTGCACCATTGATCGACGGCTGAAAGCTCTTCCAGCATGGCCAGCTTGGTACTGCGAAGTATTGACCCATATCGCTAATTCGCGCAGATGATCCTCATGCTAGAGTGCTCCGCTTCGCCCTGGGAGCCCGTCATGAGCCTTTTGATCCGCAGCTGCGCCGCCCTGTTGCTGACCCTCAGCCTGCCCCTGGCCGCCGCGCCGGCGCCGATGCATGCGCAGTTTCTGCCACCGGACGACCTGACCCTGCGTGACGCCGAACCCGAGCAGCAACAACTGCTGCAGGTCACCGAATATTCGGTGGTGGTCGGCAGTCAGCGCCAGTCCACCCAACAACCGATCCCGGTGACGTCTCCGTTGCTGATCCGCCTCAAGGGCAAACCCTTGAACAAGGGCGCGACCATCAATCAGGTACTGGTCAACTTCGATGGCGAGAGCAAAAGCCTGAAAAAGCCGATCTACGACGACAAAAGCAAAACCCTGACGCTGTTTTATCCGATGGCGCAGTACCGCGTGGTGATCGACTTGTTGCGCAATGACACGGTGTATTGCCAGTTCCTCAGCTACGCCAATGGCCATGTCTGGGCTGACCTGCACACCGGGGCCGTTCGTCCGCGTTGAGCCCGGCGCCCTGTGAGGGGTAAACTGCCCGCCCCGTGAAATGTCTGCGAGCTGGAGTCGGCAATGCGTAAAGATAAGAAACAAGTGATTGGTGACGAGATCGGCGACGAGCAGATCAAGTTGTTTCTCGATTTCGAACCGGTCGACGCCACTTCGCCGTCCCTGCACAAACTGATCAAGGCCTACCGTGGCCTGCGCATTGACGACTTCGAGCGTTTTCTGACGTTCTTCGTCGAAGCCGGCTACGACGTTGATGGCCAGGATGAACACGGCAAGACCTTCGTTGACCTGATCAAGGATCAGCGCAACGCGGCCGAGTACATCGAACTGATCAACAAGGCTCGCGGCTGATCGTATCCGAAGCGAACCGAATACCTGTGGCGAGGGAGCTTGCTCCCGCTTTAGTGCGCAGCACTCACAAAATCTACGCCGTTGGCAGATTTTTGGGGCCGCTTCGCAGCCCGGCGGGAGCAAGCTCCCTCGCCACAAGATTGTTTTGCCGCCCATAAAAAAACGCCCCGCTCTCAATGAGAACGGGGCGTTTTTTATGCGCGACGATCAAGCGTAGCTTGGGGTCTCGCTGCTTTCTTCAACCAGTTCCAGCGCGATGTTGTTCTGCGTATTGATCTTGCGATACAGCGCAGCATCGGTTTCCAGAACCTTTTCACGGGCCGGGAAGATTTCCGCCAGTTTGGCCGCCCACTCGCCGGATGCTTTGGCCGGGAAGCATTTCTCGATCAGCTCCAGCATGATCGAAACGGTCACAGACGCGCCTGGCGAAGCGCCGAGCAGTGCAGCAAGGGAACCGTCCTTGGCCGCGACCAGCTCGGTGCCGAACTGCAGGACGCCGCCCTTTTTCGGGTCTTTCTTGATGATTTGAACCCGTTGGCCGGCCACTTCCAGGCGCCAGTCTTCGGCTTTCGCTTCAGGGTAGAAACGACGCAGGGAATCCAGGCGTTGCTCCATCGACTGCATCACTTCGCTGACCAGGTACTTGGTCAGGTCCATGTTGTTTTTCGCCACGGCCAGCATCGGGCCGATGTTGCCGGCGCGAACCGACATCGGCAGGTCCATGAAGGAGCCGTGCTTGAGGAACTTGGTGGTGAAACCGGCGTAAGGTCCGAACAGCAGGGACTTCTTGCCATCGACCACGCGAGTGTCGAGGTGCGGCACCGACATCGGTGGCGAACCCACGGCGGCCTGGCTATACACCTTGGCCTGGTGGTGTTTGACCACTTCCGGGTTGTCGCAACGCAGCCACTGGCCGCTGATCGGGAAGCCGCCGAAGCCTTTGCTTTCTTCGATGCCCGACGCCTGCAGCAACGGCAATGCCGCACCGCCCGCGCCGAGGAAGACGAACTTCGCGTCGACTTCGCGGGTGTTGCCGCTGTTCACGTCCTTGATGCTGACGGTCCAGCCGCCGTTGTTGCGCTTCAGACCGGTCACGCGCTTGCAGTACTTGACCTGGGCATCGGGTGCGCTGGTCAGGTGCTTGAGCAACTGGTTGGTCAGCGCGCCGAAGTTGACGTCGGTGCCGTTCATCACGCGGGTGGCGGCGACGACTTCGTCAGCCGGACGACCAGGCATCATCAATGGCATCCAGTCCGCCATTTTTGCCTTGTCTTCGGTGTATTCCATGTCGGAGAAGGCGTGGTGCTTGCTCAGCACGTTGAAGCGCTCCTTGAGGAAGGACACGCCACTGTCACCTTGCACGAAGCTCAGGTGCGGCACCGGGCTGATAAAGGACTTGCACGAACCGAAGGTGCCTTTTTTGGTCAGGTACGACCAGAACTGCTTCGACACCTCGAACTGGGTGTTGATGTGCACGGCTTTCTTGATGTCGACGGTGCCGTCGGCGGCCTGCGGCGTGTAATTGAGCTCACACAGCCCGGCGTGACCGGTACCGGCGTTGTTCCACGGGTTCGAACTCTCCGCGGCACCGGAATCCATCAGCTCGACGACTTCCAGCTTGATCGCGGGGTCGAGCTCTTTGAGCAGTACTGCGAGGGTGGCACTCATGATGCCGGCCCCAACCAGTACTACGTCGACTGCTTCGTTATGCGCCATTTAACGCGTCTCCAAAATCTGCAGCACCAAATTGTCGGCATGGCTGCCAGGCGTTCCGGGGCGAGTCAGTGATGCCCCTGGTACTCATGGCAGTATCGCCATGTCCGAATCTTCGCAATTTATCGCAACTTCGACGGACGCTACCGGCCGGGTCAATGAGGTCTATGAACTCATTTCAACGCGCGACTGGCAATTCGACTTATGGTCGAGACATCCGTTTGTGCAACCAAATCCGTAGCGGACAGGCTTCAGGCTCCGGTGTTCGAGGAATACTCGGTCCTGTGTCGTTGGGCTGTTCCAGACGCTAATGGTGCATATTCAGACGCAAAACTATTCATTTGCTCGCCACACTCTTGTGAAGTTGTGAAAACCCGTTTTTTTCACGCTCTTTTGAAGACGTGAACCTCAAAAAAGGGCTGCCCCAGCCTGGCACCGTGCCCGGATGGATTGCCGCCATGGGATGCATGACAGGCAAAACGGGCAAACAGCTCAGTGACCGAGCGTAATGACAGCTCTGCAGATTCGCGAAAAGTGGGGGTTTTGCTCAAGGAACAGCAAGCACGCCAGCTTCACTCGATCTGTGTGGGCGGCTCTCTGTGGGCGGTGCGGGGTGCCAATACCGAAGCATTGACGATGCTGCGAGGCCCGATCAGGAGACGTCCTTATAATCGGGGGGAGATTGTATCTAAGAAACGCAGGGAAATGGACGTGTTTAATGACTTTTATTAGGCGTCTGGTCAGGTGGTCAACAGCTGCTGCGCCCGCGCGCGTGGTTTGTGCTGGCTGACACGGGCACTGGCAGGCAGGGGATGGTGCAGCCAGTTGAGGCGGATTTCTTCGATTTCGACCCAGCCATCGCCCATCGGCTGCAGGCTGCACTGCTTGAACGCCTGGCAATGACCATAGCGGTCGAGCAGGGCAAAGCAGCGATGCAATGGGCGCGGAGCGAACAGCGAGATCAGGTGGCGCATGGCAAAGTACCTTCAAGGGGTGACTGTCGTGAAGGTTGTCAAAGCGCCGTGACATGCAAGTGTATGGGCGGTGACATCTGTGTGACAGGAACCGGCTTCCCAAGGGTTTGTCAGACATTTCAGTATTCACTGCGAGGCGCTGGTTACCCGCAGTGGCCCACCGCTATACTGCCGGCCTGTTTGTGCCTGATTCTGGAGAGAAGAGCATGTTGCAACGCCTGTTGTTCGGTTTGATCACTGTGACCAGTTTGACCCTGGTTGGCTGCGCCCACAGCCCGCAACAACTGAACCCGGAGCCGAAGCTGACAACTCAGCTGGCGCCGGTCGGCCATGGTCAGCCAGTGGTGGTGCGTGTGGTGGACGGTCGTCCGTCGCCAACCCTGGGCACCCGTGGCGGTCTGTATCCGGAAACGAGTGCAATCACGGTGCAGGGCGCGCAGATCCTGCCGAAGTTGCAGGCCCAGGCTGAAGCGGCCGTGCGTTTGCTGGGCTTTACCCCGACATCCAATGCGATGAATGCCCCGCAATTGACCGTGACCCTCGCCGAGCTGAAGTATCAGTCGCCGAAGGAAGGCATGTACGTGACCGAGGCGACCATTGGCGCGACCTTCCGCTCCGACGTACAGAACGCCAACCGCCGCTACAGCGGTCGTTACGGTGCGTCGCTGGATCAGCGTTTCGGCATGGCGCCGAATCAGGAAACCAACACCAAGCTGGTCAGCGATGTATTGAGCGACGCATTGACGCGTCTGTTCAAGGACCCGACGATTGGTCAGATTCTCAGCGAGTAATGCGAGCCCCGCAGGAGTTGCCGAAGGCTGCGATCTTTTGATCCTGATCTTCGGCTACTCCCTCAAAAAATCAAAAGATCACAGCCTTCGGCAGCTCCTGCGGGGCAGGATTCTGCGGAGTCAGGCGGCTTGCGAATAAAAATCCAGCACACTCACGCCCGTCAGCAAGTCCGCCTCCGGTAAATCCGCATGTTGATGCCCACCCAGTGCGCAATACACCAGCCAATGGCAATCCTGAACGTTGAAGGCGAGGCTGCCGACGAGGGCTTGTTGTTCGTCGCTTTGAGCGATGAGGTAGAGGCGATCCTGGTTTTCGGCGTGGAGCATGACGGTTTCCGTGTCGGTTTCGATGGGCCGAGAGACTGGCGCATTCAGATGACGAAGCCGTGACGCAGAGCAGGAATCTGCCAAATGGTGAGTTATTTGTCGTAAAGCGGCGGGCAGGAGGGACGGCTTTCGGTAGAATTTGCGCCGCGGTCGTCGGTCCGGCGTTCGCCACACCTGTTTTGACTGAGGTTTGTGATGTCGCTGCATTTGATGACGCTGTTTACCGCCCATCCCGCCAAATTGATCAACCTGCTCGCCTTGCTGTTTGCCTTTCCGGGCAGCTGGTTGCTGCACGCTACGCGTCGCCGCGAACAGCGCGCGCAGGCCAGTCTGGCAGCGCAGCGTCAGAGCCGTCCCAGTGAAGAGCCCGTGCTGGATTGGGCGACCTTGCGCATGAACCGGTTTTTCTATCGTTTCGGTTTTGCCTGCCTGGGCTTGGCGTTGCTGGTGTCGTGGATCAGCACGCGGGTTTGATCCCTTAAAGCAAAAGATCGCAGCCTTCTGCAGCTCCTACATTGATGTTGGAGCTGCCGAAGGCTGCGATCTTTTGATCTTGCTGTAAAAACCTACAGCGCCAACCCGGCTTTCACCCGGTACTGATTACGCACCGGTGTGGCGTATTGCAGCACCAGGAAAGGACGATGTTCTTCCGGGCAGGCCTCAAGGCGCCGCTGCCATTCTTCCTGGGCCTTCGCCAGCTCGTCGGCTGCAAACACGTCAGCCGCTTTCGGCACCTGCAACTGCGGATCGGCGTCTTTCCACTGCGCGTACGCCAGGTAGTGCACCGGGAACAAGCGATAACCGCCGAGGATCTGCTTGTCCATTTCGATCGCCAATTGTTTGGTGTCTTCGAACAACTCGGTGATCGGCGCGGCGAAGTTCACGTGGACCCGGCCCTTGTAGCCGGTGATGCCTTTGGCGATGCTGACGTCGTCTTCGCCCGGCACCTTGGTGTAGCTGCCGGTGGTGGCGCGGATGTAGAGCTCGCGGGCCTTGGCCTGGTCGCACGGGTCGTATTCGTAGCTGATCGACACCGGAGTGACGTTCAGCGAGCGGATGACCTCGCCGAACGGTTCATCCTTGCGACTCATGTGGAACATCTTGAGGATCGCTGACTCGGTGCGGTCGTCGCCGTCCTTGGCCCGGCCTTCGGCCTGAGCGATCCAGATCGACGCGCAATCGTTGCGGATCGAGTGGTTGATGTAGGCTGACAATAGCTGATAGGCCGCCATTTTCTCTCGGCGACCGGTGATCGAACGGTGCACGATGAAACTCTTGTTCAGGCGCATCAGGTCGCTGACGAAGGGTTTCTGCAGCAGGTTGTCGCCAATGGCGATGCGCGGTGTCGGCAGGCCGGCGTGGTACACGGCATAGTTGACGAAGGCCGGGTCCATGACGATGTCGCGGTGGTTGGCGATGAACAGGTAGGCGCTACCGGACTTGAACTGCTCGACGCCGGTGTACGTTACCCCGTCCGTGGCGCGTTCGATGGTGTGGTCGACGTAATACTCGACTTTGTCCTGCAGTGTGGCCACCGAATTGATGCCGGCGAACTCACGGCGCAACCGATGAGCTATAAGAGGTTTGAGCATCCAGCCGAAAGCACCGGCGAAACGCGGGAAGCGGAAGTGGGTGAGGATATCTAGAAACGCCTTGTCGCCGAGCAATCGTGCCAGCACCGCTGGGACTTCGCTGTCGTCGTAAGGTCGGATGGCATCGAATTCGCCCATCATGCTCTCTTGTTAGAAACGGCTAGGGTAAGTAAAGGTTTTGATCGAAAACCAACGGGGCACGGTCTGAAAAGGTAGCCAGACAAAAATAGCCCTGCAAATAGACCGGCGATTATACGCACAAGTCACCCTGGAGACCGCGATGCTGGAAACCGAGCGCTACGAATGTCCGTATTGTGGTGAAGAGGCCGAGGCGGTGCTGGATTTGTCCGGTGGCGATCAGACCTATATCGAAGACTGTCCGGTGTGTTGCCGCCCCATCACGTTTGTCCTGCAGACTGATGGTCAGGAATGGTTACTTGAAGTTCACAGCGAAAACGAATGAAGGGGCGCTCCATGCAGCGAATCTATGAACCGGAAAACCTGATGGAAGGTGAGCTGCTGCAAGGCATGCTGGCCAGTGAGGGCATCGAGGCGCATCTGGTCGGGCGTGATTTGCTCGGTGGCAGCGGGGAGTTGCCCATTTTCGGTCTGTTGGGGTTGTCGGTCGATAATGACCAGGCCGAATACGCCCGCGAGTTGATCGCCGCGTACAATGCCGCGCTGCCGCTACCCGGCGATGAGCCGGAAAGCTTTCCCGGCACGCTGGTCTGTTAGGCTGACGTTCGTTTTATCAAGAGTCGTGTTGCCCCATGTGTGGACGTTATGCCCTGTTTCGCTGGAACCCCGCCTTCGCGGCCCTGCCTGGCTTCCCTGCCGATCAGCAGGCCCAGTGGAATATTTCCCCAAACGATTCGGTGTTGATGCTGCGTGCCGGCGCCGACGGCCAACGCGAGTTGGCCCGTGCGCGCTGGGGTTTGACGCCGCCGTGGCTGACCGATCTGTCCCGCACGCCGGCCCATGCCCGGGCCGAAACCGTGGCCGAGCAACCGATGTTCCGTCAGGCCCTGCGCGAGCGCCGGTGCCTGCTGCCGGCCAACGGTTTTTACGAATGGCGCGGCACGACGCGCAAGCGGCCGTACTGGTTGACTCCGGGGGAGGGCTCGACGCTGTTTTTTGCGGCGATCTGGGAAGCGTATCCGGTGCAGGAGCAAGTGTGGTTGAGCACGGCAGTGATCACGCAACCGGCGGCGAGTCAGCGTCGGCCGTTGATTCTGGATGCAGCGGGGCAGGAGGCGTGGCTTGATCCCGAGACGCCTTTGCATGTGTTGCAGGGGTTGTTGGCCAGTGAACCCGCTGCGTTGCGCGAGCGGGTGTTGGCGAATCTGGTGAATGATCCGAAGTTGAACGGGCCGGAGTGTTTGACCCCAGGTTAAGTGGTGTCATCAAAAAGATCGCAGCCTGCGGCAGCTCCTACATTAGGTAGGCGTATACCCTGTAGGAGCTGCCGAAGGCCGCGATCTTTTGATCTTGCTCTTAAACCTCAAACCTTGAACTGGTTGATCAACCGCCGCTGCTGTTCCGCCAGCTTGGTCAGGTCCGCACTCGCCGCGCTCGATTCATCCGCCCCACCGGCCACTTCATTGGCCACTTGCCCAATGTTGATCACGTTACGGTTGATGTCATCCGCCACCGCGCTCTGTTCTTCGGCCGCACTGGCAATCTGCGTGTTCATGTCGTTGATCACCGACACCGCCTGAGTGATCGCATCCAGCGCTTCGGCGGCTTTCGCGGCGTGCTGAACACTTTCATCGGTACGGTTCTGGCTGTCCTCCATGACCCGCACTACATCGCGCGTGCCTTGTTGCAGTTGCTGGATCATGGTCTGGATTTCTTCGGTGGCCTTCTGGGTTTTCTGCGCCAGGTTGCGCACTTCATCGGCCACCACTGCAAAACCGCGGCCCTGTTCACCGGCGCGTGCCGCTTCGATGGCCGCGTTCAAGGCCAGCAGGTTGGTCTGCTCGGCGATCCCGCGAATGGCCGTGAGGATCGCGTTGATGTTCTCGCTGTCCTTGGCCAGGGTTTGCACCACGCTGACAGCCTTGCCGATTTCCACTGCCAGCACACCGATCGAATTCGATGTGTCCCGCACGATCTGTTTGCCCTGCGCCGCCGCCTGATCCGCATGACTGGCCGCTTGCGCCGCCTGGGTCGCGTTGCGCGCCACGTCCTGGGCGGTGGCGGTCATTTCATGCACAGCCGTGGCGACCTGATCGATCTCGACCATTTGTTTCTGCACGCCGATGTTGGTGCGAATGGCGATGTCGGCGGTGTGTTCCGACGAATCGCTGACGCTCTGCACCGACGTCACGACCTGAGTGATCATCGCCTGCAACTTGGCGAGGAAAGTGTTGAAGCCTTTGGCGATCGAGCCCAGTTCGTCGGCACGATCACTGGTCAGGCGACGGGTGAGGTCACCTTCGCCTTTGGCAATGTCGTCGAGCATGGCGACCATCTGTTTAAGTGGCCGGGCAATGCCGTGGCCCACCAGCCAGATCACCAGCAGACCGATGCCGGCAATCAGCAGGCCAACCATGGCCATGCCGAAGGTGTCGGATTTGCGCTGTGTGTCGAGGTCGGCCTGGAGTTTTTGCAGGTCGGCCATCACCGCGTTCAGCGGCAGTTGCAGCATCAGGGTCCAGCGGGCGTCGGTCTGGCCGATGCCGAACGGCAGGTACAACTCGATCCGGCCCTGGGCCTTGTCGACGGTGTAGGTCACTTCGCCGCGCTTGAGATTGGCCATGTTGGCGATCTGTTGGCTATCGAGGATGTCGCTGACCTTCTCGCCGAATTTGCTCGGGTCCTTGGTGTAGGCCACGATCCGGCCGTTGCCGCCGATCAGGGCCATGACGCCCGAGCCGTTGTACAGCTTCTGGTTCGCGCCCAGCAGCATTTCCTGGATGAAGTTCACCGACAGGTCGGCGCCGACGATGCCCTGGAAGGCGCCGTCGAGCATGATCGGTTCAATAAAGGAGGCGAGCATGACGATCTTGTCGCCGACCTTGTAGGGCGCCGGATCGATCACGCAGGATTTTTTGGTTTCTTTCGAGCACAGGTAGTACTCGCTGGCGCGCACCCCGGTGGACAGGGTTTTCTGGTCGTCGACGTCCACCAGTTTGTCCAGGCCCAGAGTGCCGTCTTCGTTGCGGAACCACCATGGCAGGAAGCGGCCGTTGCTGGGGTCGATCCCTACCACCTTGGTGCCGACGTAAGCCGCATCGTTGTGATCGAGTGCGTCTTTTTCCCAGCCAATGTAAGTCCCGAGGATTTTCGGGTTTTTGGCGACGTTTTCCTTGATCAGGCTGATCAATTGCTCACGGCTCAGGCTCAGTTGCGGCTGGCCGTCGGCGCCCGGCGTGCCGATCAGGGCGTTGACCCGCACCAACCCGCCGGCAATCAACAGGGGAGCCTCGAGTTCGCGCTGGATCTGGCTGACCTGGGTTTGCGCCAGGGACGTCAGGCGCTGTTCGATGACTTGCTCGAATTGCGCCTGGGTCCGCTCCTGGACCATGTCTTGGGTCCGGGCACCGGAAAACAGGGCGTAAAGCACCAGTGCCGCCACGACGCTTAAAACAATGGCGCCGGCCAGGGCCGCCACGGAAAACTGGATCGACTTGAATTTCATGGGTGCTCCGCACGCAAGAGGACATCTGCGGTGCTGTATCGGCACGCGGTTCGAGGGCCATGAGCGAGGCAGGGTGAAATGGCTGTTTTGGAGTGGTAGATGTCGCAAATGAATCATTGCGGGCCGTTACCCGCCGCGGCGGGGGAGGTTATGTGAATTTTTTCCTACGGCGATGAGAGCTTTATCCGAAATATGCGTCTGAATGTCTGTTGTATCTGGCGTCGATACATTTCCCCGCCTAGGATACCCGGCATGTTTTCAGGGAGTTTTTTGATGAACAAGCGATTGGTTTTGTGTGCTCTGAGTGCGGGTCTGTTGCTCGCCGGTTGTCAGTCGGTCAACACCACCAGCGGCGGCGCCGTGGGTGTGGAGCGCAAACAGTACATGTTCAGTATGTTGTCCACGGACGAAGTCAACCAGATGTACGCCCAGTCGTACCAGAAGACGGTCGGCGAAGCGACCAGCAAAGGTGTGCTGGACAAGACCAGCAACGATGCCAAGCGCATCCAGGCGATCGCCAATCGGCTGATTGCCCAGGCGCCGGTTTTCCGTCCGGATTCGGCCCAGTGGAAATGGGAAGTCAACCTGATCAAGAGCGACGAACTCAACGCCAACTGCGGGCCTGGCGGCAAGATCATTTTCTACACCGGGCTGATTGACAGCCTGAAACTGACCGACGATGAAATCGCCGCGATCATGGGCCATGAAATCGCCCACGCCCTGCGCGAGCACGGTCGTGAAGCGATGTCCAAGGCCTACGGCATCGAAATGGCCAAGCAGGGCGCCGGTGCCTTGTTCGGTCTGGGTCAGGACAGCCTGGCGCTGGCCGACACCGTGGCCAACTATGGCATGACGTTGCCCAACAGCCGCTCCAATGAAAACGAAGCTGACCTGATCGGCCTGGAATTGGCGGCTCGCGCCGGCTACAACCCGAATGCCGCGATCACCCTGTGGAACAAGATGAGCAAGGCCTCGGAAGGTTCGCCACCGGAGTTCATGAGCACTCACCCAGCGTCGTCCAGTCGGATTGCTTCGTTGCAGGCAGCGATTCCGAAGGTGATGCCGTTGTACGAGAAAGCGCCTAAATCCTGATGTAGATAGGGCTTTTGTGGCGAGGGAGCTTGCTCCCGCTGGGGCTGCAAGGCAGCCCCATTTCAGATGAGCGCGTTTTTGTCGCTCATCCGAATTTACGGCTTCTACGCAGCGAGCGGGAGCAAGCTCCCTCGCCCGTCATACCCACCCACTGCTCTGCATCGCCTTGTACACCGCGACAATCGCCAGGACGAAAAACGCCGACGCCGCCAGTCGACGGATCAACGTCAAGGGCAGTTTGTCCGCCGCAAAGTTACCCGCCAGTACCACTGGCACGTTGGCAATCAACATCCCGGCGGTGGTGCCGATGATCACCAGCCATAGCTCAGGGTATTGCGCGGCGAGCATCACGGTAGCGACTTGAGTCTTGTCGCCCATTTCGGCCAGAAAGAACGCAATCAGTGTCGTCAGGAACGGCCCGAACTTGCGGGCGGTGCTGGCTTCGTCGTCATCCATCTTGTCCGGCACCAGGGTCCACAACGCCGTCGCGGTGAAGCTTGCGGCGAGAATCCAGTGCAACATCGCATCCGAGAAGAAACCTCCGACCCAGGCGCCTACCGCACCGGCTGCCGCGTGGTTGGCCAGGGTGGCGGCGACGATGCCGGCAATGATCGGCCACGGTTTGCGAAAGCGGGCAGCGAGAATGAGTGCGAGCAGTTGCGTCTTGTCGCCGATTTCGGCCAAGGCAACGATTGCGGTGGGAACGAGAAGTGAATCCAGCATCAGGGTTTTCCTAAGGGGCGGGTCGACACGGCTATGACACGTACAGCCTTCCCGCCCCGGGTAAGGTGTTCGTGTCATAGGTCTTGTCAAACCCTGGCGAGCCGTCTGATGCGGACGCTTGGGTCGCATACGCCATGGTCTGAGGACCAAGTATGTTGACGTATGCCGGACGAGCATGGCGCTCGTGGGAGACTACTCCCCTAGGACGGAGCGGATTCTGCCTAGGCGAAACCCGTTAGGCAAGCACTTATTTTTCAGCCGCGTTTGGCCCGGTAGATTCTGAAACCCTGTCCCTCAGCCTTGATCGCACACACGCCCAGGTGCTCTTCGATCAGCGGCTGATACTTCAGGAAGCTATTCGCGACAAGGCGCAGTTCGCCACCGTTTTTCAGATGTTTGGCCGCTTTTCGCAGCAAGTTCTCGGTAGCGAAATAGTCGGTGTGCACGCCGACATGGAACGGCGGGTTGCTCAGAATCGCACTCAAACCCATCGGCGCCGCATCAATGCCATCACCGGTAATGACATCTGCTTCAAGACCGTTGGCAGCCAGCGTCAGGCGACTGCTGGCGGCCGCAAAAGCGTCCACGTCGAGCAACGTGACCTGATTGTGCGGATAACGACGTTTGACCGCTGCCCCCAACACGCCCGCGCCGCAGCCGAAATCCAGCAAATGACCGCTCGGCAATTTGTCCAGATGCTCCAGCAACAATGCGCTGCCGCGATCCAGGCGACCGTGGCTGAACACGCCCGGCAGGCTGATGACTTTCAACGGGCCTTCGGCCAACGGCAATTCATAGGTCTGAGCCAGACTTTCCAGCGACTTGGCCGCTGGCGCGTTGGCCACAGTGACCTGCCAGAGCTGGCAGTGACGCGCGCTGTCGAGCTTGCGCGGTTTGCCGAACGGGTTCAGTTGTTTGGCCGCGCCTTCGATGCCGCTGCGTTTTTCACCCACCAGATACAGCTCGCGACCGGCCAGCCGCGAGGCCAGGGCGTTGAGGATGTAATCGGTAAGGTCCTTGGACTTGGGCAGAAACACCACCGCGGTATCGAACTCGCGCTCGGGCGCGGTCACGCCGAAATGGCTGCGCTCGGCGAAGCGAGCGTCCAGCGCAGCCTGGTCGCCAGCGTGCCAGCACCAGCCATGGGCGTCGGGCAGGCGACCGAGCAAATCATCGGCGGGCAAACCGGCCAGCAACACCGGGCCCTGGAATAACTCGGCCTGACGAAGCAGTACTTCACTGCGCGGATCCATACTCTGCTCCTGTGAAAAAAAGTGCCGCAGTTTATCAACTGACGACCCGCAGCGCCTTACCGCTGAAGTATCCCTGAGCGTTTTCGGTCAATTGGCCAACGATCCGCTGCCGCGCCTCGCGACTGCCCCAGGCGTTGTGCGGTGTGACGATCAAGCGTGGGATGTCGGCAGCGAGTAACGGGTTGCCGGCGGTCGGCGGCTCGACGCTCAGCACGTCGGTGGCGGCGCCGCCCAGGTGGCCGTTGCGCAAGGCATCGGCCAGCGCCTGTTCGTCGATCAAGCCGCCACGGGCGGTGTTGACCACGAAGGCGCCCGGTTTCATGGAGGCCAGTTCGCGAGCACCGATGAAGTGACGAGTGTGTTCGTTGAGTGGGCAATGCAGGGTCAGCGCATCGATCTGCGGCAACAGCTCATCCAGCGGCAAGCGGTCCGGCCGGACAGGGCGCCCCGGAATCTGCCCGAGCAGCACGCGCATGCCGAAGGCTTCGGCCAGCCGTGCGACCGCGCCACCCAGCTCGCCGTGACCGAGCAAGCCCAGGGTTTTGCCTTCCAGTTCAACGATCGGGTAATCCAGCAGGCAGAACTGTTTCGCTTGTTGCCAGCGACCTTCGCCGACCGCTTTCTGATAATCGGCGAGGCGCGTCGCGAGGTTTAGCAGCAACATGATCGTGTGCTGCGCCACCGACGGCGTGCCGTAACCCTGACAGTTGCAGACGGTAACGCCGTGGGCGCGGGCGGCGGCGAGATCGACGTTGTTGGTGCCGGTGGCGGTGATCAGGATCAGCTTCAGCTCGGGGCTGGCGGCAATGGCTGCGGCGTCGATCAGGATTTTGTTGCTGATGGCAACCGTCGCGCCCTTGAGACGTTCGATCACCTGATCCGGCGCGGTCTGCGCGAACAGCTGCAAATCGTCGAAGCAAGCACGCAATGGGCTGAGGTCGAGGTCGCCGAGGTCCAGCGAGGGATGGTCGAGGAAAACGGCGCGGCGAGGGTTCGTCATCAACTGTACCTTTTGTGCATGGAATTGAAGGCGTAATCTGCCGAGCCTACCAGATAGAAACAAATGGTTACTTCGCTGGCTGGTCTGGCACAAAGCCTGTGGCGAGGGAGCTTGCTCCCGCTCGGCAGCGAAGCAGCCGTAAGCCGGATGACGCAATGCGCCTGACAAAACGCGGTCGCCTGAGTTGAGGCAGCTACACAGCCCAGCGGGAGCAAGCTCCCTCGCCACAAAATTGAAGATGGCAAAAAGGTGAGTTCACCTTGAAAATTTTTATTGATCGGCCTGCCCTATAGGAGCCCCCATGTACTGGACCGAGTTCTTGACCGTTGCCCTCATTCACTTGCTGGCCGTAGCCAGCCCCGGCCCGGACTTTGCCGTGGTGGTGCGTGAGAGCGTGACCCACGGTCGTCGCGCCGGCACCTGGACCGCGCTGGGCGTCGGTACGGCGATTTTCCTGCACGTCGGCTATTCGTTGCTCGGCATCGGCCTGATCGTGTCCCAGTCGATTGTGCTGTTCAACGCCTTGAAATGGGCCGCCGCCGCTTACCTGCTGTATATCGGCTTCAAGGCCTTGCGTGCGCAACCGGCCAGACCGGTGGCCGACGACCTGCACCAGGAAGCGGGTGAGCGCACCGCTCGCGGCGCCTTCACCTCGGGTTTCGTGACCAATGGTCTGAACCCCAAGGCCACGTTGTTCTTTCTGTCGTTGTTCACCGTGGTGATCAATCCGCATACACCGCTGTCGGTGCAGGCGGGCTACGGGATTTACCTCGCGGCGGCGACGGCTCTGTGGTTCTGCCTGGTAGCGATGCTGTTCAGTCAGCAACGCGTGCGCGCCGGTTTCGCCCGCATGGGTCACTGGTTCGACCGGACCATGGGCGCGGTGCTGATCGCCATTGGCGTGAAACTGGCCTTTACCGAGATGCATTGATCGCACGATAACCCCTGTAGGCGCAGCCTTCGGCAGCTCCTACAGGACCGGATTGCAGTCGAGTGCTGGCGCAACGCTAGCATTTGCTGGATGTTGCAAATCATTCCTTCGGCTGATTTGGTTGTCATGGAAGGGCACTAGAGTGCTTACTTTCAGTCACGACCGTGCAGTCAGAAAAGGGATTCTTATGTTGCAGACTCGCGTTATCCCCCCAGCCGAAGGCGCTTACCAGTACCCGTTGCTGATCAAACGGCTGCTGATGTCTGGCGCGCGCTATGAGAAAACCCGCGAGATCATCTACCGCGATCAGTTGCGCTACAGCTATCCGACCCTGATCGAACGGGTCGCACGCCTGGCCAACGTACTGACGGCAGCCGGCGTCAAGGCCGGCGATACCGTGGCGGTGATGGACTGGGACAGCCATCGCTACCTGGAATGCATGTTTGCCATCCCGATGATCGGCGCGGTGATCCACACCATCAATGTGCGCCTGTCGCCGGAACAGATTCTCTACACCATGAACCACGCCGAAGACCGCTTCGTGCTGGTCAACAGCGAGTTCGTCGGGCTGTACAACGCGATTGCCGGTCACCTGACCACGGTGGAAAAAACCCTGCTGCTGACCGATCTGCCGGAAAAAACCGCCGACTTGCCGAACCTCGTCGGCGAATACGAGCAATTGCTGGCGGACGCGAGCACGCACTACGACTTCCAGGATTTCGACGAGAACTCGGTTGCGACCACGTTCTACACCACCGGCACCACCGGCAATCCCAAGGGCGTGTATTTCACCCATCGGCAACTGGTGCTGCACACCATGGGTGTGTCGACCATCATGGGCGCCATCGACAGCGTGCGGCTGTTGGGCACTAACGACGTGTACATGCCGATCACTCCGATGTTCCATGTCCACGCCTGGGGTTTGCCATATGTGGCGACGATGCTCGGGCTCAAGCAGGTTTATCCGGGGCGCTACGATCCGGAATACCTGGTGGAGCTGTGGCGCAAGGAAAAGGTCACCTTTTCGCACTGCGTCCCGACCATCCTGCAAATGGTCCTGAATGCCAAGGCTGCGCAAGGCACGGATTTCGCTGGCTGGAAAATCGTCATCGGCGGCAGCGCGTTGAATCGTGCGTTGTACGAAGCGGCCAAGGCCAAGGGCATTCAGCTGACCGCCGCTTACGGCATGTCGGAAACCGGGCCACTGGTTTCGTGCGCGCACCTCAATGACGAGTTGATGGCCGGCACCGAAGACGAGCGCACCACGTATCGAATCAAGGCCGGCGTGCCGGGACCTTTGGTGGAGGCGGCGATCGTCGACACCGATGGCAACTTCCTGCCTGCCGATGGCGAGACTCAGGGCGAACTGGTGCTGCGCGCGCCGTGGCTCACCGAAGGTTATTTCAATGAGCCGCAAAAGGGCGCCGAGCTCTGGGCTGGCGGCTGGCTGCACACCGGAGACGTGGCGACGCTGGACAGCATGGGCGTGATCGATATTCGCGACCGGATCAAGGACGTGATCAAGACCGGTGGCGAATGGATTTCCTCCCTGGACCTCGAAGACCTGATCAGTCGCCACGCAGCGGTACGCGAAGTAGCAGTGGTGGGCATTGCCGATCCGCAGTGGGGCGAGCGCCCGTTTGCCCTGCTGGTGATCCGCGAGGGCCATGCAATCGGGGCCAAAGAACTCAAGGAGCACCTCAAGCCGTTTGTGGAGCTGGGGCACCTGAGCAAGTGGGCTATCCCTAGTCAGATCGCCCTTGTTACTGAAATTCCCAAGACCAGCGTCGGCAAGCTCGACAAGAAACGCATCCGCGTCGACATCACCGAATGGCAAGCCAACAACAGCACCTTCCTCTCGACGCTTTAGCGTCTTCCGGCGTGCCCCAAAAGGGCACGCCAGCCCCACCAAGCAAGCGCTTGGCTTGTGAAATCCGAATTTTCAGCCATCCTTCCCGTGCCGACAGGTGTCGGTCTGGCGAAAGGACTGTTCCAGAGTGGCTGGCAGCTGCAAATCACACTTTAGAGGGATCAAGCAGTACTACCTGCTGGCTATAGTCCGCTCAAGGATTTTTAAGAACGGGGCACACGCACAAAACGGGGCGATGCAACTTTGGAATGATTTCGGGAGGCCTTGGCCCCCGGTCAACCACAGCGTTTTTAAAAGTACTCACTGCCATAACAATAATGCACATGGAGTAGCGTCGATGACATCAGTAAACCAGTTCTGGCGCCGGGCTAAACTGCCCCTGGCTGTCAGTCTTGCCTCTTCGCTCGCCGGGCCCGCATTCGGCGTCAGTTTCAACGTTGGTGAAATCGAAGGTCAGTTCGACTCATCCCTGTCGATTGGTGCCAGTTGGTCTACCGAAAGCGCCAACAAGAACCTCATCGGCGTCAACAACGGCGGTCGCGGCCTGTCCCAGACCTCCGATGACGGTCACTTGAACTTCAAGAGCGGGGAAACCTTCTCGAAGATCTTCAAAGGCATCCATGATCTTGAATTGAAATATGGCGACACCGGCATTTTCGTCCGGGGCAAATACTGGTATGACTTCGAACTCAAGGACGAAGACCGTCCGTTCAAGGACATCAGCGACAGCAACCGCAAGGAAGGCGCCAAGTCCTCCGGCGGGCAAATTCTCGACGCCTTCATCTACCACAACTACTCGATTGCCGATGAGCCGGGTTCCGTGCGTCTGGGCAAGCAGGTCGTGAGCTGGGGTGAGAGTACGTTCATCGGCGGCGGCATCAACTCGATCAACCCGATCGACGTTTCCGCGTTCCGCCGTCCAGGTGCCGAGATCAAGGAAGGCCTGATCCCGGTCAACATGTTCTACGTGTCCCAGAGCCTGACCGAGAACCTGTCGACCGAAGCGTTCTATCAACTGGAATGGGACCAGACCGTTACCGACAACTGCGGCACGTTCTTCTCGCAACCTGACGTGATCTCGGATGGCTGCGACCAGAACCTGGCCGTGCTGCGGACCCGTAACGGGATCAACAGCTCACTGGGTGCATTGCCGCCCGGGGCCCGTAACGCTGTCATCAATACACTGGCTGCAAGGGGCGTGAACTGGGGTAGTCCGGACGAAGGCGCCATTGTCAAGCGTGGTCCGGACCGTGATGCGCGTGACAGCGGCCAGTTCGGCGTGTCCTTCAAGTACATGTTCGAGCCGCTGGACACCGAGTTCGGTGCCTATTTCATGAACTACCACAGCCGTGCGCCGATCTTCAGTGGCAAGGGTGCTCCAGCGAGCGCTTATAACGCACAGGCATTGGGTGGCGCACTGGGCGGCGCATTGATTGGCGCGGGCATTCCGCCGGGTGCTGTGGGTGGCATCGTGGGTGGTGCGAACGGACTGACGGCGCAAACCCTGCCATTGGTGGTAGCGGCTAACTCCAGCTACTTCGTCGAGTACCCTGAAGATATTCGCCTGTATGGCCTGAGCTTCTCCACCACGTTGCCTACCGGTACCGCGTGGAGTGGTGAATTCAGCTACCGTCCGAACGCACCGGTACAGCTCAACACCACCGATATCCTCTTTTCCGGCCTGACACCACTGAACCCTAACGTTTCCGTGCTGCAAGGTCGTCCAGGTGAAGATCAACATGGCTATCGCCGCAAGGAAGTAAGCCAGCTGCAGACAACCTTCACTCACTTCTTCGACCAAGTGATGGGCGCCGAGCGACTGACCCTGGTGGGCGAGGTGGGCTGGACCCACGTCGGCGGCCTGGAAAGCACCTCGAAAGCACGTTACGGCCGTGACCCGAGCTACGGCCCTGGCCCATTGCCAGGCGGTCAGTGCCAGGCTTTGAACGCCAGCACCCTGGGAGCGGGCGGACCACAAAACAACGTCAATCGCTACTGCGAAAACGATGGTTTCACCACCACAGATTCCTGGGGTTATCGTGCTCGTGCCATTTGGGACTACAACAGCGTGTTCGCCGGTGTAAACCTCAAGCCAAACATTGCCTGGTCCCATGACGTGGACGGCTACTCGCCTGGCCCTGGTGGCAACTTCGAGGAAGGTCGCAAAGCGGTCAGCCTGGGTCTCGACGCCGAGTACCAGAACACCTACACCGCGTCCCTGGCGTACACCAACTTCTTTGACGGCAAGTACACCACTGTGGATGACCGCGACTTCGTTGCGCTCAGCTTCGGCGTGAACTTCTAAGCACTGCATTTTCAGGACGAACACACCTATGAAAACAACAAAGAGTCTGTTCCACGCTGGATTTCTGGGGCTAACGCTGCTGGCGACCAGCGTCATGGCAGCGGTCCCTGCGGCCGAAGCGGACAAGCTGGGCAAGAGTCTGACCCCGATGGGCGCCGAGATGGCCGGCAATGCCGACGGTTCGATTCCGGCCTGGAAGCCGTTGCCGAAAAACGCTGGCGCTGTCGACAGCAAGGGTTTCCTGTCCGACCCGTACGCCAGTGAAAAACCGCTGTTCACCATCACGGCGCAGAACGTCGACCAATACAAGGACAAGCTTGCTCCGGGCCAGTACGCGATGTTCAAGCGCTACCCGGAAACCTTCAAGATGCCGGTCTACCCGTCCCATCGCGGCGCGACCGTGCCGGATGACGTGTTCGCGGCCATCAAGAAAAACGCCACTGCCACGGAACTGGTGTCCGGCGGCAACGGGCTGAAAAACTTCGAGACAGCCGTACCGTTCCCGATTCCAAAGACCGGCATCGAGGTTATCTGGAACCACATCACCCGCTACCGCGGTGGCAGCGTGACCCGTCTGGTGACTCAGGCCACGCCGCAGCCGAACGGTTCGTACAGCCTGGTGTACTTCCAGGACCAGTTCGTGTTCCGCGACAAGATGAAGGATTACGATCCGGCGAACCCGGGCAACATCCTGTTCTACTTCAAGCAGGAAGTGACCGCGCCGGCGCGTCTGGCCGGTGGTGTGCTGCTGGTGCACGAAACCCTCGACCAGGTGGCGGAACCTCGTTCGGCGTGGGTCTACAACGCCGGTCAACGTCGCGTGCGTCGTGCGCCACAAGTGTCCTATGACGGGCCGGGTACTGCGGCAGACGGCTTGCGTACCTCTGACAACCTGGACATGTACAACGGTGCACCGGATCGTTACGACTGGAAACTCGAAGGCAAGAAGGAGATGTACATCGCCTCCGACAGCTACAAACTCGACGATCCGAAGCTGAAGTACAGCGACATCATCAAGGCGGGTCACATCAACCAGGACCTGGCTCGTTACGAGCTGCGTCGGGTCTGGCATGTCGTGGCAACC
Organism: Pseudomonas sp. IT-P100; assembly: GCF_949767185.1. Taxonomy (NCBI): domain Bacteria; kingdom Pseudomonadati; phylum Pseudomonadota; class Gammaproteobacteria; order Pseudomonadales; family Pseudomonadaceae; genus Pseudomonas; species Pseudomonas sp. IT-P100. Next base: position 79,620 of record NZ_CATKQK010000059.1, read on the forward strand.
TTGAAGGAAGGTCAGCGTCACATCTACGCCAAGCGTGACTTCTACATCGACGAAGACACCTGGCAAGCAGCGGTCATCGATCACTACGACGGTCGTAACCAACTGTGGCGTGTGGCGGAAGCTCACTCCCAGAACTACTACAACGTTCAAGTGCCGTGGTACACCCTGGAAACCCTGTACGACCTGCAGTCCGGTCGTTACCTGGCACTCGGTATGAAGAACGAAGAGAAGTCGGCGTATAACTTCGGCTTCACCGCCACGACCAGCGACTTCACACCGGCGGCATTGCGTCAGTCCGGGGTTCGATAAGCTGAACTGAACTGAGGCCGCATCCTCGAAAAAAAGCCCCGACTGGTTCGGGGCTTTTTTTTGCGTGTAGACTTTTTGTAGCCATTTGTAGCAATAACCTTCAATACCTCTTCGTTTACCGCTAGTCTGCGGACATCTGCAACGCCGCCAACAGCATTTCAAACAAGAGCCGGCCATGACTGATCTGTCCCCACTCCCGGGCCCCGCAAGCGTTGCCGTCGCGACACTGGACGGCCGTTTCTTTCGGCCACCGCTGCCTGACGGGCACGTGCTGCGGCCTCGTTTATGCGAGCGTCTGAGTGCCGGCCTTGGTGGCAGGCTGTTGCTGGTCAGCGCACCGGCGGGGTTTGGCAAGAGTTCGCTGGCGGTAGAGTTCTGCCAAGGGCTGCCAGCTCACTGGCAAAGTCTGTGGCTGGGGTTGAGTCCGCGAGACAACGACCCCGGCCGATTTCTCGAGCGATTGCTCGAAGGCCTTCAGGATTTTTTCCCGCAATTGGGCAGGCAGTCCCTGGGCCTGTTGAAAATGCGTCAGCGGCATCAGCCGTTTGCCTTCGAAGAATGGCTGGACGGTTTGCTCGACGAGTTGGCCGTGCATTTGTTGCCGACGGCGCCACTGCTGCTGGTACTCGATGATTACCATCTGGCCCAGGGGCCGGTGCTCGATCGTTGCCTGCAATTTTTCCTCAATCATCTTCCCGACGGCTTGCTGGTGATGGTCACCAGTCGCCAGCGTCCGGACTGGCATCTGGCACGCCTGCGCCTGTCGCGGCAATTGCTCGAGTTGCATGAACAGGATCTGCGCCTGACCCACGACGAAGCCTTGACCCTGCTCGATCGACACAGCACCTCCCTGCGCGGCGAAGCGCTGGAGAGCCTGATCCAGCGCAGCGAGGGCTGGGTCGCTGGCTTGCGTTTCTGGTTGCTGGCGGCTTCCGAAGCCGGCTCCGAAGGCGCGTTGCCCCAGTCCCTGCACGGTGGGGAAGGGCTGATTCGCGATTACCTGCTCGAAGAAGTCATCGATTGCCTGCCCGCCGAGGTGCAGGCATTTCTGTATGACACAGCGCCTCAGGAGCGTTTTTGCAGCGAACTGTGCGACGCCGTTCGCGAGGCGCATGACAGTGCCGAGATCCTGGGTTTTCTGCTCGCGCATCAGGTGTTCCTGGTACCGCTGGACGAACACGGTCACTGGTATCGTTATCACCACCTGTTTTCCGACCTGCTGCGCACCCGGCCTACCCGTCAGGCAATGGTGCCGGCGGCCAGCCTGCACCTGCGCGCCTGTCGCTGGTTCAATGCCCAGGGCCTGCTCGATGAAGCGGTGGAACAGGCGTTGCGCGCCGGGCACCTGGACGTGGCGGCCAACCTGGTACAGAACCTTTCCGAAGAACAACTGCTGGCCGAACAGAACGTCGGCATGTTGCTGCGCTGGAAAATGGACTTGCCCGACAGCCTGCTGATCAGCACGCCACGCTTGATCGTGCTCTACAGCTGGGCGCTGGGGCTGGCCTGTCAGCTGGATGCCGCCGAGGAGCTGGCCAGTCACCTGAGCCGCTTCCTGCCGGCGCCGTCGGCCACTGCGCAGAAGTCCATGCTGGCGCAATGGCTGGCCTTGAGCGGGATCATTGCGCGCGGTCGCGGCAATCGCGAATTGACGCTGCTGTATTGCACCGAAGCGCTGGAGAGTCTGCCGTCCAAGCGTTACGGCCAGCGCCTGATGTGCCTTTCAACCCTGTCCAACCTGGCGATTGCCGACGGCGACTTATGGCGGGCGCGCGGCCTGAACCGTGATTCCCTGGAGCTGGCGCAACGGGTGGGCAATCCATTGTTCGAAGCGTTGGCCCATTACGATCGCGCCCGGGTGCTGCAGGCGCGAGGGGAAATCCTGCGTTCGCTGGATGAGGTGCGCCAAGGGCTGCAACGACTGCAAGGTCTGTCGCCGCAACGACTCTATGCCGTACGCGCCCGGCTGACCTTGTACGAGGGGTTTCTGCTGGCCCTGCGCCTGCAACCGCAGGCGGCGCAGGTGCGCTTGCAGGCGGGGTTGACTGAAGCTCGTGCTTGCCGGGACATCAGCGTACTGATCGGCCACTGCGTGATCGCCAGGCTCGAAGGCAGCAGCGGTGAATTCGCCAAGGCGTTTGCCGAACTCGCCGAAGCCGAACGGCTGATGCACATCTGGGACGTACCGCCGATCTACTACCTGGCGATGATCACCCTGGTCAAATGCGAACTCTGGCTGGCTCAGGGCCGTACCGATCTGGCGGAGGCCTGGCTGGCGCGACTGGGCCAGACCTACAACGGCGAAAAGCCGGCGGCGCCTCCGGAGTTCCATCCGCAACTGCCGCTGCATATCGAGTTGCAACAGGCCTTGCTGGAGGTCATTCAGGCGCAACCGATGCTGGCCGAGGGGCGATTGAACGCGTTGCTCGAGCATGGTCAGCAATCCGGTCGGCAGTTGCTCAGTGTGATGGCCCTGACACAGAAAACCGAACTGCTCCTTGCGCACAACCGTGAGCCTGAAGCCCGTCAAGCCTTCGCTCAGTCCCTGGAAGCGGCCAGCGGCGGCGCGTTGCAGCCTTTTGACGGTTTGTTGAGCAGATATCCTGACTGGGTTCGCGAGCAGCTGCAGAACTGCGCAAAAGCGGCGGTTTCGCAGAGCCTTTCAGAACGGCTCCCCCTTGTCGCTGCACGCATTGCCCCGGAACCCTCACAATCCTGCGAACAGCTCAGCTCCCGGGAACTGTCAGTTCTGAAACTCATTGCCCAAGGCTGCTCGAACCAGGAAATCAGCGACCAGCTGTTTATTTCCCTGCACACGGTTAAAACCCATGCCAGCCATATCAACAGCAAACTCGGGGTTGAGCGTCGCACGCAGGCGGTGGCTCGGGCGAAGGCGTTGGGCGTTTTGGGCTGACGTCGTTTGTCGATACACATGGCGGTAAAGGGCGGGATGCCAATGTGTGCGAAAATCCCCCGTCCCTGTTTATCGAGCATGCCCCGATGTCCCAACTACCGACCCTCATCCGCGAAACTTTCCCAGTCGGCCCGTTGCAGTGCAACTGCACGATCATCGGCGATCCGGTAACGAAAAAGGCCATCGTGGTCGATCCGGGTGGTAATCACGAGCTGATCCTGGCTCGGCTCGACGCCTTGGGCCTGAAGGTAGTCAGCATCATTCACACCCACGCGCACCTGGATCATTTCCTGGCTTCCGGTCAGTTGAAGGAAAAAACCGGCGCGACCTTGCATCTGCACAAGGAAGATCAGTTCCTCTGGGACAATCTGGAGATGCAATGCCAGATGTTCGGTGTGCCTTATACCCCGGTTCCATCCCCCGATCGCTGGTTGTCTGATGATGAAGAACTGGCCTGCGGCTGCGGCGTGGCATTGCATACGCCCGGTCACACGCCGGGGTCCATGAGCTTCTGGTTTTCAGAGGCCAAGCTGCTGATTGCCGGTGACACGCTGTTTCGTCGCGGGGTAGGGCGCACGGATTTGTGGGGTGGCGATCAGGCGACCATCGTGCGTTCGATCAAGCAACGGCTGTATACGCTTGATGAGGACGCGACAGTGGTGACGGGGCACGGGCCGGACACGCGCCTGGGCGATGAAATGCGTGACAACCCTTTTGTGCGGGCCTGACGGTAGCCGATGGAATTTTCGCCGCCCGAAATGATCCAAAGCCCGCTAAGGCCGATGCCTTGTTCCGTTGCACCCTAGAATGCAGAAAGTAGGAGCTCTTCATGTTCACCAAGCAGCGTTTGATTATTGTCGCTACGGCTGTGGCTTTGCTGTCGGGCTGTGCCTCGCCTAATCCTTACGACAATCAAGGCCAGGCCGACGGTGGTTCCACGGGCATGAGCAAAACCGCGAAGTACGGTGGCCTCGGTGCTCTGGCCGGCGCATTGGCCGGTGCCGCCATTGACCACAACAACCGAGGCAAGGGGGCGCTGATTGGTGCCGCCGTGGTGGGGGCTTCCGCTGCCGGTTACGGTTACTACGCCGACCAGCAAGAGAAAAAGCTGCGCGCGAGCATGGCCAATACCGGCGTCGAAGTGCAGCGCCAGGGCGATCAGATCAAGCTGATCATGCCTGGCAATATCACGTTCGCCACCGATTCGGCGAACATCGCCTCAAGCTTCTATCAGCCGCTGAACAACCTGGCAGGCTCGCTCAAGGAGTTCAACCAGAACCAGATCGAGATCGTCGGCTACACCGACAGCACCGGCAGCCGTCAGCACAACATGGACCTGTCCCAGCGTCGCGCCCAGAGCGTGGCAACCTACCTGACGTCGCAAGGCGTGAGCGGTGCAAACCTGTCGGCACGGGGTGCCGGTCCGGACAATCCGGTTGCCAGCAACGCTGACGTCAATGGCCGGGCGCAGAACCGTCGGGTCGAGGTCAACCTGAAGGCCATTCCGGGTCAGCAGTATGGTGGTCAGCAGCAAGGTACTGTTCAACAGTATCCATAATCGTCTGACTGAACCCCAGGCGTAAAAAAACCGCCCGATTCTCAACAGATCGGGCGGTTTTTTTTGTGTGGGAGCTGCCGCAGGCTGCGATCTTTTGATCTTGCTTCTAAAAAAATCAAAAGCCCTCGTTGCACTCGACAGCTCCTACCGGAGGCCGCCCGTTTCAGCGAAGAGCTCATTGGAAATAAAAGCCCCCGGACAATCACTCATCCGGGGGCTTTTTCATGTCGCGTGAAACCTGATTACTTCTTCAGGCCGTAATGCTCATCGAGCATGCCCGGCGCGTTCGGGGCTTTGGGGGCGTAATCGCGAGGCGGCTCCTGATTGCGCGGCGGCGTCAGGCGCTCCCGTGGGGCGGCTGCCGCGTCGGCGTGCAGCGAGGCCAGCAGGCGTTGGCGGGTCTGCTCGTCCAGGGCCAGGCGATTGGCACCCTCGGCGAGATGATCCTGCACTTCCTGATAGCTCTGAGTCAGTTTCTTGACCAGGGTTGCAGTGCTGTTGAAGTGGGTGACCACTTCGTTCTGATAACTGTCGAAACGTTCCTGAATGTCTTCCAGCTGACGTTGTGTGCTGCTCGGCGCGGCGTTCGGCACCAGGCGAGCGATCAGGAAACCAATGGCGACACCCACAACCAGGGCAAGAGTCGGCAACAACCAAACTAAGAGCGAGTGTTCCACGAGTCCTTCCTCTATAAACGGCTTTGCTTTACGTTAACGGCTCGAACCTGCGCTGTATACCGCGATTCACTCGCAATACATCGGCACAGACAATTTGCTAGACGAGTCGACCCGATTCGAGGTCACGGAGTTCCTTCCTTGCTTATGCGCGAAACCCCTGTAGTGATTGATGGCCCGGTCGGCCAACTGGAAGCGCTTTACCTGAACAATGAAGCGCCTCGCGGCATTGCGCTGATCTGCCACCCGAACCCGGTGCAGGGCGGCACCATGCTCAACAAAGTGGTCTCGACCCTGCAGCGCACCGCGCGCGATGCCGGTTTGGTTACTTTGCGTTTCAATTACCGTGGCGTCGGTGCCAGCGAAGGCACGCACGACATGGGCACCGGCGAAGTCGACGATGCTCAGGCGGCGGCCGAATGGCTGCGGGCCGAGCATCCTGATTTGCCGCTGACGCTGTTCGGTTTCTCCTTCGGCGGATTTGTTGCAGCCAGTCTCGGCGGACGCCTGGAAGTGAAGGGCGAGCAGCTCAAGCATGTGTTCATGATCGCGCCTGCGGTCATGCGTCTGGGAGATCAGGATCAACTGCCGCAGCATGGCGAACTGACCCTGATCCAGCCGGAAACCGACGAAGTCATCGATCCGCAACTTGTCTACGACTGGTCCTCGAAACTCGAGCGCCCCCATGAGCTGCTGAAAGTGGCAGAATGCGGACACTTTTTTCATGGCAAGCTGACTGATCTCAAGGATCTGATCCTGCCGCGTCTTTCGAATTGATTGCAGTCTGACAAGCGATTACCCATGACGACTCGTACCCGTATTCTCACCGGCATCACCACCACCGGCACGCCGCACCTGGGCAACTACGCCGGCGCCATCCGCCCGGCGATCCTTGCCAGCCGCGACAGCAATGCCGATTCGTTCTACTTCCTGGCCGACTACCACGCCCTGATCAAATGCGATGACCCGCTGCGCATCCAGCGCTCGCGTCTGGAAATCGCCGCGACCTGGCTGGCCGGTGGCCTGGATGTGGACCGCGTGACGTTCTATCGCCAGTCCGACATCCCGGAAATTCCCGAGCTGACCTGGCTGCTGACCTGCGTCGCCGCCAAGGGGCTGCTCAACCGCGCACACGCCTACAAGGCCTCGGTGGACAAGAACGTCGAAACCGGCGAAGACCCGGATGCCGGCATCACCATGGGCCTGTACAGCTATCCGGTGCTGATGGCCGCAGACATTCTGATGTTCAACGCCCACAAGGTGCCGGTCGGTCGTGACCAGATCCAGCACGTGGAAATGGCCCGGGACATCGGCCAGCGCTTCAACCACCTGTTCGGCCAGGGCAAAGAATTCTTCACCATGCCCGAGGCGCTGATCGAAGAAAGCGTCGCCACGCTGCCAGGCCTCGACGGTCGCAAGATGTCGAAGAGCTACGACAACACCATCCCGTTGTTCAGCAGCGCCAAGGAAATGAAGGACGCCATCTCGCGGATCGTCACCGACTCCCGCGCGCCGGGCGAAGCCAAGGATCCGGACAATTCGCACCTGTTCACGCTGTTCCAGGCCTTCGCCACCCCGGCGCAGTCCGACGAATTCCGCAGCGAACTGTTGCAGGGGCTGGGTTGGGGCGAGGCGAAGAATCGCCTGTTCCAGCTGCTCGACAGCGAATTGGGCGAGTCCCGTGAGCGTTATCACCAGCTGATCGAGCGCCCGGCGGATCTGGAAGACATCCTGCAAGTCGGTGCCAAAAAGGCTCGCTCGGTGGCGACACCGTTCCTCCACGAACTGCGTGAAGCGGTGGGCCTGCGTTCTTTCGTTGCTCAGACTCAGGTCGCGGCGACCACCAAGAAGAAAGCCGCAAAAGCCGCGCGTTTTGTCAGCTTCCGTGAAGACGACGGCAGCTTCCGCTTCCGTCTGCTGGCGGCCGATGGAGAGCAATTGCTGCTGTCGCGCAACTTCGCCGATGGTAAAACCGCCGGTCAGGTGACCAAGCAACTGCAAGCGGGCCAGCCATTGGACGTGCGCAGCGAAGACTTGAGCTTCAGTGTCTGGCTGGAAGGCGAGTGCGTTGCCGATAGCCCGGCCTTCGCCGACAGTGCCGCTCGCGACGTCGCCATCGACGCCCTGCGGATTGCGCTGACACCGGTTCAGGAATAATCGACGGCTCGGCCCGACCAAGGGCTGATTGCCATTCCTGCGGGCCGTCGCTACAGTGACGGCCCGTTTTTGTTGCCTTGCTAACGAATTATGACGCCCCTAGAACGATATCAAGCTGATCTGAAACGCCCGGAATTCTTCCATGACGCCGCGCAGGAAACTGCCGTGCGCCATTTGCAGCGCCTGTACGACGATCTGGTCGCCGCCTCGCAGAGCAAACCGGGCCTGCTCGGCAAGCTGTTCGGCAAGAAAGAGCAGGCGCCGGTCAAGGGCCTGTATTTCTGGGGTGGCGTAGGCCGCGGCAAGACCTACCTGGTCGACACCTTCTTCGAAGCGTTGCCGTTCAAGGAAAAGACCCGCACTCACTTCCACCGCTTCATGAAGCGCGTGCACGAAGAGATGAAGACCCTCGGCGGCGAGAAAAACCCGCTGACCATCATCGCCAAGCGCTTCTCTGACGAGTCGCGAGTGATCTGTTTCGATGAGTTCTTCGTCTCCGACATTACCGACGCGATGATCCTCGGTACGTTGATGGAAGAGCTGTTCAAGAACGGCGTGACCCTGGTCGCGACGTCCAACATCGTGCCGGACGGCCTGTACAAGGACGGCCTGCAACGCGCACGCTTCCTGCCGGCCATCGCGCTGATCAAGCAGAACACCGAAATCGTCAACGTCGACAGCGGCGTCGATTACCGCCTGCGTCACCTCGAGCAAGCGGAGCTGTTCCACTTCCCGCTCGACGAAGCGTCCCACGAAAGCCTGCGCAAGAGCTTCCGCGCCCTGACGCCGGAATGCACGGCAGCCATCGAGAACGATGTGCTGATGATCGAGAACCGCGAGATACGTGCCTTGCGCACCTGCGATGACGTGGCCTGGTTCGACTTCCGCGAACTGTGTGACGGTCCGCGCAGCCAGAACGATTACATCGAACTGGGCAAGATCTTCCACGCCGTGTTGCTCAGCGGTGTCGAGCAGATGAGCGTCACCACCGACGACATCGCCCGACGCTTTATCAACATGGTCGACGAGTTCTACGACCGTAACGTGAAGTTGATCATTTCCGCTGAGGTCGAGCTCAAAGACCTCTACACCGGCGGTCGCCTGAACTTCGAGTTCCAGCGCACCCTCAGCCGGCTGCTGGAAATGCAGTCCCACGAATTCCTGTCCCGGGCGCATAAGCCGTAGGACGTTTCGGAAAATAAAAAAGGCCTGCTGATGCAGGCCCTTTTTTTGTGCGCTGTCTGCTCACCACAATTTCTGGGAACGAGCCTGCGCCATAGAATTTCCCACAGGGGGGAGTATCAGATTTCCCAGAGATAACTCGTCAGTTGATGCTGCCGCTGGCAACCAACGAGCAACCACAACAAAATTCGGGCTTTGCGAGGGCAAAGCAATCCAGCCATCAACGCGCCTTTACGGATCAAGTCCATCTCGCCGCCAATAAAACCGTAGGTGGATCGCGCGGTAGAACCGGACCCTGTCCGGGTTGCAATGATGACAGGAATTTTTTGGGCGATAGTTTCGATCACATCAGACCAGTTTCCGGGAACATGCCCTGCACCAAATCCTGCGATTACAAGCCCGTCGTATCCGAGGTCGAGGATGTTGTTCAGGAAAAGGGTGTCCGCAGAAAGCGAGACTTCCAGCAGGGCGATTTTCTGCGTTGTTTGCTGCGGCAGCGGCAAGATGTTCCGCTGGGTTGGCGGGCGCATATATCGGACGCTGGTCTCAATGAGCATGCCGGCAGGACCGACGATGGGCGAGGAAAACGCCTGCAACGCCAATGAGTCGGTTTTTCGGACGGCGCTCGCGGCGTGAATCTGCCCGTTCATGACCACTTGAACGCCTCGCCGACGGCTGTTTGCAGCCAGTGCTACCCGGCACGCATCCAACAGATTCGCGGGACCATCAGCCCCCGCCTGGGCCGCTGAACGCATGGCGCCGGTCAGGACCAACGGTTCATCGCAGTCCCACAAATAGTCGAAAAAGGTGGCCGTTTCTTCGAGGGTATCCGAGCCTTGGGTAATGACAACTCCGACGGCACCTTGCTTGATCTGGAATTTTGCCCAGGACAGGACGCTCAGCAGGAATTCGAAATCCAGTGATGCGCTTGGCATAAGCCCGAGTGTTTCAACGTTGACCCGTGCCAGTGTCGTCAGTTCCGGTACCGAATTCAGCAGCGTTTCGCCGGTGAGTGTGGGAATAACACCTTCGCCGGCGTTTCTGGCTTGCATGCTTACGGTGCCGCCGAGCGCCGCGATGGCCAGTTCGGGTAAGTCCATGTGCTACCTCGCTTGAGCGTGAAGAGGTTGGCTGTACCGCGTCCGCGCTACAGCCGAGTGGCTTGGGGTTAGTGGGTCATCAGGAAACCGATGAATGGAATGATCAGCAGCGTACTGATGGCCATGGACAGAACGTTGCCGATGAAACCATGCATGTCCGCCGGCAACCGCCTGGCAATCGCCCACGCCAGAGGCGGCGCAATCAAGGCCCCCAGCAGTGCGCTCATGACGATGACCTGCCAGCTGCCGCCGTACGTCAGCAGCGCCGCCGGCACCACCGACACCAGCGGAACGTAGGTGGGATACCAGCCATACGATATCCAGTGCCGACGCCAAATCAGTACACCCAGCGCTGAGGTCAGTGCTTGTGCACCAATCAACTGGGGCAGCAGCTGCGAACCGTAGACCGGACTCAACGGGTTAAGCGTGAACGCCAGCAAGGCGCCCAGAATCAGGCCGAGGCTCGCCCATTCGTTGCCAAAGAATGGCGCTTCCGAAAAGTCCGCCAAGACTCGGCGCATACTCCAGATCACTCCGTAGTCAGGCGTTTGGGTGGCGGTGGGTTCGGGCGCTGGGTGGCATGGATTTGTAGATGGCTCTGACTTCACCAGGCTTGGCAGATAACGGCAGAGCAGAAAGGCCAGCACGCTGGCGACCGCCATGCCCGAGACATTACCAATCACCACGGGCAGTCCCAGCGGGTTGCACAGGTAATTGACCATCAGCAGACACATCGGTGTGACGAGCATGGCCCCCATGATTGCGCCGTTGACCGTGACCTTCCAGCCACCGCCAAACATCAGCACCATTGCTGCCGGCAGTGAAACGAAGGCGGCGAAGGTGGGTTGCCAGCTAGTGGCGGTTACCGTCCAGCCCCAAAGCAGGTTGCTCAGCAGTAGCCCAAGCAATGAACTGGTGACCAGCCACGGCCATAATCCGCTGCCGTACGAGATGGCAAAACCTTGCCAGGATCTTCCGGTCCGATTCGCCCAGTAGGCCAGATAGGCGCCAGCCAACAGCCCGATAGAGGCGAACTCGTGCTTGTAGAACGCCACTTCGCTGATGTCTCCGAGCACCCAGCGTAACCAGGCACTTGGTTCGGGAAGACCTGAAAGCAAATCGCCGTAACCGGGCCAATGAGCGGACCAGGCAGTACGGTGGGTGAATGAAAGCCAGGTCGCCAGCAGTAGGGTGCCGATAATCAGCAGGATGATCGCCGTGTCGAATGGCGATCGGTGGGCAAGTCGTTTTTTCTGGGTTGTGGTTTGCATGAGTCAACCCCCCTGTCAGCGCGGGAGGCACGAATGCTGGCGGTAACCGAGCATCTGATCGTAGAGATCGGCTCGGCGATCGCGATGCAGATCGTTCAGGTTGTTCCAGATGAGTGCGCTGCGGGCACTGGTCAGGTCGATATCGGCAAACAGGATTTCTTGTTGGTCCGCCGAGGCGACAGTGCCGATCGGCCAGCCATTGGTTCCGGCAATCAGCGAGCAACCCAGATAACGAGCCCCTCGTTCTTCGCCGATTCGGCTGGCCGCGGCGATAAACACATTGTTTACATGCGCAGCGGTCATTGTCAGATACGAAGCCATGCACTTGCCGGCGTCATCGAACAGAGGTGGTGGCGTCCAGACCCAGTTGTTCAGGCTGCAAATGATATCCGCCCCTTGCTGACTCAGAATTCGCGGCACCTCCGGAAACCAGATATCCCAACAGATCAACAACCCGATACGGCCGATCGGTGTATCGAAAACCGGAAAACCCAGATCGCCCGGCGTGAACCACAGTTTTTCCAGGTTCCACAAATGAGCCTTTCGGTATTTGCCGATGAGTCCTTCCGGCCCTACCAGGACGCCGGTGTTGAACAGCTGCATGCCGTCGCGCTCGGCGAGACCGGCTACGAGGTAAACGCTGTGCTGGCGGGCGAATTCCATCCAGGCTTGCAGGCTTGCACCTCCGGGAATCGCCTCCGAGTGATCGAACGCATCCTGTCTACTGCTGAAGTAATACCCGGTGCTTGAGAGTTCAGGCAGGACGATGAGATTCGCTCCGCCGTTTACAGCTTCCAGCGCCAGTTGCAGGCTGCGATGCAGATTTCCTTCACGATTCTTCACGCCGACCTGAGGGTCGAATTGCACGACTGCTACACGAACAGGGCTTATTGGCTCACTCATTGTTGATGACCTCTTTTTATAGTTATTCACGCTGTTTAATTGCGTGTTTATAAGAGGTGAATCAGCAGATCGGCGTAAGTCAGCCACTTCCGTTTAGGTTGTAGTCCGGATCCTAATCAGACCCGTTCGTGGCTCCTGCAAGTGATCAGGCCCTGACGTTGTAGTGTGGATAGTCGCTCAAGGAAAACCCGCCATTGAAGGTCGCAGACGTTTTGTTGCAGATGTGAATGACCGCATCAACGGCGCCTCGGAAACAAGGCTCCGTCCAGCCGGCATCGACTGAAAATGACTCTCCGGACAAATACAGGCCTGAAACATGCGCGAAGTCTCTGTTGTATTTCATCAGGCCTACGGCGTCGTAGTAGGTGCCGGGCCGGTACAACTTTGCACATCCCAGGGCATTTTTGTCGGTCATCCAACGTTGGACCACTGCTTGATCAAGCCCGATGTAGGGAGAGATCTTTTCCTGGATGTTGGCGGCGTTCATAAGGATTCGGTCCAGCTCTTTGGCGCATTTGCTTACCAGTTCCTTGTCCGTAAATGAGGCCAGCTTGGTGGCGTCGTCCTCCCATGTGTAACTCAACAGGATGCAGTCATAGCTGTAGGTATCGTTGTAGCGATAGGTGTAGACGTCGTGGATAAAACTGTCGGTGACGATGGCTTGCGGGATTTTTCCGTTTTTCGAAAGAAAAGATTTCTTCAGCGGTGCGAAGACTTTGCAGCTGGTTTCCCAATGCGCCGTTTTATAGGCATTGATCGTTTCGAAAGGCAGCATGTGTGGCGTGAAGTTTTCAAGCTTGATCCGGGTTTCGATCAACCAGGAAGGAAGGGTCATGATGACCGAATCAAAGTCCTCGAACTGTTCCTGGGAGTGCTCGTCTTGGCTGTGTTTCCAGTCGTAGCAGACGCGTATTTTTTGATCGGGCAGTTTTTTGAGTTTTGTGACGGACGAATCCGTCAGCAAACCACTGCCCCTTTCACTGCAATGATCGTAGAAAGATTTTCCGGTTTCCGCGGTTTTCATGAACAGCAGACATTCGTCCAGAGCAGCGAGTCCGATGTAACGGGGGCCGTCGAAAGTCAGCCCTTTTGAATCAAATACGGCTTTGCTCTGCAGATAGGGTGACGCCAACGGATCGCCCTGAGCATCCACCCGGCCATGGATCAGTTGCAACTGGCTGCTGAACCCGAAAATCGCAGTACGCAGGGGATAAAGGGAGCAGACATCATAAAACGCTCCCCAACTGCCATCGCCGATGCCGATGGCATAGAAAACGGCCGACTCTTGCGCGGACATGCCCATTCCGCCGAAGTCTCCCGGCGATCGTTCATCCCAATCTTCAAGGGGCGCCATGCTCACGAGGTCGCGAAATGAAATGTTTTGGTACTTTTCGACGATCGCGTCCCACATGCCTTCCCATTCCTGGCTGGCGTAGACCTCTGCGACGTGCCGAGTCATGCGATCGGCAAAGGTTTTCCACTTGGCATAAACCTTTTGCAGTTCATCGCCGGGAGGTGGTGTCTGGCCATCTTCATTCTTCCAGATAAGCATTTGCGGAGTTTGACCGTCGCCCATGCTGCCCTCTCGCAGATAAATTCCGGTCGAGGTCACCCATTGGCTTCCGGGATTGGCGAAATCCGAAAATGCCAAATCAAACGTCTTCGCGTAGTAGGCCATCAGCGAGCGGCCGTCTGTCGGCGGTTCGTCTGCCCTGTTGAAGAAAGGCATGCGCATTGCGCCCATTTCAAAGGGGGTGTGGCTCGTCGAGGAGCGCTGGCTTCCAGCAACGGTCAGGTGCCGGCCGCCAATTCTCCTGGATTGTTCAATGAGGGTGATATCGGTAAAGCCGCAACGATAGAGTTCTCTGGCGGCAGTAAGCCCGGTGACACCTGCACCGATGATGCAGATCTTATGGTGCGGGGTGGTGGCTTTGGCGATGCCGTTTTCCTGTTCGACCAATGCTCGATAGTCGAAGCAGAGGTCTGGGGGATTTGGAAAACGTGCCGTCCATTTGGCGTCAGTCGAGCGCTTTGTTCGAGCGGCAGTCTTGGTCGCGTGTGCCGGGTATTCGTAGCTTGATCCGATGGTCACTGTTGATCCTCCCTGATGTTGAAAGCAGGGAAGGATGCTGGGACTTTTCAGGGGTTGTGTCTGTGAGCCTGATCGGTGGCTTTGTCGTTCTTTATTCAGCAATTTGCGTAGGAAAATGCATGGCCAACTCCCTGCACATGCAAGGTCCACAGTGGGAGCAAGCTCCCACGTGTGTTTAATGTCGAGCGTTTAAGCCGCCTGCTGAAACTGCTGCCGATACTGGTTCGGAGACAATTCCGTGTGCTGGCGGAACAGTCGTGCGAAGAAACTCGCGTCGTCATATCCGACTTCATAACTGATGGTCTTGATGCTTTTGCGGCTGCCGGACAGCAAGCCCTTTGCCGTTTCAATGCGCAGGCGTTGCAGGTAATGCAGCGGCTTGTCGCCGGTGGCGGTCTGGAAGCGGCGCATGAAGTTGCGGATGCTCATGCCGTGCTCGCGCGCGACGTCTTCGAAGCGGAACTTGTCGGCGAAATGTTCTTCGAGCCAGTGCTGGATCTGCAGGATGATCACGTCCTGGTGCAGCTTCTGCCCGCCGAAACCGATGCGTCCCGGCGAATAGCTGCGCTGCACTTCATAAAGAATGTCGCGAGCCACGGCCTGGGCCACGTTGGCGCCGCAGAAGCGCTCGATCAGGTAGATATAGAGATCGCACGCCGAGGTCGTACCGCCAGCGCAATACAGGTTGTCGGCGTCGGTCAGGTGCTTGTCCTGCTTGAGGTGAACCTTCGGGAAACGCTCGGCAAACGCATTGAAGAAGCGCCAGTAGGTGGTCGCTTCCTTGCCATTGAGCAGCCCGGCTTCGGCGAGCCAGAACACCCCCGTGGCCTCGCCACAAAGTACCGCGCCGCGAGCATGTTGCTGGCGCAGCCACGGCAGGACCTGTGGGTAACGTTGGCAAAGGGTTTCGAAATCGTCCCAGAACGCCGGGAGGATGATGACGTCGGCGTTTTCCAGGCCGCCGTCCACCGGCATGATCACATCGCTGAAGCTGTTCACCGGTTTGCCATCGGGGCTGACCAGCCGCGTTTCGAACGCCGGTGTCAGGCCCTGGCCCAGTTGTTTGCCGTAGCGCAGGCTGGCCAGGTGGAAGAAATCCTTGGCTTGCATGAGGGTGGAAGCGAAAACCCGGTCGATAGCCAGGATGCTGACGCGCCGCAAGGGCGTGGAGACTTGGTTAGACATAATTCAACTTTATTCTTATAGGGGAAAGTGGTCACCAGACGGCTGGATCGTCTTATTTTTTGTCGGATGTGTCCAGTGTCCTGTATCGGATGCGGGGCTTAGTCTCTGAAGGTCAATTCCTCCTAACAATAACGACAGGTGTCGCATGATCCCCAGAACCTTGTTCAGTCCCGAGCACGAACTTTTTCGCGACAGCGTGCGAACCTTCCTCGAAAAAGAGGCCGTGCCGTTTCATGGGCAGTGGGAGAAACAGGGCTATATCGATCGCCAACTCTGGAACAAGGCGGGGGAGGCGGGGATGTTGTGTTCTCATTTGCCGGAAGAGTACGGCGGGCTGGGAGCTGATTTTCTCTACAGTGCGGTGGTGATCGAAGAAGTGGGGCGTCTGGGCCTGACCGGCATCGGTTTTTCCCTGCATTCGGACATCGTCGCGCCGTACATCCTGCATTACGGCAGCGAAGCGCTGAAACACAAATACCTGCCGAAACTGGTGTCTGGCGAGATGGTTACGGCGATTGCCATGACCGAGCCGGGCGCGGGTTCCGACCTGCAAGGGGTGAAAACCACCGCGGTGCTTGATGGCGACGAATACGTGATCAACGGTTCGAAGACCTTTATCACCAACGGCTATCTCGCGGACCTGGTGATTGTCGTGGCCAAGACCGATCCGAAGGCGGGCGCGAAGGGCACCAGTCTGTTTCTGGTCGAGGCCGACACGCCCGGCTTTGCCAAGGGCAAGCGCCTGGAGAAAGTCGGCATGAAGGCGCAGGACACGTCGGAGCTGTTTTTCCAGGACGTTCGGGTGCCCAAGGAAAACCTGCTGGGGCAGGCCGGGATGGGCTTCGCGTATCTGATGCAGGAATTGCCGCAGGAGCGTCTGACGGTCGCTGTGGGCGGATTGGCGTCGGCGGAGGCTGCGCTGCAATGGACGCTGGAGTACACCCGCGAGCGCAAGGCGTTCGGCAAGGCGATTGCCGACTTCCAGAACACCCGATTCAAGCTGGCGGAAATGGCGACCGAAATTCAGATTGGCCGGGTCTTCGTCGATCGCTGCCTGGAGTTGCACCTGCAAGGCAAACTCGATGTGCCGACGGCGGCGATGGCCAAGTATTGGGGCACGGACCTGCAGTGCAAGGTGCTCGACGAGTGCGTGCAGTTGCATGGCGGCTACGGGTTCATGTGGGAATACCCGATTGCGCGTGCGTGGGCGGATGCGCGGGTGCAGCGGATTTATGCCGGCACCAACGAGATCATGAAGGAGATTATTGCGCGGTCGCTTTGAATCTCTGTGATGGGTGAAAAGATCGCAACCTGCGGCAGCTCCTGCAGGGTGTACGTCAATCCCATGCAGGAGCTGCCGAAGGCTGCGATTTTTTCTTTGGCGCTACAATTTACGGCGCGGGATTCGGGTGATCCTTGTGAATCGCCTCAATCCCCGCAAGCACTTCGTCGGATAGTTTCAGCTCGAAACTGGCGATATTGCTGTCCAGCTGTTCCAGCGTCGTCGCGCCGATGATGTTGCTGGTCACGAACGGTTGCTGCGTCACGAACGCCAGCGCCATTTGCGCCGGGTCCAGGCCGTGCTCACGGGCCAGTGCGACATAACGGCTGCACGCTGCTTCCGACTGCGGATTGAAATAGCGGCTGAAGCGACTGTAGAGACTCAGGCGGCCCTTCGGCGGACGCGCGCCACCTTCGTACTTGCCCGACAGAAAGCCGAACGCCAGTGGCGAATAGGCGAGCAGGCCGCACTGTTCGCGGATGGCGATTTCCGCCAGGCCGACTTCGAAGCTGCGGTTGAGCAGGTTGTACGGGTTCTGGATCGACACCGCACGTGGCCAGCCACGGGCTTCGGCCAGCGCCAGGAAACGCATGGTGCCCCACGGCGTTTCATTGGACAGGCCGATGTGGCGGATCTTGCCGGCCTTGACCTGTTCGTCCAGCGCTTCGAGGGTGTCCTCCAGCGGCGTCAGGTTGGCTTCGATTTTGTGTTTGTAGCCCAGTTGACCGAAGAAATTGGTGCTGCGCTCCGGCCAGTGCAACTGATAGAGGTCGATGTAATCGGTTTGCAGGCGCTTGAGGCTGGCATCCACCGCTTCGGTGATGTGCTGGCGGTTGTGGCGCAGGTTTTTGTCGCGGATGTAGTCGATGGTGTTGCCGGGGCCGGCGATCTTGCTGGCCAGGATCCAGTCGGCACGATCGCCGCGGCTTTTGAAGTAATTGCCGATGTAGCGCTCGGTGGTGGCATAGGTATCGGCCTTCGGCGGCACCGGGTACATCTCGGCAGTGTCGATGAAATTGATCCCGGCACTCTTGGCCCGTTCAATCTGTGCGAAGGCTTCAGCCTCGCTGTTTTGCTCGCCCCAGGTCATGGTCCCGAGGCAGATGGCGCTCACGTTCAGATTGGTTCGGCCTAGCTGTCGATAGTCCATCGGGTGCTCCTTGGGCAAAACAATCATAAAAGCAGGTTGAAATATTTTTCGCAATCTGCATAATTGCGCACCTCTTTCTGCAGTGGAAGTGATGCGCCGCCGCCGAAGAATCTTGCCGTTGAACGGACGCGCCGACCCGAGCCCCCGAAAGCGTCTGTATCCGGCTGCCTTTGACTTGTCAAAGTACGCACTATTCAGTAAGATCCGCCGTCTAATTTACAGGGCGGCCCCTGAGGCTATAAAGAATGAAAACTTTTACTGCTAAACCGGAAACAGTACAGCGCGACTGGTTTGTCGTCGACGCTGCAGGTCAGACCCTGGGTCGTCTGGCCACCGAAATCGCGAGCCGTCTGCGTGGCAAGCATAAAGCTGAGTACACTCCTCACGTTGACACCGGCGATTACATCGTCGTTATCAATGCCGAGCAGATTCGTGTAACCGGTGCTAAAACCACCGACAAAATCTACTACTCCCACTCCGGTTTCCCGGGCGGCATCAAGTCGATCAACTTCGAAAAGCTGATCGCTAAAGCCCCTGAGCGCGTGATCGAGACCGCGGTCAAAGGCATGCTGCCTAAGAACCCGCTGGGTCGCGACATGTATCGTAAGCTGAAAGTCTATGCGGGCGCTGTACACCCTCATACTGCTCAGCAGCCCCAAGAACTGAAGTTTTAACGGAATAGTTCATTATGTCGGCGACTCAAAATTACGGCACTGGCCGTCGCAAGACCGCAACCGCACGCGTTTTCCTGCGTCCGGGCACTGGTAACATCTCCATCAACAACCGTTCGCTGGATAATTTCTTCGGCCGCGAAACTGCCCGCATGGTAGTTCGTCAGCCGCTGGAATTGACTGAGACTGTCGAGAAGTTCGACATCTACGTCACCGTGATCGGCGGTGGTGTAAGTGGTCAAGCTGGCGCAATCCGCCACGGTATCACTCGCGCTCTGATGGACTACGACGAAACTCTGCGCGGTGCTCTGCGCAAAGCCGGCTTCGTAACCCGTGACGCACGTGAAGTTGAACGTAAGAAAGTCGGTCTGCGTAAAGCGCGTAAGCGTCCGCAGTACTCGAAGCGTTAATTCGCTTTCGCGTTCAAAAAGAACGCCCAGTTTCCTCGCGAAGCTGGGCGTTTTTTTATGGGCGCGATTTATCAAAGAATTGCTCTGTGACAACTTGCCACAGCCGTAGAGCCCCTATACTGCAAGGCTTGGCAGTGGAGCCCTTCGGTAATTACCTTGTCAGAATTGGGGCTTTTCATTACCATTCGGCAAAATTTTTATAAGTACATAGTTTTACTTAGTAGATGCCTGATTTAACAGGCCACAAAGCTGATGGGAGAGGACTGAATGAGCAATGACGGCGTGAATGCAGGCCGGCGTCGCTTCTTGGTAGCAGCCACATCCGTGGTGGGTGCTGCAGGAGCGGTGGGGGCTGCGGTCCCGTTCGTGGGGTCATGGTTTCCCAGTGCCAAGGCGAAAGCCGCAGGTGCACCGGTGAAAGTGAATGTCAGCAAAATCGAGCCAGGCCAGCAGATGATTGCTGAGTGGCGCGGTCAGCCGGTGTTCATCGTCCGCCGTACCGAGGAAATCCTGGGGAATCTGAAAAAGATCGAGGGCCAGCTGTCTGACCCTACCTCCAAGAACTCGACTCAACCGACTTATGTCGACCCGGAAACGCGTTCGATCAAGCCAGAGGTTCTGCTGCTGATCGGTATCTGCACACACCTGGGTTGCTCGCCGACCTTCCGTCCAGAAGTGGCGCCCGCGGATCTGGGCAAGGATTGGGTAGGTGGTTATTTCTGCCCTTGCCACGGTTCCCACTACGATTTGGCTGGCCGCGTCTACAAGTCGCAACCTGCGCCTTTGAACCTGCCAGTTCCCCCGCATTCCTATGAGACCGATGACATCATTGTCATTGGCGTCGATACGGAGAAAGCGTGATGAGCAAGTTCATGGATTGGGTTGATGCGCGCTTTCCCGCGACCAAGATGTGGGAAGACCATCTCAGCAAGTACTACGCCCCGAAGAACTTCAACTTCTTCTATTTCTTTGGCTCCTTGGCACTGCTCGTTCTGGTCAACCAGATCGTCACCGGTGTCTGGCTGACCATGAGCTACACCCCGTCGGCGGAAGAAGCCTTTGCCTCCGTCGAATACATCATGCGCGACGTCGAGTACGGCTCGATCCTGCGTATGTTGCACGCCGTCGGCGCTTCGATGTTCTTTATCGTGGTGTATCTGCACATGTTCCGTGGCTTGCTCTACGGTTCGTACCAGAAGCCGCGTGAGCTGGTGTGGGTCTTCGGCATGCTGATTTACCTGGCGCTGATGGCTGAGGCCTTCATGGGTTATCTGCTGCCGTGGGGCCAGATGTCCTACTGGGGCGCCCAGGTGATTATCTCGCTGTTCGGTGCGATCCCGGTCATCGGTAACGACCTGACCCAGTGGATCCGTGGTGACTACCTGATTTCCGGTATCACCCTGAACCGCTTCTTTGCCCTGCACGTTGTTGCCCTGCCGATCGTGATTCTCGGTCTGGTGGTGCTGCACGTTCTGGCCTTGCACGAAGTCGGTTCGAACAACCCTGACGGCGTCGACATCAAGAAACACAAAGACGAAAACGGCGTACCGCTGGACGGCATTGCCTTCCACCCGTACTACACCGTGAAAGATATCGTCGGCGTGGTGGTGTTCCTGTTTATCTTCTGCTCGATCGTGTTCTTCTTCCCGGAAATGGGCGGCTACTTCCTCGAGAAGCCGAACTTTGAAGTGGCGAACGCCTTCAAGACCCCTGAGCACATCGCTCCGGTCTGGTACTTCACACCGTTCTACGCGATTCTGCGGGCGGTTCCGGACAAGCTCCTGGGCGTTATCGCCATGGGCGCAGCCATCGCTGTGCTGTTCGTCCTGCCGTGGCTGGATCGCAGCCCCGTCAAGTCGATGCGCTACAAAGGCTGGCTGAGCAAAATCTGGCTGGTGGTGTTCTGCATTTCGTTCGTGATCCTCGGCATTCTGGGTGTTCTGGCTCCGACGCCGGGTCGTACGCTGCTGTCGCAGGTATGTACCTTCCTGTACTTCGCCTACTTCATTCTGATGCCGTTCTACACCAGGCTCGAGAAGACCAAACCGGTTCCGGAAAGGGTGACTGGCTGATGAAAAAGCTATTTGCGGTATTGATGCTCACTGCACTGCCAGTGTTTGCTTTCGCAGCAGGACAAGCGGGCCCGGCGCTGGAAAAAGTCGACATCGACGTTTCCGATAAAGCTGCCATGCAGGACGGCGCACGTACGTTCGCCAACTATTGCATGGGCTGCCACAGCGCCAAGTTCCAACGCTACGAACGTGTTGCCGACGATCTGGGTATTCCTCACGATCTGATGTTGTCGAAGCTGGTGTTCACCGGCGCCAAGATTGGCGACCACATGAGCATCGGCATGCAGCCGGCTGACGCCAAGACCTGGTTCGGTGCTGCACCGCCCGACCTGACCCTGGTGGCTCGTGTTCGCGGTACGGACTGGCTCTACGGTTACCTGAAGTCGTTCTACGAAGACCCGGCGCGTCCTTGGGGCGTGAACAACAAGGTCTTCCCGAACGTGGGCATGCCGAACGTCCTGGTGGGCCTGCAAGGTCGTCAGGTCGTCGGTTGCAAACAGGTCCAGATCGTCGAGGACGGCAAGAAGCAATATGATCCGCTGACCGGTACCGCGCTGACTCATGAAGCGTGCGATCAGCTAACCATTGTGCCGAAGAGCGGTGCTCTGACCGAAGAGCAGTTCGATGAGAAGGTCAAGAATCTGGTAACCTTCCTCGCTTACTCGGCTAACCCGGTTAAGCTGGAGCATCAGCGCATCGGTACCTATGTGTTGCTGTACCTGGCGTTCTTCTTTGTATTCGCCTACTTGCTCAAGCGCGAATACTGGAAAGATGTGCACTGATAAAGTTTCAAGCAATTGCTGTTAATCGCGCGCGCCCCAGGGCGTCTCTGAAAATGTAACGAGTCTGGTCATCCAGGCGTTACGGGAGGCGCCCTCTGGGCGCGCGCGTTTTTTCCGCTTCCGATAATTTCAACAAGCGAGGAGGACCGCCATGGGCGTGACCAATCGGTTGGCCTGTTACTCCGACCCCGCCGACCACTATTCCCACCGAGTGCGTATCGTACTTGCAGAGAAGGGTGTCAGCGCCGAGATCATTTATGTGGAAGCTGGCCGTCAGCCGCCTAAACTGATTGAGGTGAACCCTTACGGAAGCCTGCCCACCCTGGTCGATCGTGACCTGGCGTTGTGGGAGTCGACCGTGGTGATGGAATATCTGGATGAGCGTTACCCGCATCCGCCTTTACTGCCGGTTTATCCAGTGGCGCGTGCCAACAGCCGTTTGCTGATTCATCGTATTCAGCGTGACTGGTGTGGTCTGGTGGATCTGATCCTGGATTCGCGGACCAAGGAAGCAGCTCGCGTGGTGGCTCGTAAAGAGCTGCGCGAAAGCCTGACTGGCGTGTCGCCGCTTTTCGCCGACAAGCCGTTTTTCCTCAGCGAGGAACAAAGTCTGGTGGATTGCTGCCTATTGCCAATACTCTGGCGCTTGCCGATTCTAGGTATTGAACTGCCGCGGCCTGCCAAGCCGCTGCTTGATTATATGGAGCGCTCGTTTGCGCGTGAGGCTTTCCAGGCGAGTCTGTCTGGTGTCGAACGCGATATGCGCTAAGGCTTAAGGAGCCGCTATGAACTCCAGTCGACCTTATCTGGTCCGCGCGCTCTACGAGTGGATTGTGGACAACGACTGCACCCCGCACATGCTGGTCAACTCCGAATATCCGTCGGTGCAGGTGCCACAAGGTTTCGCCAGTGACGGACAGATTGTCCTGAACGTTTCGCCGGCCGCCGTGCGCCATTTGCACATGGACAACGAAGCGGTCAGCTTCGAAGGGCGCTTCGGTGGCGTGCCGCACACTCTGTACGTGCCTATCGCATCGATCCTGGGCATTTACGCCCGGGAGAACGGTCAGGGCATGGTGTTTGATCTGGAATCGCCTATGGAAGACGAGGAAGAGATTGAGCCGGATGATGATCTTCCGCCACCCGACAGTGAGCCGCCGCGTCCCAGCGGTCGACCCAGTTTGAAAGTGGTGAAGTAATAAAAAAGGCGATCCGAGAGGATCGCCTTTTTTATTACTTCACCACTTTCAAACCGTAGGAGCTGCCGAAGGCTGCGATCTTTTGATTTTGCTTTTAACCACGATCAGAAGATCGCAGCCTCGTTTCGCTCGATAGCTCGTACAGTGTCAGTCGATGTACTCAAACAACTTCACAATCTTCTGCACCCCGGAAACACCCTGCACCAGATTGGTCGCCTGAGCCGCTTCCTGTTTGGTCAGCAGGCCCAGCAAGTAAACGATACCGTTCTCGGTGACAACCTTGATGCGCGAGCCCGGAATGTTCGGATCTGTGAGCATCTGGGTCTTGATCTTGGAGGTCAGCCAGGTGTCGTTCTGGCGGGCAAGGAAGCCAGAGGGCGGCAGCACCTGCAGTTCGTTATGTACCGTTTTCACGCGCTGGACAGCGGCGGCGGCCTGTTCGGCCTTGGCCTTGAGATCTGCGCGTGGGGTTTGGCCGGCGAGCAGCACGACACCGTTGAAGCTGGTGACGACGATGTGCGAATCGTTGTCCAGGGCTGGATCGGCCTTGGCGATGTTCACGCCGACCTTGGTGTCGATCAGAGAGTCGTCGATCTTGCTGCCCAAGGTGCGCGTGCCGCGGTCATCATCGATCGGTGCTTCACGGCTGGCGTTAACCACCGAAGTGCAGCCGCTGATGCCAAGGCACAGAGTCAAGGCCAGAAGGCCTAGGCGATTAGGGGTCATTCTTCACTCCCGAACAGTTGGCTGTCGATCAAGTCGCAAAGGCAATGGATCGCCAGCAGGTGGACTTCCTGAATACGTGCGGTGACGTTGGCCGGTACGCGAATCTCGACGTCCTCGGGCAACAGCAGCGACGCCATGCCGCCGCCATCGCGACCGGTCAATGCTACGACAATCATTTCGCGATCATGTGCGGCCTGGATCGCTTGAATTATGTTTGCCGAGTTGCCGCTGGTGGAAATCGCCAGCAATACGTCGCCCGGCTGGCCGAGCGCGCGGATTTGCTTGGAGAAGATTTCGTTGTAGCTGTAGTCGTTGGCGATCGAGGTGATCGTCGAACTGTCGGTGGTCAGCGCAATAGCCGGCAGGCTCGGGCGCTCGCGTTCGAAGCGGTTGAGCAGCTCGGACGAGAAATGCTGGGCGTCGCCGGCGGAGCCGCCGTTGCCGCAGGACAGCATTTTGCCTTCGTTGAGCAGGGCGTTGACCATCACCTGGCTGGCTTGCTCGATGTGCGGTGCAAGTACGTCCATCGCCATTTGCTTGGTGTCGATACTGGCCTGAAAAAGCTGGCGAATTCGGGATTGCATGTCCATCTGTGTGACCTTAATTAGCGCGGCTACTCGGCACATGAATGTGCAGCCCGCAAAGCAAAGAGCAAAATTGTTGGGTGAAAGTGTCCGTTTCGGGACGCACGCGATCAGCTGTCGAAGGCATTCTGCAGCCAGTTCAACTGATCGTGGTTGCTGTCGATGGCGACCACGTCGAAACGGCAAGGGGAATTGGCCCAACGCGACTCGCGCTGAAGAAAATACTGCGCGGCAACAATCAGTTTCTGCCGTTTGCGCTCATCGATGCTATCGAGCGCGCCACCCCATTGAGTGTTTTTTCTGTAGCGAACTTCAACGAATACTACTGTATCGCCATCAAGCATGACCAGATCAAGCTCGCCGCGTTTACACAACCAGTTCTGCGCCAGCAGGCGCAGACCCTGTTGTTGAAGATGCTCGAGCGCGTGGCGCTCGGCATCTTTACCGCTTTGCTGGCGTGACCTGTCAGGCATCAGCGCGGGGTGTCCGGCAGGCGTTGAACCTGGCCGTTGACGAACTGGGCCCATGGCAACTGGCGCACCACGCGTTGGTTCTGAGTCATGCCCAGGCTGCCCGATTGGCCTTCGATGCGGCTGTCCGGCAGTGCCTTGAGTTGCCCCAGGCGTGGAGCCAGGCGATAGGCATCGACGCCCATCGCATACAGGCGGCCCAGGCTGCCGCCGGCTTGTGGCCATTGTGCAGTCACTTGTTTGCGCAGTGGATCATTGGCATCCAGCAGCCATGGGGTTTCGCAGAAACGAACGCCATTCATGTCGTTGTACTGGTTGGCGTCGCCGCTGGCGCTGAACACGTGGGACGTGGCGTACACCGGCACATCGCCAGCGTACTGGAAGTTCAGGGTCGGCTTGATCTGCTGGGCCTGCTGAGGTGTGGCGGCCAGGAAGATGAACTCGATGTCCTGACGGCGCGACGGCTGGGCGGCTACCTGCGAACCAACAGTGCTTTGCAGGCTCTTGGCGCGGCCTTCGCTCTGGCGCAGCTGGAACATGTCGGCAATCTGCTGGGCCAGTTGCACCGGCTGGTCTACACGTTCGGTGGCAACGATGCTGCCGCCGTTGGCTTGCCAATCCTGGCTGAACGCTCTCAGTACGCGATCGCCCCATTCGCCTTTCGGCACCATGATGGCGGCGCGATGCAGGCCGTCGGCGCGAGCGCGACGGGACACTTCGCGCGCTTCGTCTTCAGCGGCAAGACCGAACTGGAACAGCTGCGCCGGGCCTTGTTCGCCTTCGCTGTAATTCAGCGCCAGGGTCGTGATCGGCAGCTGCGGACGAGCGCTGAGCTGTTTGACCAGCGGCTTTTCCAGTGGCCCGACGACCAGTTGCACGCCATCGGCCTGAGCCTTGCGATAGAACTCGTCGAGGGAGGTCAGGCGCGAGCTGTCATAGAACTCGATGGCTGGCGGTTTCTGACCGGCTTGTTGAGCCTGGTAATGGGCCGCCATGAAACCTTCGCGAAGCGCTTTGCCGACGGTTGCCAGCGGGCCGTCTTGCGGCAGCAGCAGGGCGATCTTGCTCAGGGGCTGGCTGGCCAGTTCCTTGAGCCTGGTCAGTGGCAGGGGCAACTGGGCGGCGGCCGGGTGTTTAGGGTTCTGGGCGCGCCAGGTGTCGATCGCGGCTTGCTGCTGCTCCAGGGTGCCAGCGGTTTTCACCGCCAGCGCCAGGCCCATCCAGCCACCGAGGTCGTCGTTGGTGGTCGGTTGCAGTTGATCGGTTGGCAGCGAGGCGATCAGGGTCCAGATCGCTTCGTGGTTTTTGCTTGCCGCTTCACCGCTCAGCATCGGCGCGATGAAAATACGCTCCCGTGCGGCGGCGAGGGTCTGGCCATCGGCTTCAAGGGCGCGGGCATGCACGGTGCCAGTGCGAACCTGTTGTTCGACAGGCAATTCGCCCAGGCGCTGCAGGCTCGGGTGGCTCAAGGCCGTCAGCGCAGCTTTCGGCTGATTGCGCGTCATGGCCAGTTCAGCCGCCAGGGTGCTGGCAAATACCTGTTGGCCAGGCTTGAGTTGTTCGACCGGCACTTGTTGCAGGATTTGCGCGGACTGGCCGGCATTGCCCTGGCGATAAGCCAGGTCTGCCGCACTCAAGCGAAGCAGGGCAGCTTGCTCCGGTGTTTTGCTTTTGGCGGCCTGATCGAGCAGTTGCTCGATGCTGGCATCCGGGGTCCGTGGAAGTTCGCCAAGGCTGGAAGAGGGCGAGCTGGCGCAAGCCGCCAGCAAGGCAGCGAGGCAGAGGGCAGTGAACAGCCGCAGGCAAGCGATCATGTAGTGTTCCTGATACTCGATCAAATTAGCGTGGAATTGTACCCAAGCACTGGCCGGGGCGCGATGTTGCTGGCGTGAATCGATCAATTTAGCTCGTACAAATGTTGCAGCACTGCACAAATGGCTTAAAAAACCGGGCTTGCTTGCGCGTATCGAAAGCATCGCTACGCGCTACAATGGCGGCTTTTACCGATCATGAGGTGTGCGCTTTGACTGCTCCAGGTGCTTTGAATTCCGCTGCTGGCTCGCTTTATGTGGTGGCGACGCCCATCGGCAACCTGGACGACATCAGCGCGCGCGCGCTGAAGATCCTGCGCGAAGTGGCCTTGATCGCCGCCGAAGACACGCGTCACTCCCAGCGATTGATGCAGCACTTCGGCATTCCTACGCCGCTGGCAGCCTGCCATGAACACAATGAGCGGGATGAAGGTAGCCGCTTTATTACCCGCCTGCTCGCTGGCGACGATGTGGCGCTGATTTCCGATGCCGGGACGCCGCTGATTTCCGATCCGGGTTATCACCTGGTGCGTCAGGCTCGCGCGGCGGGAATCAACGTGGTGCCGGTTCCGGGCGCCTGTGCATTGATCGCGGCGCTGTCGGCGGCGGGTCTGCCTTCGGATCGTTTTATCTTCGAAGGCTTCCTGCCGGCGAAGGCTGTCGGTCGTCGTGCCCGTCTTGAACTGCTTAAAGAAGAGCCGCGTACGCTGATTTTCTACGAGGCCCCACACCGCATCCTTGAATGCCTGCAAGACATGGAGCTGGTTTTTGGCCCGGAGCGTCCGGCGTTGCTGGCGCGGGAGCTGACCAAAACCTTCGAAACCCTCAAAGGCCTGCCCTTGGCCGAGCTGCGCGAGTTCGTCGAGTCGGACAGCAATCAGCAGCGCGGTGAGTGCGTGGTGCTGGTCGCGGGCTGGTCGGCCCCCGAAACCGAGGACGCCGTCAGCAGTGAAGCCATGCGCATTCTCAATCTGTTGCTCGAAGAGATGCCGCTCAAACGTGCCGCAGCCTTGGCGGCGCAAATTACCGGCGAGCGCAAGAATGTTCTGTATCAGGTGGCGCTGGATAAACAGAAGGGCGAGTAAAACCCGACGTGCAGGCGTGGCTGAAGGCGTTTAACGCTTGTTCTTCGGCCGCTCTGCCGTTAACCTTCGCGGCGGAGAGTCGATCGGACAGTCGCTGCCTTCTATGAAAATTAGGGGGGGGAGGAAAGTCCGGGCTCCATAGGGCGAAGTGCCAGGTAATGCCTGGGAGGCGTGAGCCTACGGAAAGTGCCACAGAAAATAACCGCCTAAGCGCTTCGGCGCCGGTAAGGGTGAAAAGGTGCGGTAAGAGCGCACCGCACGTCTGGCAACAGTTCGTGGCTAGGTAAACCCCACTTGGAGCAAGACCAAATAGGGTCCCAAGGCGTGGCCCGCGCTGGGACCGGGTAGGTTGCTAAAGATGTCCAGTGATGGCCATCGTAGACGAATGACTGTTCAAGACAGAACCCGGCTTACAGATCGACTCTCCACCTTTTTTCCTCCCTGCTTGAATCGTTGAGCAGGGCGCTCGTAATGGCAGTTTCCCTCCTTGCATAATCCATCGCATATCCTCTTTTGTAATACCGAAAAAATCTTACTCTTAACAAACTACTTTAACTTCTGAGTGCAGCCTCCAGTGCTGATTCAAGTTATTGGACAGATTCATCCGCCAGATTCTCGTTACCCCTCCTAATACGCTCCTAAATCTCAGTTCTGTAAGGGTTTTCCTTTAATCCGCGCCTTGACGGTGCGGTGGCCGCATTCCTATAGTGTGCGCAAGTGGCGGAAAGTGGCATGAAGTGGGTTTTTTGAACGCAAAACGCTAATATTTGGAGAAACGCTGACGTGTTTCGCGGAGCTAACGCTATCAGTCTCGACGCAAAGGGCCGTCTCGCCATGCCGAGCCGGTACCGTGACGAGCTCGTTTCGCGTAGTTCCGGGCAGCTAATCGTCACAATTGATGCCGTTGATCCGTGTTTGTGTGTTTACCCCCTCGATGAGTGGGAAATTATTGAAACCAAACTGCGCGCACTGCCTTCGCTTCGCGAAGAGAACCGCCGTCTGCAACGTTTACTGATTGGTAATGCCGTCGACCTCGAGCTCGATGGCAGTGGTCGTTTTCTGGTTCCGCCGCGTCTTCGTGAATATGCCCGATTGGACAAGCGCGCGATGCTGGTAGGCCAACTGAACAAGTTCCAATTGTGGGACGAGGATGCCTGGGATGCGGTTTCTGCCGCTGACCTGGCTGCTATTCAACAACCGGGCGCCATGCCTGATGAACTGCGTGATTTGATCCTGTGACTATTGATAGCGGCTTTAACCACATCACCGTACTGCTTGACGAAGCCGTCGAGGCTCTCGCCGTACGTCCTGATGGCTGCTATCTGGACGGCACGTTCGGGCGCGGCGGACACAGTCGGTTGATCCTCAGCAAGCTGGGTCCCGATGGTCGAGTGCTCGGATTTGATAAAGATCCTCAAGCGATTGCCACCGGGCAAGCGCTAGCGGCCGAAGACGGCCGCTTTGTCGTTGTGCAGCGCAGCTTTGCCGAGCTCGGTTCGGAAGTGGTCGAGCGCGGTCTTGCCGGCAAGGTCAGCGGCGTTTTGCTTGACCTGGGCGTGTCCTCGCCACAGCTCGACGACCCTGAGCGCGGCTTCAGTTTCCTCAACGATGGTCCGCTGGACATGCGTATGGACCCGTCCCGCGGGATCAGCGCCGCCGAGTTCGTCAACACCGCGCCGGTGGAAGAAATCGCCCGGGTGTTCAAGGAATACGGCGAAGAACGTTTCTCCGGCCGCATGGCGCGTGCCGTGGCTGAGCGTCGCGACATCAAGCCGTTCGAGCGCACCGGCGACCTGGCTGAAGTCCTGAAAGTCGCCAACCCGGCGTGGGAAAAGGGCAAGAACCCGGCGACCCGTGCGTTTCAGGGCCTGCGTATCCACGTCAACAATGAACTGGGCGATCTGGAAGCCGGCCTCGAAGCCGCGCTGGAATGCCTGGAAATCGGCGGTCGTCTGGTCGTCATCAGCTTCCATTCGCTGGAAGACCGCATCGTCAAACTGTTCATGCGCAAGCTGGTGAAAGGCGAAGCCGACAACCTGCCGCGCAATCTGCCGGTGCGTCACGTCGCTTTCGAACCGAAAATCAAAGTCCATGGCAAAGCGCAGTCCGCCTCCGAGGCCGAACTCAAAGCCAACCCACGTTCCCGTAGCGCCGTCATGCGCGTCGCGGAGAAGCTGCGGTGAGCAAGCTTTTCGCCAAGCCACTGCCCGGCGGAAGCTTTTTCATGCTGCTGCTGTTCGTGGGCGTGCTTGTGTCGGCCATCGGCGTGTCATACAGCGCCCACTGGAACCGTCAGCTGTTGAACTCGCTGTACAGCGAGTTGAGCGTGCGCGACAAGGCGCAGGCGGAATGGGGGCGGCTGATTCTCGAGCAGAGCACCTGGACCGCCCACAGCCGCATCGAAGTCCTGGCCACCGAGCAACTGAAGATGCACATCCCCGGCGCGGCTGACGTGCAGATGGTGGCGCCATGATGAAACTCGAAGGCGCAATGTTCCCATGGCGTTTTCGCCTGGTGGTGGGTTTGCTCGGCGTCATGGTCGCGGCGATTTGCTGGCGCATCATTGACCTGCAAGTGGTCGACCGTGCCTTCCTGAAAGGTCAGGGCGACGCGCGCAGCGTTCGTCACATCCCGATTCCGGCTCACCGTGGTCTGATTACCGACCGTAACGGCGAGCCATTGGCCGTCAGTACCCCGGTCACCACCCTGTGGGCCAACGCCAAGGAAATGCAGCTGGCCAAAGAGAAGTGGCCCGCACTGGCCGCCGCGTTGGGTCAGGATCCGAAAGCCCTGGCCGAACGTCTCGAAGCCCAGGCCAACAAAGAATTCATTTATCTGGTGCGCGGGCTGACGCCTGAGCAAGGCCAGTCCGTGCTCGACCTGAAAGTACCGGGCGTCTACGGCATTGAAGAATTCCGCCGTTTCTACCCGGCTGGCGAAGTGACCGCGCACATGGTGGGCTTTACCGACATCGATGACCACGGTCGTGAAGGTGTCGAACTGGCTTATGACGAATGGCTCGCCGGGGTCCCCGGCAAGCGACAGGTCATCAAGGACCGGCGCGGGCGACTTATCAAAGATGTTCAGGTGACCAAAAACGCCAAGGCCGGCAAGCCCTTGGCGTTGTCCATTGACCTGCGTCTGCAATACCTGGCCAACCGCGAACTGCGCAACGCGATCATCGAGAACGGCGCCAAGGCCGGCAGCCTGGTGATCATGGACGTGAAGACTGGCGAGATCCTCGCCATGGTCAACCAGCCGACCTATAACCCGAACAACCGTCGCAACCTGCAACCGGCGATGATGCGTAACCGCGCGATGATCGACGTGTTCGAACCGGGTTCGACCATGAAAGCGATTTCCATGAGCGCTGCGATCGAAACCGGCCGCTGGAAACCGACCGACACCGTCGAGGTGTATCCGGGCACCTTGCAGATTGGCAAGTACACCATCAAGGACGTCTCCAAGAGTGAAGGTCCGGTGCTCGACCTGACCGGCATTCTGATCAACTCCAGTAACGTCGGCATGAGTAAGGTCGCATTCGATATCGGCGGCGAAACCATTTTCCGTCTGGCGCAGAAAGTCGGCCTCGGCCAGGACACGGGCCTCGGCTTCCCGGGCGAGCGCGTGGGCAACCTGCCGAACTACCGCGAATGGCGCAAGGCTGAAACCGCGACGCTGTCCTACGGCTACGGTATTTCCGTGACTGCGATCCAGTTGGTCCATGCCTTCTCGGCCCTGGCCAACAACGGTCGCCTCGCGCCACTGACGCTGATCAAGACCGACAAGGCGCCGCAAACCACGCAAGTGTTGCCGGAAGCGGTCGCGAAAACCATGCAGACCATGCTGCAACAAGTGATCGAGGCCCCGCGCGGTGTATTCCGTGCGCAGGTGCCGGCGTATCACGTGGGTGGCAAGTCCGGTACCGCACGTAAAACGTCGGTCGGCACCAAAGGCTACGCCGAGAATTCCTACCGCTCGTTGTTCGCCGGCTTCGGCCCGATGAGCGATCCGCGTTACGCCATCGTGGTGGTGATCGATGAACCGACCAAGGCCGGTTACTTCGGGGGCCTGGTATCGGCGCCGGTGTTCAGCAAAGTGATGTCCGGGACGTTGCGCCTGATGAACATCACGCCGGACAACCTGCCACCGGTTCAACAGGCCAACGCAACACCGGTCGTTCCGCTGAAAGCCAATGGAGGGCGCGGCTGATGTCTCTGAGTCTGAACAAGATTTTCGCCCACGCCGGCCGCGATCTGTTGATCCGTGAATTGGCACTGGACAGCCGCAACGTACGGGCAGGCGACCTGTTTCTTGCCGTCCCCGGCGGCAAGTTCGACGGTCGCGCGCACATCACCGACGCCTTGCAGCGTGGTGCGGCGGCCGTGGCTTATGAAGTCGAAGGCGCAACTGTATTGCCGATCACCGATGTGCCGATGATCCCAGTGAAAGGCCTCGCGGCGCAGCTGTCGGACATCGCCGGGCGTTTTTACGGTGACCCGAGCCGCCACCTGAACCTGGTCGGCGTGACCGGCACCAACGGCAAAACCAGCGTGACCCAGTTGGTGGCGCAAGCGCTGGACCTGCTCGGTCAACACTGCGGCATCGTCGGCACATTGGGCTCGGGTTTCTACGGCGCGCTGGAAAGCGGCCTGCACACCACACCGAACCCGATCGCGGTGCAGGCAACCCTGGCTGACCTGAAAAAGGCCGGTGCCAAAGCCGTGGCCATGGAAGTGTCGTCCCACGGTCTGGATCAGGGGCGTGTCACCGCGTTGGCGTTTGATGTGGCGGTGATGACCAACCTGTCCCGCGATCATCTGGATTACCACGGCACCATGGAAGCCTACGGCGAAGCCAAGGCCAGGTTGTTTGCCTGGAACGATCTGAAATGCCGGGTGGTTAACCTCGACGACGATTTCGGTCGGCAACTGGCTGCCGAAAAACGCGAATCGCGCTTGATCACCTACAGCCTGCTCGACAGCAGCGCTTACCTGTATTGCCGCGAAGCGCAGTTCGACGACGAAGGCGTGCGCGCGACCTTGGTTACACCGCAAGGCGAGCACCATCTGCGCAGCACCTTGCTCGGTCGCTTCAACCTGAGCAACGTCTTGGCTGCGGTCGGCGCCTTGCTCGGTCTGGACTATGCGCTGGACGAAATTCTCAAGGTCCTGCCAAAACTCGAAGGCCCTGCCGGACGCATGCAGCGCCTGGGTGGCGGTACTCAGCCGTTGGTGGTGGTCGATTACGCCCACACCCCGGATGCGCTGGAAAAAGTATTGATGGCCCTGCGCCCGCACGCCAAAGGCCGCTTGTTGTGCCTGTTCGGTTGCGGCGGTGATCGCGATCGCGGCAAGCGTCCGCTGATGGCCGAAGTGGTCGAGCGTCTGGCCGATGGCGTGCTGGTGACCGATGACAATCCGCGCACCGAAGATCCGGCCGTGATTTTCGATGACATCCGCGCCGGATTCACCGATGTGGACAAAGTTACTTTCGTCGCCGGTCGTGGTCAGGCGATTGCCCAGTTGATCGCTAGCGCCTCGGTGGATGACGTGATTGTCCTGGCCGGTAAAGGTCACGAGGACTATCAGGAAATCAACGGTCAGCGCCACGACTTCTCTGATCTGGTCGAAGCGGATCACGCGTTGACCGCGTGGGAGGTGGCCCATGCTTAAACCCCTGAAACTGAGCGAACTGACCCGCGCACTGAATGGCCGATTGATCCTCGCCGATGCCACGTTCGAGGGTGTCAGCATCGACAGCCGTGCGATCAAGCCGGGTCAGCTGTTCATTGCCCTGACCGGTCCGCGCTTCGACGGTCATGATTATCTGAACGACGTTGCCAGCAAAGGCGCCGTCGGTGCCCTGGTCGAGCGCGAAGTCGCCGACAGCGCGCTGCCGCAATTGCTGGTCAAGGACACCCGTCAGGCGCTGGGTCAATTGGGCGCGATGAATCGTGCGGCGTTTACCCATCCGGTTGCCGCCATCACGGGCTCCAGCGGCAAGACCACGGTCAAGGAAATGCTCGCGAGCATCCTGCGCACGCGCGGTCCGGTGCTGGCGACCCGCGGCAACCTGAACAACGACCTCGGCGTGCCGCTGACCTTGCTCGAACTCGCGCCGGAACATACTGCGGCCGTGATCGAACTGGGTGCTTCGCGTCTTGGTGAAATCGCCTACACCGTCGGCATGACCAAACCCCATGTGGCCGTGCTCAACAATGCCGGAACCGCCCACGTCGGCGAGTTCGGCGGGCCGGAAAAAATCGTTGAAGCCAAGGGCGAGATTATTGAAGGACTGGCGGCCGATGGCGTCGCGGTGCTCAATCTTGACGACAAGGCCTTCGAGATCTGGAAGACCCGCGCCGCCGGTCGCAAAGTCCTGACCTTCGCCCTGAGCAACGTCAGCGCCGACTTCTACGCCAGCGACCTGGACCGCGACGCTCGCGGTTGCCCGGCGTTCAACCTGCACAGTCCTGACGGTGTGGAGCGCGTCCAACTGAACCTGCTCGGCACCCATAACGTTGCCAATGCCATGGCCGCCGCCGCTGCCGCGCATGCCCTGGGCGTGTCGCTGTTCGGTATCGCCACCGGCCTTGGCGCCGTGCAGCCGGTCAAGGGCCGCACCGTTGCGCAACTGGCCACCAATGGCATGCGCGTGATCGATGACACCTACAACGCGAACCCCACCTCCATGTGCGCTGCCGTTGATATACTCGCCGGCTTTTCCGGACGCACCGTTCTGGTGCTCGGGGATATCGGCGAGTTGGGCGATTGGGCGGAGCAGGGACACCGCGACGTGGGCGAGTACGCCCGTGGCAAGGTTTCCGCGCTTTACGCGGTCGGGCCCATGATGACCCATGCCGTGATGGCTTTCGGCGAGCAGGCTTTTCACTTCAGTACCCAAGCTGAATTGATCAAGGCCCTCGGCGCCGAGCAAGACACAAACACCACCATTTTGATCAAGGGGTCGCGCAGCGCTGCGATGGAAAACATCGTCGCCGCTTTGTGCGGGTCCAGCCTGGAGAAACATTGATGCTGCTGCTGTTAGCGGAGTACCTGCAACAGTTCTACAAAGGCTTCGCGGTCTTCCAGTACCTGACCCTGCGCGGGATTCTCGGTGTGCTGACCGCGCTGGTCCTGTCGCTGTGCTACGGCCCGTGGATGATCCGCACGTTGCAGAACCGCCAGATCGGTCAGTCCGTTCGTAACGACGGTCCACAATCGCACCTGTCCAAATCCGGCACGCCGACCATGGGTGGCGCACTGATCCTGTCGTCGATCGGGGTGAGCACCTTGCTCTGGGCTGACCTGAGCAACCGCTATGTGTGGACCGTGTTGCTGGTCACGTTGCTGTTCGGTGCCATCGGCTGGGTCGATGACTATCGCAAGGTGATCGAGAAGAACTCCAAAGGCTTGCCAAGCCGCTGGAAATACTTCTGGCAGTCGGTGTTCGGCCTGGGCGCGGCGATCTTCCTTTATATGACCGCTGCGACGCCGGTCGAAACCACCCTGATCCTGCCGATGCTCAAGGACTACAGCATTCCGCTGGGCGCCGGCTTCATCGTCCTGACCTATTTCGTGATCGTCGGCTCGAGCAACGCGGTCAACCTGACCGACGGCCTCGATGGCCTGGCGATCATGCCGACCGTGATGGTCGGCGGTGGCCTGGGCATTTTCTGCTACCTGTCGGGTAACGTGAAATTCGCTGAATACCTGCTGATCCCGTACGTACCGGGCGCCGGTGAGTTGATCGTGTTCTGCGGTGCGCTGATCGGTGCGGGCCTTGGCTTCCTCTGGTTCAACACCTATCCGGCACAAGTCTTCATGGGCGACGTTGGCGCACTGGCGCTGGGCGCAGCCCTGGGCACCATCGCGGTGATCGTCCGCCAGGAAATCGTCCTGTTCATCATGGGCGGTGTGTTCGTGATGGAAACCCTGTCGGTGGTCATCCAGGTCGCATCCTTCAAGTTGACCGGTCGCCGCGTGTTCCGCATGGCGCCGATTCACCACCACTTTGAACTCAAGGGCTGGCCCGAGCCACGCGTGATCGTCCGTTTCTGGATCATCACCGTGATTCTCGTACTGGTCGGCCTTGCCACCCTGAAGCTGAGGTAGAACGAGTGTCTCTGATCGCTTCTGACCACTTCCGCATCGTTGTCGGCCTCGGCAAGAGCGGCATGTCCCTGGTTCGCTTCCTGGCGAACCGGGGCACGTCGTTTGCTGTCGCCGATACGCGGGAAAATCCACCGGAACTGGCCACGCTCAAGCGTGACTATCCGCACGTGGAAGTGCGTTGTGGCGAGCTGGACGTCGAATTCCTGTGCCGTGCCGACGAACTCTACGTGAGCCCCGGCCTGGCGCTGGCGACCCCGGCCCTGCAGGCCGCTGCTGCCCGTGGCGTGAAACTGTCCGGTGACATCGAGCTGTTCGCGCGTAATGCGAAGGCGCCGATTGTCGCCATCAGCGGTTCCAACGCGAAAAGCACCGTCACCACCCTGGTGGGCGAGATGGCGGCTGCGGCGGGCAAGCGTGTCGCCGTCGGCGGCAATCTTGGCACCCCGGCGCTGGACCTGCTTCGCGATGACGTCGAGCTGTACGTGATGGAGTTGTCGAGCTTCCAGCTCGAAACCACTGACCAACTCAACGCCGAAGTGGCGACTGTGCTCAACATCAGCGAAGACCACATGGACCGCTACAGCGGTCTGCCGGCCTATCACCTGGCCAAGCACCGGATCTTCCGCGGCGCCAAACAATTTGTGGTCAATCGTCAGGACGCGCTGACCCGTCCATTGATTGGCGAAGGCCAGCCTTGCTGGACCTTCGGTTTGGGCAAGCCTGATTTCAAGGCCTTTGGTATCCGGGAGGAGCACGGCGAGAAGTACCTGGCCTTCGAATTCCAGAACCTGATGCCGGTGCGCGAGTTGAAAATTCGCGGTGCCCACAACCAGTCCAATGCCCTGGCGGCCTTGGCCCTTGGCCACGCGGTCGGGCTGCCGTTCGACGCCATGCTGTCGAGCCTGCGCACGTTCGCCGGGCTTGAGCATCGCTGCCAGTGGGTTCGTGACCTTGATGGCGTGGGCTATTACAACGATTCCAAGGCTACCAACGTTGGCGCCGCACTGGCTGCCATCGAAGGCCTGGGCGCGGACATCGACGGCAAGGTCGTGCTGATCGCCGGTGGCGACGGCAAGGGCGCCGAGTTCAATGATCTGCGTGATCCGGTGGCGGCCAACTGCCGCGCCGTGATCCTGATGGGCCGCGACTCCGACAAGATCGGCGAGGCCATTGGCGACGCCGTGCCGCTGATCCGCGTCGGTTCGCTGGTCGATGCGGTGGAGCAATGCCGGGCCGTAGCACAACCGGGCGACGTGGTGCTGTTGTCGCCGGCCTGCGCCAGTTTCGACATGTTCAAGAATTACGAAGACCGTGGTCACCAGTTCGTCCGCGCCGTGGAGGATCTGGCATGAGCCTGCTCAACATCATCAAGCCGTACCCTTCACCGCTCATTACCGGGCGCGGCATCGATCTCGACTTCCCGATGCTCGCCGGTTGCCTGGCCTTGCTCGGCCTCGGTCTGGTGATGATTGCATCGGCCTCGACCGAAGTGGCGGCCGTGCAGTCGGGCAGTGCCTTGTACTACATGATTCGCCACCTGATCTACGTGGTGCTGGGCCTGGGTGCCTGCATCGTCACCATGATGATTCCGATCGCCACCTGGCAGCGCCTGGGCTGGCTGATGCTGATTGGTGCGTTCGGTTTGCTGGTGATGGTGATCATTCCGGGGATCGGCCGTGAAGTGAACGGGTCGATGCGCTGGATCGGTTTCAGTTTCTTCAACGTTCAGCCTTCCGAGATCGCCAAGGTATTCGTGGTGATCTACCTCGCCGGTTATCTGGTGCGTCGCCAGAAAGAAGTGCGTGAAAGCTGGATGGGATTCTTCAAGCCGTTCATCGTGCTGCTGCCGATGGCGGGGCTGTTGCTGATGGAGCCGGACTTCGGTGCCACCGTCGTGATGATGGGCGCTGCGGCGGCGATGCTGTTCCTCGGCGGGGTCGGGCTGTTCCGTTTTTCCTTGATGGTGGTTCTGGCGGTCGCGGCGGTGGTGCTGCTGATTCAGGTACAGCCGTATCGAATGGCGCGTCTGACCAACTTTGCCGATCCGTGGGCTGACCAGTTCGGTGCCGGTTATCAGTTATCGCAGGCATTGATCGCGTTTGGTCGTGGCGAATGGCTGGGCGTGGGCCTGGGCAACAGCGTGCAGAAACAGTTCTACCTGCCGGAAGCCCACACCGACTTCGTGTTTTCGGTCCTGGCCGAAGAACTGGGTGCCGTAGGTTCCTTGTGCACGGTCGCGCTATTCGTCTTCGTTTGTATTCGCGGCATGTACATCGGGTATTGGGCCGAGAAGGCCAAGCAATTCTTTGCCGCTTACATCGCGTATGGCCTGTCGTTCCTGTGGATTGGTCAGTTCCTGATCAACATCGGGGTGAACGTCGGCCTGCTGCCGACCAAGGGCCTGACCTTGCCGTTCCTCAGTTATGGCGGCAGTTCGTTGGTGATCTGCTGTGCCTGTCTCGGCTTGTTGCTGCGCATCGAGTGGGAAAGTCGAACCCATCTGGGCAGCGAAGAGATGGAGTTTCATGAGAGCGACTTCGCCGAGGAGTCGACCCATGGGCGCTAACGTTCTGATCATGGCGGGCGGCACCGGTGGCCACGTGTTCCCGGCGCTGGCCTGCGCTCGCGAATTCCAGGCCCGCGGCTACACCGTGCATTGGCTCGGGACGCCGCGTGGCATCGAGAACGATCTGGTGCCGCTGGCCGGTATCGAGCTGCATCGGATCAATGCCAGCGGTCTGCGCGGCAAGGGCAAATTGTCCCTGCTCAAGGCGCCGTTGATGTTGCTCAAGTCCGTCTGGCAGGCGCGGGCGATCATTCGCCAGCTGCGTCCGGTGTGCGTAGTCGGCTTTGGTGGTTATGTGACCGGTCCTGGCGGTGTTGCAGCCAAACTGGCTGGTGTGCCGGTGATCGTTCACGAACAGAACGCGGTGGCAGGTACCGCCAATCGGTTGCTGGTGCCGTTGGCCGCCCGAGTCTGTGAAGCGTTCCCCGACACCTTTACCCTGTCGGACAGCCGACGGACCACCGGTAATCCGGTGCGCACCGAGCTGTTCCTCGACACACCGCGACCCGCCCTGGCCGGTCGCAAGGCGCGTTTGCTGATCCTGGGCGGAAGCCTGGGCGCAGAACCGTTGAACAAGTTGCTGCCTGAAGCCCTGTCGCTCGTCGCCCCCGACCTGCGCCCGGAAGTGTTTCATCAGGCCGGCAAAAACCACGATGAAGTGACTGCAGAGCGCTATCGCGCGGCTGGCGTCGAGGCGCAAGTGCAGCCTTTCATCAAAGACATGGCCCACGCCTATGGCTGGGCCGACCTGGTGGTGTGCCGAGCAGGCGCGCTGACCATCAGTGAACTGGCCGCCGCCGGTCTGCCCTCGATGCTGGTGCCCTTGCCCCACGCGATCGACGATCACCAGACCCGCAACGCCGATTATTTGGCCCGTGAAGGCGCTGCCTTCCTGATGCCGCAAAGAACGACTGGCGCTGCGGATCTTGCCGCACGCCTGACAGAGGTCCTGATGCAACCACAACGACTCACCGACATGGCCACTGCGGCACGCCGCCTGGCCAAACCCGATGCGACCCGTAACGTGGTCGATACCTGCCTGGAGGTGGCCCATGGTTGAGAATCAGAAAGCCATGCCGCAACCGGAAATGCGCCGCATCCGTCGCATCCACTTCGTCGGTATCGGCGGCGTGGGCATGTGCGGGATCGCCGAAGTGTTGCTGAACCTGGGCTATGAAGTGTCCGGTTCGGACCTGAAAGCTTCGCCGGTGACCGAACGCCTGGAATCCTTTGGCGCGCAGATTTTCATTGGCCACCGCGCTGAAAACGCTTCCGCCGCCGATGTGCTGGTGGTGTCGAGTGCCGTGAACACCTCCAACCCGGAAGTCGCCACCGCGCTGGAACGCCGCATCCCGGTGGTGCCACGCGCCGAGATGCTGGCCGAGTTGATGCGTTATCGCCACGGCATCGCCGTTGCCGGTACGCACGGCAAAACCACCACCACCAGCCTGATCGCTTCGGTGTTCGCCGCCGGTGGCCTGGATCCGACCTTCGTCATCGGTGGTCGCCTGAATGCCGCGGGCACCAACGCCCAGCTCGGCACCAGCCGCTACCTGATCGCCGAAGCCGACGAAAGCGACGCCAGTTTCCTGCACTTGCAGCCGCTGGTGGCCGTGGTCACCAACATCGACGCCGACCACATGGCGACCTACGACGGTGACTTCAACAAACTGAAGAAAACCTTCGTCGAGTTCCTGCACAACCTGCCGTTCTACGGTCTGGCGGTGGTGTGCCTGGACGACCCGGTGGTGCGTGAAATTCTGCCGCAGGTCAAACGTCCGGCCGTCACTTACGGCTTCGGCGATGACTGCGACGTGCGCGCAATCAATGTGCGTCAGCAGGGCATGCAGACTTTCTTCACCGTATTGCGTCCTGACCGCGAGCCGCTGGATGTCTCGGTGAACATGCCGGGCAACCACAACGTGCTGAACGCACTGGCCACCATCTGCATCGCCACTGACGAAGGCGTCAGCGATGAAGCCATCGTCCAGGGCCTGTCCGGCTTCCAGGGTGTTGGCCGACGCTTCCAGGTCTACGGCGAACTGCCGGTCGAAGACGGCAGCGTGATGCTGGTCGACGACTACGGGCACCACCCGACTGAAGTGGCCGCTGTGATCAAGGCCGTGCGCGGTGGCTGGCCGGAGCGCCGCCTGGTGATGGTTTACCAGCCGCACCGTTACAGCCGCACCCGCGACCTCTACGACGATTTCGTCAATGTACTGGCGGACGCCAACGTCCTGTTGCTGATGGAAGTGTATCCGGCCGGTGAAGAGCCGATCCCGGGCGCCGACAGCCGCAAGCTGTGCAACAGCATCCGTCAGCGCGGCCAGCTCGACCCGATCTACATCGAGCGCGGTGTCGACCTCGCGCCGGTGGTCAAGCCGCTGCTGCGTGCCGGCGACATCCTGCTGTGCCAGGGCGCCGGTGATATTGGCGGTCTTGCACCGAAACTGTTGAACAGTCCGTTGTTCGCTGGCGCCGTTGCCGCGCCAAGCGTGGGGAAGTTGAAATGACTGCTGCTTACGCCAACCTCGTCTCCACGATCGCGCCGAAAGATTTCGGCCGCGTCGCCGTGCTGTTCGGCGGCAAGAGTGCCGAGCGTGAGGTATCCCTGAAGTCGGGTAACGCGGTTCTCGACGCGCTGCAAAGCGCCGGCGTGGACGCGTTCGGTCTCGACGTGGGCGATGACCTGTTGCAGCGTTTGCTCAACGAAAAAATCGACCGCGCCTTCATCATTCTCCACGGTCGTGGCGGTGAAGACGGCAGCATGCAAGGCCTGCTGGAGTGCCTGGGCATTCCGTACACCGGCAGCGGCATTCTGGCTTCGGCATTGGCCATGGACAAGCTGCGCACCAAACAGGTCTGGCACAGCCTCGGCATTCCGACGCCACGCCACGCGGTATTGAGTTCCGAGGCCGATTGTATTTCGGCGGCGACGGAACTGGGCTTCCCTTTGATCGTCAAACCGGCCCATGAAGGTTCAAGTATCGGGATGGCCAAAGTGACCTCCGCGTCCGAGTTGATCGACGCGTGGAAAGCGGCCAGTACCTACGATTCGCAAGTGTTGGTCGAGCAATGGATTCAAGGTCCGGAGTTCACCATCGCCACCCTGCGTGACCAGGTGTTGCCACCCATTGCCCTGGGCACGACGCACAGCTTCTACGACTACGACGCCAAGTACGTGGCTTCCGATACCCAGTACCGGATTCCGTGTGGCCTGGACAGCACCAAGGAAAAAGAATTGATGGACCTCACGGCGAAAGCCTGTGAGGCGCTGGGTATCGCCGGTTGGGGCAGGGCAGACGTGATGCAGGACGCCGACGGGCAGTTCTGGTTCCTCGAAGTCAATACCGCAC
Source organism: Pseudomonas sp. IT-P100 (assembly GCF_949767185.1). Taxonomy (NCBI): domain Bacteria; kingdom Pseudomonadati; phylum Pseudomonadota; class Gammaproteobacteria; order Pseudomonadales; family Pseudomonadaceae; genus Pseudomonas; species Pseudomonas sp. IT-P100. The sequence goes on from NZ_CATKQK010000059.1 coordinate 121,246, forward strand.
CGGGCATGACCGATCACAGTCTGGTGCCGATGGCGGCCCGTGCTGCCGGTCTGGATTTCCAGCAGCTGGTTCTGGCGATTCTGGCAGCCAGCATCGAGGCGCGAGGGTAAGACCATGCAAGGCGCACAGTTGAGACATCAGCCCCCACCAGCACCCGGCCGCAAGCCGGTGCCGCGGGGTGCCAGCCGAATGGTGGCCAAAGAGCCGATGTCCGCGCGCCTGCCGAAAGCCAATTTTGGTTTTCTCAAAGCCTTGTTCTGGCCGGTGATGTTAGTGGCGGTGGGGTTCGGTACTTACGAAGGCGCACAGCGGTTGCTGCCGTACGCCGACCGGCCGATCTCCAAGGTCGCGGTGCAGGGCGACCTGAGCTACATCAGCCAGCAAGCGGTGCAGCAGCGGATCGCCCCTTACGTGGCGTCGAGCTTCTTCACCATCGACCTGGCGAGCATGCGCACCGAGCTGGAACAGATGCCCTGGATTGCCCACGCCGAAGTGCGTCGGGTATGGCCGGATCAAGTGGTGATCCGCCTGGAAGAACAACTGCCGGTGGCCCGCTGGGGCGACGAATCGCTGTTGAACAACCAGGGTCAGGCGTTCACCCCGCGTGAACTGGCGAACTACGAACATTTGCCACAGCTGTTCGGCCCACAACGGGCTCAGCAGCAAGTGATGCAGCAATACCAGGTGCTGAGCCAGATGCTCAGGCCGTTGGGTTTCTCGATTGCACGCCTGGAGTTGCGTGAGCGGGGCAGCTGGTTCCTGACCACCGGCGCCGGCAGTGCAGGCCCGGGGATCGAACTGCTGCTGGGCCGCGGCAACCAGGTGGAAAAGATGCGCCGTTTCATTGCCATCTACGACAAGACGCTTAAAGAACAGATTACGAACATTGCGCGCATCGATCTGCGCTACGCCAACGGCCTCGCTGTTGGCTGGCGGGAACCTGTAGCGCCCACGACAGCCCAACCCGCTGTCGCGAAGAATTAAGAAGAGGCAGGACCCATGGCAAACGTGCAAAGCGGCAAAATGATCGTCGGTCTCGATATCGGCACCTCCAAGGTGGTGGCGCTGGTAGGCGAGGTCTCGGACGACGGCACGCTGGAAATCGTCGGGATCGGCACTCATCCGTCCCGCGGCCTGAAGAAAGGCGTGGTGGTGAACATCGAGTCCACCGTCCAGTCGATTCAGCGCGCGATCGAAGAAGCGCAGCTGATGGCCGGTTGCCGGATCCACTCGGCGTTCGTCGGTGTGGCGGGCAATCACATCCGCAGCCTGAACTCCCACGGCATCGTCGCGATTCGTGATCGCGAAGTCAGCTCCGCCGACCTTGAACGCGTCCTCGACGCGGCCCAGGCCGTGGCGATCCCGGCTGACCAGCGCGTGCTGCACACCCTGCCGCAGGATTACGTGATCGATAACCAGGAAGGCGTTCGTGAGCCCCTGGGCATGTCCGGCGTGCGTCTGGAAGCCAAGGTCCACGTGGTCACCTGCGCCGTCAACGCGGCACAGAACATCGAGAAATGCGTGCGTCGCTGCGGTCTGGAAATCGACGACATCATTCTCGAGCAGCTGGCCTCGGCCTACTCGGTATTGACCGACGACGAGAAAGAGCTGGGCGTGTGCCTGGTGGACATCGGCGGCGGCACCACCGACATCGCGATCTTCACCGAAGGTGCGATCCGTCACACCGCCGTGATCCCGATTGCGGGCGATCAGGTGACGAACGACATCGCCATGGCGTTGCGCACCCCGACCCAGTACGCCGAAGAAATCAAGATTCGCTACGCCTGCGCCCTGGCCAAACTGGCCGGCGCCGGTGAAACCATCAAGGTGCCAAGCGTCGGCGACCGTCCACCGCGCGAGTTGTCGCGCCAGGCCCTGGCCGAAGTGGTCGAGCCGCGTTACGACGAGCTGTTCACGCTGATCCAGGCCGAACTGCGTCGCAGCGGCTACGAAGACCTGATCCCGGCCGGCATCGTGCTGACCGGTGGTACGTCGAAGATGGAAGGCGCGGTCGAACTGGCCGAAGAAATCTTCCACATGCCGGTCCGCCTGGGCGTGCCCCATGGCGTCAAGGGTCTGGACGACGTGGTGCGCAACCCGATTTATTCCACCGGCGTTGGCCTGTTGATGTACGGCCTGCAAAAGCAGTCCGACGGGATTTCGTTCTCGGGCATCAGCAGCCGCGACAGCTACAGCAATGAAGAGCCGAAAGCCGCCTTGATCGATCGCATCAAGAGCTGGGTGCAAGGCAACTTCTAAGAATTACCGCAGCACCGTTGTAGATACAGGCAGTAGGCGAAAAAACTAGAGAATCAAAGGAGAGGGAAAATGTTCGAACTCGTAGACAACATCCCCGCAAGCCCGGTCATTAAGGTTATCGGTGTTGGCGGAGGCGGCGGCAACGCTGTCAATCACATGGTCAAGAGCAACATTGAAGGCGTTGAATTCATCTGCGCCAACACTGATGCCCAGGCGCTCAAGAGCATTGGCGCGCGGACCATCCTGCAACTGGGCACCGGCGTGACCAAAGGTCTCGGCGCTGGCGCCAATCCTGAAGTAGGTCGTCAGGCCGCTCTCGAAGACCGTGAGCGCATTGCCGAAGTCCTGCAGGGCACCAACATGGTGTTCATCACCACCGGCATGGGCGGCGGTACCGGTACCGGTGCTGCGCCGATCATTGCTGAAGTGGCCAAGGAAATGGGGATCCTCACCGTTGCGGTGGTGACCCGTCCATTCCCGTTCGAAGGTCGCAAGCGCATGCAGATCGCCGACGAAGGTATTCGTCTGCTGTCCGAAAGCGTCGACTCGTTGATCACCATTCCCAACGAGAAGCTGCTGACCATCCTTGGTAAGGACGCAAGCCTGCTGTCGGCTTTCGCCAAGGCTGACGATGTACTGGCCGGTGCCGTTCGCGGTATCTCCGACATCATCAAGCGTCCGGGTATGATCAACGTCGACTTTGCCGACGTGCGTACCGTGATGAGCGAAATGGGCATGGCGATGATGGGCACTGGCTGCGCCAGCGGTCCGAACCGTGCACGCGAGGCCACCGAAGCGGCCATTCGCAACCCGTTGCTCGAAGACGTGAACCTGCAAGGTGCACGCGGCATCCTGGTGAACATCACCGCCGGTCCTGACCTGTCCCTGGGTGAGTACTCCGACGTGGGTAGCATCATCGAAGCCTTCGCTTCCGAGCACGCCATGGTCAAGGTCGGTACCGTTATCGATCCGGACATGCGCGACGAGTTGCACGTGACTGTGGTTGCCACCGGTCTGGGCGCGAAAATCGAGAAGCCTGTGAAGGTCATCGACAACACCGTTCACACCTCCATGGCGTCTCAGTCGCAACAATCGGCTCCCGCTCGTCAGGAAGCGCCAGCGGTAAACTACCGTGACCTGGACCGTCCGACCGTCATGCGCAACCAGGCTCAGGCCGGTGCTGCGACTGCTGCGAAGATGAATCCGCAAGATGATCTGGACTACCTGGACATCCCGGCTTTCCTGCGTCGTCAGGCCGATTAATGGAATGTATCAGGGCTATGAAGGTGATTGGTGTTCAGCAAAGGTCTGGTCTGCTATTATCGCCAGCCTTTGTTGATACCAGTTCGCAATTTGCGCTGAAGCGGCCCAAGCCATGATTAAACAACGCACACTGAAAAATATTATCCGTGCCACAGGTGTAGGCCTGCACTCCGGGGAGAAGGTATACCTGACCCTCAAGCCCGCACCTATCGACACCGGCATTGTGTTTTGTCGTGCCGATCTCGACCCTGTGGTGCAGATTCCTGCCCGCGCGGAAAACGTTGGTGAAACCACGATGTCGACCACGCTGGTCAGTGGTGACACCAAAGTGGATACGGTGGAGCACTTGCTCTCGGCCATGGCTGGCCTGGGCATCGATAACGCCTACGTCGAGCTCTCCGCGTCCGAAGTCCCGATCATGGATGGCAGCGCTGGACCTTTCGTATTCCTGATTCAATCGGCCGGCCTGGAAGAACAGGACGCACCGAAGAAGTTCATCCGGATCCTGCGGGAAGTGACAGTGGAAGATGGCGACAAGCGCGCCACTTTCGTCCCTTTCGAAGGCTTCAAGGTGAGTTTCGAGATCGATTTCGATCACCCGGTTTTCCGTAACCGCACACAAAGTGCAAGCGTGGATTTTTCCAGCACTTCGTTCGTAAAAGAAGTCAGCCGCGCCCGTACCTTTGGTTTCATGAGTGACATCGAGTACCTGCGCAAGCACAACCTCGCACTCGGCGGCAGCGTTGAAAACGCTATTGTGGTCGACGCGGATGGCGTACTGAACGAAGACGGCCTTCGCTATGAAGACGAATTCGTGAAGCACAAGATCCTCGATGCAATTGGTGACCTCTACCTGCTGGGCAATAGCCTGATTGGTGAGTTCAAGGGCTTCAAGTCCGGACATGCATTGAACAACCAGCTGCTGCGCAAGTTGATTGAGCAGACAGATGCTTGGGAAGTCGTGACTTTCGAAGACGCCAGCACTGCACCGATCTCTTACATGCGTCCGGTTGCGGCGGTGTAAGTAAAAACCTCTCTAGTTTTTAAAGGCTGCCTTCGGGTGGCCTTTTTTTATGTCTGCCGGAAAGTGATGCGGTGTTCGTTCTGGCCCCATCGCGGGCCGCCACACCGACGATCTCACTGCGTAGCCACCACCCGATTCCTCCCGCTTTCCTTCGCCTGATACAGCGCCTTGTCCGCCGCAAACAGCAACTGCTCGAGGCTGGTGTCGGTGGTCGTGGTCCAGGTGCTGATGCCAATACTGACAGTAATCGGCGATTCAATGCCCGCCACAAACGGCAGTTGCTCCACGGCAACGCGGATGTGTTCGGCAATCTGCTGTGCGCCCGCACTGTCCGTTTCCGCCAGGATGACCGAAAACTCTTCCCCTCCGTACCGGGCGACCAGATCCGCCGGTCGCCGTACGTTCTCGGCGATCACTTTGGCCAGAGCGCGTAGCGCATCGTCGCCCGCCTGATGGCCATGTTGATCGTTGAAGGCCTTGAAGTGGTCGGCGTCGATCATCAACACCGACAGCGGTTTACCCGACCGTTGGGCGCGAAACCACTCATGACGCAGTGTCTGATCCAGCGTTCGGCGGTTGGCCACGCCGGTCAGGTCATCAGTGGCGGCCAGCTGTGCCAGTTCCTGCTCGGCGTGGTGGCGCAGTCGCAGCTCCCGGCACAGCAGCCAGGTCAGCCAAAGCAGGCCGATGCACAACACGCCGGTCGCACCGCTGATCACCATCGCCGTGCGCTTCCAGGCGGCGAACACGTCGTTCCCCGAGAGCGCGACGATCACCGTCAATGGCAGGTTGCCGACCCTGGAAAAGGTATACAGGCGTTGCTCACGGTCGACGCTCGACACGCTGTCAAAGCTGCCGTTGCGTTCGCGCAGGATGCGCTGGACATTGGGGCGATTGGCGAAGCTTTTGCCGATCGAGTCATTGACCAGATGAGGCTTCTGCGCCAGCAATATACCGTCGTCGTTGATGATGGACAGCGCGCTGCCGGCGCCGATGTTCAGGCTGTTGAACAACTGATCGAAGTAACCCAGGCGCATCGAAGCGACGGCAACCCCGAGGAACTCACCCGTAGCCGATGAGATGCGGCGGCTGAAGCTGATTCGCCATTCGTCGCTGTCCTCGCAATCGCAGCGGGATTGGAACGGTCGGCTGATGAACATGCCGGTGTCGCGGTTGAAAGCATGTGCGAGGAAATAATCGCGATCGGCAAAGTTGCCGGGCTTGGGCTCGATCAGCGAGGAGTCCGCAATCACCTCGCCCTGCTTGTCCAGCAGCAGAATGTCGCCCTTGAAGCGCGCCGTGGTAGAGCGGTCGAACAGCACCAGATGGCGGATCTGCGCCGAAACCTGTTTCAAGTCGTCGCGCTGCGAAGCGGCAATCAGGCCTTGCAGGGTCAGGTCGTAGAGTTCGACCGTGCGCAGCACGTCGGCGTCGATCAGTTGCGCAATCGTGGTGGCGCTGCGGGTGGCGGCCTGTTGCGCGTTGGCGTGTTCTCGGATCAACAGGAAAGTGACGATGCTGATGATCGCGATAACGGTCAGGGTGCTGCCGAGGATCACCATGAGCTCGGGGCGACCGGTCTTGCCTGAAACGTGTCTGGGGCGGCTCGCGGGCATGGGGAAGATGTCTGCTTGAGGAGCAAAAAAAAGACCAGCAAAACGCGCTGGCCTTTACTTACCCAAGCTTAGAAGACATTGAGCGGGTAGTCGACGATCAGCAGGTATTCATCGGTGTCCTGATGTCGACTGGCTGAACACTGACCCGCATCGTTGCAATGGATGTAATGATCAATGAAGCGACAACAAAAAAAAGCCGCTGACAGCAGCGGCTTTGAAGACAACTGTTCAACGGGAAGAGCCGATGAAAGTGTCGAGGGAAAATAGAGCGATAGTTTGCGTTCAGCTATCTTTCTCGACCTGTGGCTGGGCCTGAGAAGAAGAGGATTGAGGGGTTCGCGCGGCGTCCGGAGCCTTGGCCGTCATTTCGTTCTGATACGCTTCGAACGCCGCAGCGCGTGCTGCATTGTGCGCGACGAAGGTCTGCGACTCTTCAGCGATGGCGAACGGGGAGAGGAACAAAGAGGACAAAACGAACGCGCTGGCAATACCCATGGTGTTGGACATCTTTAAAACCTTCTTGCTTGGCAAGTGCTGTTTGGTGCGGCAAAGATAAGGCGCTTTGGAGAGGGGAAAAAGAGCGGATTCATGAAAGGACTGTTGCGATTAAGGCAACAGTGCCTGCTTGGGCGACGGCTTTTGTGGCGAGGGAGCTTGCTCGCGCTCGGCTGCGCAGCAGTCGCACCCAGGCGCCTCGGTTTGTCAGAAAAACCAAGTGACCGATTGGGGCTGCTTCGCAGCCGAGCGCGAGCAAGCTCGCTCGCCACAGGGAGCAAGGTGATTCAGACCGGCAAATGGATGCCGAAGGTATTCATGCCGTGGTCACTGTGCACAAACACATCGCCACCATGCATCAGCGCAATCGCCTTGACGATTGCCAGCCCCAGACCGTGGTTGTTGCCACTGTTGCTGCGCGACGCATCGACCCGATAAAAGCGCTCGAACAACCGCGGCAAATGCTCGCTGGCAATCGGCGAGCCGGGGTTGGCGACGCCGATGCTGACCTGATGCTCCTCGACCTCGATGCGTACCTGAATCACCTGGCCGGGCTCGGTGTGTTGCACTGCGTTGCTGAGCAAATTGATCAGCGCCCGCCGCAGATGCGCAATCTCGATCCGCACCTGCGCATCGCCACTGACCTGCACCTGGACCTGCGCATCTTCAAGAATGAAATCCAGATACTCCAGCGTCGTCGCCACTTCATCGGCCAGTGAGGTGGACGTCAGTTTGGTCGCCTTGCTGCCCTGATCGGCACTGGCGAGGAACAGCATGTCGTTGATGATCGAGCGCAGCCGCTCCAGCTCTTCGAGGTTCGATTGCAGCACTTCGAAGTAGTGTTCGGCCGAGCGCCCACGCGTCAGCGCCACTTGGGTCTGGCCGATCAGGTTGGTCAGCGGCGAGCGCAATTCGTGGGCGACATCGGCATTGAACGACTCAAGCCGCGAGTAGGCCTGTTCGACCCGCTCCAGCGTGGAGTTGAACGAGTTGACGAACTGATTGAGTTCCGGTGGCAGCGACGACAGGCGCAAGCGCCCGGAACGCAACGGCGGCGCCAGTCGCTGGGCTTCCTGGGACAGCTTGATCAACGGTTTCAGACCGATCCGTGCCACCCAATAACCGAGTGCCGAGGCCAACAGCACACCGACAATCGCGAGGCTGATCAGGGCAACCAGCAGATGATGCTGGGTCTGGAAAAACGTCTCTGTGTCGATGCCGATCATGAAGCGCAATGGCGGTCGTTGATCCTTGGCCGGAAACTGGCTGACCAGCACTTTCAGCGGATAAGGCTGATCCGGCAACTGCAGATCCCGCATGCCCAGCGGCCCATCGGCGAAGTCGCGGATCTGTGGCGTCAGGTTGCCGTATTCGTAGTGCGGATCGCCGCTGATGATCCAGAAACTGATGCGTTTGTCTTCTTCACCCAACAGCTTGAGCTTGTTGTTGATCTTCACCCAATGCTCCGGCGTACCGTAACGGCCGACGGTGGATTCGAGCACGCTGTAACGCGCGTCCAGCTCGGCTTCGGGCAGCAGGCCCAGGCCCTTGTCGACCTGTTGATAAAGCGCCCAGCCGATCAACAGAAACACCAGAAGCGCTACCAGCGTAAACATCCCGCTCAGACGCAGCGCAATCGAATTACTGGACACCACGGCTCTCCAGCACATAACCCATGCCGCGGATCGTGTGCAGCAGTTTTTCGTCGAACGGCCCGTCGAGCTTGGCGCGCAGGCGTTTGATCGCGACTTCGACGACGTTGGCGTCGCTGTCGAAATTGATGTCCCAGACCATTTCCGCAATCGCCGTTTTCGAGAGGATTTCCCCTTGTCGGCGGGCCAGCACGCTGAGCAGCGAGAACTCCTTGGCGGTCAGGTCCAGTCGCGTACCGGCGCGGGTCGCCTTGCGGCTGATCAGATCGATCCACAGGTCGGCGATGCTCACTTGCACCGGTTCATGGCCGCCGCTGCGACGGGTCAGGGCTTGCAGGCGTGCCACCAGTTCAAGGAAGGAAAACGGTTTGCCGAGGTAATCGTCGGCGCCATCGCGCAGGCCTTTGATCCGGTCTTCGACACGCTCGCGGGCGGTGAGCATGATCACCGGGGTTTGCTTGCGCGCACGCAACGCGCGTAGCACGCCGAAGCCGTCGAGGCCCGGCAGCATGACGTCGAGGACGATCACCGCGTAGTCGCTTTCCAGCGCCAGGTGCAGGCCTTCGACGCCGTCCCGCGCCAGGTCCACGGTGTAACCTTGTTCCGTCAGGCCGCGGTGCAGATAGTCCGCGGTTTTTTCCTCGTCTTCGATAATCAGAACGCGCATGACCCCGCCTCAGTCTGTGGTCGCCAACGCCGGCATCGGTGCTGGCGCTGGTTTGGGCCGATGGAATAGCCGCTCAAGCCACAAGTATATGACTGGAGTGGTAAACAGCGTCAGCGCCTGGCTCACCAGCAAGCCGCCGACCACCGCGATCCCCAATGGCTGGCGCAGTTCGGCGCCGGTGCCATAGCCGAGCATCAGCGGCAGCGCGCCGAGCAGGGCGGCGAGGGTGGTCATGATGATTGGCCGGAATCGGGTGATACAGGCCTGGTAGATCGCTTCTTCCGGTGGCAGGCCACCTTTACGCTGGGCTTCGAGGGCGAAGTCGATCATCAGGATGCCGTTTTTCTTCACGATGCCGATCAGCAGCACCAGCCCGATCAGCGCCATGATCGAAAAGTCCTGGCCGCAAATCCACAGCATGATCACCGCCCCGAGCCCCGCCGAGGGCAGCGTCGAGATGATAGTCAGCGGATGCACGAAGCTCTCATAGAGCACGCCAAGAATGATGTACACCGCCACCAGCGCCGCCAGAATCAGCCATGGCTGGCTGGCCAGCGAACTCTGGAACGCCTGGGCCGCGCCCTGGAAGTTGCCGCTCATGGCCGCCGGCATGCCGATTTCAGCCTTGGCCTGATTGAGCATGATCACCGCATCGCCCAACGCCACCCCGGGCGCCAGGTTGAACGACAGGTTGGCGGCCGGGAACATGCCGTCATGGGCGATGGACAACGGACCCACGGTCGGTGCATCGAATTTCGCCAGCGCCGACAGCGGCACCATTTCCCCGCTCAGGGGCGAGCGCAAGTAGAAATAGTTGAGGCTTTCGGCCTTGCCGCGTTGCTGGGTGTCCAGCTCCAGAATCACGTTGTACTGGTTGATCTGGGTCTGGAATTCGTTGATCTGCCGCTGACCGAACGCGTCGTACAGCGCTTCGTCGACATCACTGGCGGTCAGGCCGAAACGCGAGGCGGCGCTGCGGTCGATGCTGATGTGCGTGATGCTGCCGCCCAGTTGCAGGTCGTTGGAAATGTCGCGGAACGCCGGGTTGGTGCGCAGTTTTTCCGTCAGGCGCTGGGTCCAGGTGCTGAGGGTCGCGCCGTCGTTGCTCTTGAGCACGTATTGGTACTGCGCGCGGCTCGGGCCGGAGCTCAGGTTGATGTCCTGGCCAGCGCGCAGATAGAGCACGATGCCGGGCACTTTCATCAGTTGCGGGCGAATCCGGTCGATGAACTGGCTGGCCGAGACGTCGCGGTCACCGCGTTTTTTCAGGGAAATCCAGAAGCGGCCGTTGGCGATGGTCTGGTTGCTGCCCGAAACGCCAACCGAGTGGGAAAACGCCGCGACCGCCGGATCGGCCGCGACGATTTCCGCCATCGCCAGGTGTTTTTTCACCATGTCAGGGTAGGAAATGTCGGCGGCCGCTTCGGTAGTGCCGAGGACAAAACCAGTGTCCTGGACCGGGAAGAAACCTTTCGGAATGAAGATGTAGCCGGCAATGGCCAGACCGAGAGACAACCCGAACACACCGATCATCAATTTCTGATGGGCGAGGGCGCGGCGCAGGCCTTTTTCGTACCACGCCAGCAACCGTTCGCCGAACGTGGGTTTGCTGTGGGCGTGATGCACCGGGGCGCGCATGAACAGCGCCGCGAGCGTCGGCGCCAGGGTCAGCGACACCACCACTGAAATCATGATCGTAGACGTGGCCGTCAGGGCGAATTCCTTGAACAGTCGCCCGACCACGCCGCCCATGAACAGCAACGGAATGAACGCCGCCACCAGCGAAAAACTGATCGAGACCACGGTGAAGCCAATCTCGCCGGCGCCCTTGATCGCCGCTTCGCGCATGCCATCGCCGGCCTCCAGGTGTCGGTGAATGTTTTCCACCACCACAATCGCATCGTCGACCACGAACCCCACGGCCACCACGATCGCTACCAGCGTCAGGTTGTTCAGGCTGAAACCCATGATGTACATCAGGGCGAAACTGGCGACCAGCGAAACACCCAGTACCGCCGACACGATCAGCGTCGCCGACCATTGGCGCAGGAACAGCGCCATCACCGCCACCACCAGCATGATCGCGATCAGCAGGGTGATCTCCACTTCATGCAACGAGGCGCGGATGGTCTGGGTTCGGTCGACCAGCACCTTGACTTGCACCGAGGCCGGCAACATCGCTTCGAGGCCGGGCAGGGCGGCCTGGATGCGGTCCACGGTCTCAACGATGTTGGCGCCCGGCTGCCGGGAAATCACCAGGTTCACCCCGGGCTTGTCGCCGGCCCAGGCTTGCACGTAGGCATTCTCCGAACCATTGACGACAGTGGCAACATCCTTGAGGTGAACCGGGGCACCGTCCTTGTAGGAAACGATGAGCTGGCTGTATTCCTCGGGATGGAACAACTGGTCGTTGGTGGACAGCGTGGAAATGCTCGACTCACCGTACAAAGCACCTTTGGCCAGGTTGAGGCTGGTGTTCTGGATCGCCAGGCGAATGTCCGCCAGGGTCAGGCCGATGGCCGCGAGTTTGTCCGCCGAGGCCTGCACGCGAATCGCCGGACGTTGCTGACCGGTGATGTTGATCTGTCCTACGCCGTCGATCTGACTGATCTGACGGGACAGCAGGGTTTCCACCAGATCGCTGAGTTCGGTGCCGGGCATCAAGGTTGAGTTGATGCTGAGAATCAGCACCGGGCTATCGGCCGGGTTGACCTTGCGCCACGTCGGCAGGTTCGGCATGTCCTTGGGCAGTTTGCCGGCGGCGGTATTGATGGCGGCCTGAACTTCCTGGGCGGCGGTGTCGATGCTTTTATCGAGGGTGAACTGCAGGGTCAGGTTGGTCGAGCCGAGGGCGCTGCTCGAGGTCATCTGGGTCACGCCGGGGATGGCGCTGAATTGCACTTCAAGCGGCGTGGCCACCGACGACGCCATGGTTTCCGGGCTGGCGCCGGGGAGTTGCGCGGCGACCTGGATGGTCGGGAATTCGGCTTCCGGCAGCGGTGCAATCGGCAGGCGTGGGAAGGCGATGACACCCAGCAACACCAGGGCAAACGTCAGCAGGATCGTCGCCACCGGATGATCGATGCACCACGCCGAAACCGAGCCGTGGCCCTTCATGGCCTCGACTCCGACTGGACCACTTGCGGTGGCTCGGTCAGGACCTGCACGGTCGAGCCGGGTTTGAGCCGCGATTGGCCGTCGCTGACCAGCACGTCGCCCGGTTTCACACCTTTGATGATGTCCTGTCCGCTGCCTTGATAGACCATCTGTACCTGGACGGTTTCAACCTTGTCACCCGTGACCCGGTACACGAAGTGTTGATCGAGCCCGCGTTGTACGACGGTGGGCGGCACCACCAGCGCATCCTTATCCAATGCTGTCTGAATCTTTACCGTCACCAGCAGGCCCGGCCAGAGTTTCTGCCCGGGGTTGTTGAATTCGGCCTTGGCGCGGATGGTCCCGGTGTTGGCGCTGATCTGGTTGTCGATCAGGGTCAGGTGACCCTCGCCCAGCAGGTTGCCGGTTTCGCCGTCGGTGTCGGCACCGATGTAGGCCTTCACTTGAGCGTGCTCCGGATCGTTGATCAGGCCTTGCAGAGTCGGCAGCATTTGCTGCGGCAGGGAAAACTCCACGGCGATCGGGTCGATCTGGGTCACCGTGAACAAGCCCTGGGTGTCGGTCATGCGCAGGAAGTTGCCTTCATCCACCGTGCGAATACCGACTCGACCGCTGACCGGGGAGCGAATCTGCGTGTAGGAAAGCTGCACCTGCGCGGCATCAATCGAAGCCTGATTGCCTTGGGCGGTGGCCTTGAGCTGATTGACCAGCGCTTGTTGCTGGTCGTAGGTCTGCTTTGAGACGCCATCGTCGACGCTAAGCAGTTTGTAGCGTTTGAGGTTCACCAGCGCCACTTGCAACTGCGCCTGGCTTTCGCCGAGTTGTGCGCGGGCCTGGTCGAGGCTGGCGCGGATCGAGCGGTCGTCGATGGTGGCCAGCAGGTCCCCCTTCTTCACCAACTGACCTTCCTTGACCAGGATTTTAGTGAGGATGCCGTCGATCTGCGGGCGCACTACCACGCTGTGCAAAGACAACACCGAGCCGATGCCGCTGACGTAGCGAGGGACGTCTTTTTCGGCGACGTTCACCACCCTAACCGGGATCGCCGTGGGCGCAGCGAGTTTGGCTGTCACGGGTTTGGTGGCATACCACACGCCCAACGCTGCCAGGACAATCAGAAGAGCGGCGATCAAGGCGGGTTTTTTCTGAATTCGCATGCGAGTGGGGCGCCGGGGGCTGGGGGGGGAGGAGTCTGGTCAGGGTTATACCTCCCTTTATAAACCTGTTCGCCGGTCAGGAAGGTGACGGCTAACTGACGGCGCTGTCAGTTTGGGGTTTGTGGCTCTTTCGCCTTGATAGGTCCCGAAAAGGGACCTGTCGTTCCCTTTTTGGGACTCTTTGGTCGTCACTGTGAAGAACCTTTCTCTCAGCGAAGCTTTGTTTACGGGCACGCAGCAAAAAGTGCCGGGCTTGTTGTTTGGCAGACCTGACCAACGTTTCTACGCTAACGAAATTGCTCGCTGGGCTCAGGTAGGGAAAGGCAGTCTCATGCGTGAGCTGGATCGGTTACAACGCCCGGGCGTATTGGCCATGACCCGGCAGGGCAACCAAACCCATTATCAAGCCAACCCCGATTGCCCGATTTATGCCGAACTATCGGGTATCACTCGCAAGACTTTCTGCATCGCCGAGCCTCTGCGCCAGGCACTGCAGCCCTTTGCCGAACAGGTCATTTGGGCATTTGTGTACGGTTCCATTGCCAAGGATCAGGCAAACGCATCCAGTGACATTGATCTGATCTGATCTGATCTGATCTTGATCGGCGAGGGGCTGCACTACAGTGACGTGATGGAGCGGCTCATACCTATGGAAGAGCAATCGCCGAGGTGAACAAAGTGCAGGTTCGATTGTTCGCCTTGTGCCATGAACGGCGCAATTTGGCGAAGTCCGAAGGTTACGTGGATGAGGATGAGGATGAAGCGTTGTTGACTCAGTTGTTGGATAGCGCATCGCAATTGTTGAGCTGTGTGATACAGCGGCTTACCGGACTCTGATAGCCGCGCTACCTGCGATGATGTCAGCCCAGCCAGCATAAAACCCGACAGACTCACTCGCGGCATAAAGCCTGCCGTCCCCGACACAGGTATACTGCTGCCTTTCGCGGCTCGCTGACCGGGCCCGATTCTATTGCATCACCCGGAGCTTTCATGACTTCCCCGACACAACCGCCGGTTGCCGACGCCTTGAGCGACGACCAGGCAGACCTGCCAGACAGCGTCGACTCCAGCGCAGACAGCGAAACCAAAGCCGCGATCCCGGCGTTCAAGTTCCCGTTCAAGCCGGGTGAACTGACCGCCGCGAAAGCCGCCAGCCAGCCGTGGTACAAGAACGGCGCCAAGAACGGCCACACCAAGACCCCCGGCGCAGCGCCTCCCGGCACCCGTCGTTCGATGGGCAAGCGCTGAGTTTCCACCCTCCGCCATTGGTCATCCGCCGCGGTTTTCAATCGCGATGATGGCTAAGTGCTCATATCCTGAGCCAGATCAACGTTTGTGGAATCAGTGCGCTTAGAGTCAGCAGCCCTGCCGACTCTTTCCATCCAACGAGCGCGCTTTCCATGAAGATCAACCTCCCGGTGACCGGCCGTAATGTCGACGTTGCGGCTGATGCGAACATCCTCTCGACCACTGATCTGACCAGCGCGATTACCTACGCCAACGACGACTTCATCAGGATCAGCGGCTACAGCCGTGAGGAGTTGCAGGGCTCGACGCACAACCTGCTGCGTCACCCGGACATGCCGGCGGCGGCTTTCGCGCATATGTGGCAGACCCTCAAAAGTGGCCGTTCGTGGATGGGGCTGGTGAAGAATCGCTGCAAGAATGGCGATCACTATTGGGTGAGCGCCTACGCCACGCCGGTGACGCAGAACGGTCAGGCCGTGGAGTATCAGTCGGTCCGGACCCGGCCCTCGGTGCGGCAGATCGAAGCAGCGGAAAAAGCCTACGCAAACCTTCGCGACGGTCGGGTGCCGCTGTTGCAACGCCTGCCTGTGTTCGCACCGGGACTCAAAGTGGTGGCATTGTTCAGTGTGACGCTGGCCTGTGTAGTGGGCATCGAGGTGTGGCTTAACCCGTCATCAGCCGTGTTCGGGATGCTGGCGTTTGTCGTGGGCAGCGGGTTGGCGGCGGTTGGAACCGGACGGATGTTGCGCCCGCTGACAGCGCTTGCCGAGCGCGCCCGACAGATTGCCGACAACCCGTTGAGCCAGGGCATTTACACCGGCCGCCGGGATCAGTTCGGCCAGATCGAGTTTGCCTTCCAAATGCTCGAAGCGCAGATCGGCGCGGTGGTGGGGCGCATCGGTGATGCGTCGCAGCGACTGGCCGGGCATGCGGCGGAACTGGTCGATCACTTGCAAAGCAGTCACAGCAGCACGCTGGATCAACAGGCTGAAACCGATCAGGTGGCGGCGGCGATTCATCAGATGTCCGCCAGCGTGGCTCAGGTTGCCAGCCATGCGCAGCAAGCCTCGCAAGCGGCCGATCTGGCCGGCAGCGAAACCCGCGAAGGTCATCAACTGGTGAGTGAGAGTCGCCACGCCGTCTTGCGTCTGGCCGAGGAACTGGCGCACGCAACCGATGTGATTCATCAGCTGGAAGGACACAGCAGCGAAATCACCGGAGTGCTGGAGGTGATCCGCAGCATCGCCGAGCAAACCAATCTGCTGGCCCTCAACGCGGCCATCGAGGCCGCACGAGCCGGGGATGCCGGGCGCGGTTTTGCGGTGGTGGCCGACGAAGTGCGGGGCCTGGCCCAGCGCACCCAGCAATCGACCAACGAGATTCAGCGCATGATCAGCACCCTGCAAAACGGCACGCGGGATGCAGTGGTGGTGATGCAGCAAAGCAGTGAACAGGTGGAAAGCAGCGTCGAACAGGCCCGGCGCGCCGCCGACGCACTGGACGCGATCAGTCGGCGGGTCAATCAGATCACCGAAATGAGTCTGCAAATCGCCTCGGCGGTGGAAGAGCAGAGCACGGTCAGTGAAGACATCAACCGCAACATCAGCCGCATTCGCTCCGCCTGTGAAGTCACGGTGAGCGAGGGCCGGCAAAGCCAGGCCAACTCCGAAGACGTGGCGGGGCTGGCAGGGGATTTGCGGCAGTTGGCGCAGGAGTTCTGGCGAGAACGCCGTTAAGCCGCGCGCAACGAAATGAACGCGTAGTTGCGCGGTGTTTCGGTGGTCACTTCTGCGCCGGCCGCCAACACTTGCCCGGCGATGTCGTCGCCGGACACGTGGAACTGCCAGTCACTGCTCGCGTCCGTCAGCGGTTGTTGCGCGACTTGGTCGATAACCGTGGCGAATGCGCTCATGTCCGGCAGGTACGCGGTGAATCCATCGCCCTTGAGCGCTGTAGTCCGAATTCCCAGCAACGCGCAAATCGCATCCTTGGTGCGGATGTCATCGCGATCCGCCTGACGCGAGCGCTGGATAAGTCCTGCGAGTTCCTGATCGACGAGTTCCCCGCCGACGATCAGATCCGGTCCTTGCTCCCACGATTCGGGCGGGCATTCCTTGATCGACGTGTTGAGGGGAATGTGCGGATTGATTTCCATCGGATAGATACGGCACACCAGCGGCCGGCGTTCGTAGATGCGGCAGAGGTTGTCTTCGTCAAGATTCCGGCAGGGACCAATGTTGTAAGCCGCAAAGGTGATGGCCACGAACGCTTCGGACGCGCCGCTTTGCACCACCGCCGAACGGCGTTCGGCATGTTCGCGTTGCTGCGCCGGCAGGCCCAGGCCATTGCCCAGGAAACCTTCCACCAGCACGATCACCTGACCGCCGTCGGCCGCCCACATCCGGGCTTCTGTCAGGGTCAGGGGAACGTGGTGGTCATTGCAGCACTTGCCACAACCTACGCAGGAAAACGTCGTATTCATCGAAGGATCAGTCGCCTGTCTGGGCCCGAAACGGCGACAGAATGCCACCGCGAAGGTCTGCTTCGAAGCAAGTTATGCGCCATTCACTTGGATTTGGCCGGCAGGCGGATGGAGTCCCATTCGGTCACGTAGGCGGTTTTGCTTTTCTTGTTGTAGAGGCACAGCTCGGTGCCTTGCTGGCCTTTCATGTGTTTTTGCGGGTAGCGGCCTTGCAGGAGCATGGCGGTGTAGTCGACACGGTCATCGAACTGTGCGGCTTTGCCGACGGGGAAGGCGTCTGTCAGGCCGCTGGCCTTGATGCAACTGGCGAGCATCGCTTTGTCGAAGGCGGCCCAGGCTTCAGGGGTGGAAGCATGTGCTTGAGCGGCGAGGGCGGAGAGACAGAGAAAGGCGAGGGTGGTGGCTTTCATTGATCAGGCATCCTTGGGCGTGTGTGGGCAGAGTATGCCTGATGGCGATGTGTCAGGCTGGAACCGGCTCCCGGCGGACCACATACATCCCGCAACTTTCATACAACCGCTGAGCCCGAACGTTGTCTTCCAGCACCTTCAAATCCACAAACCCTTCATGACGCTGCTGAAACACGTTGAAAGCATTCAACAGCAATGCCCGACCCAGCCCCCGGCCCTGCGCGCGTGGATGCACCACCAGATTCTTGATGTAGGCGCTGGTCCAGCACTGGCACACGCCAACGATACCGTCGGCATCCAGGGCGATGAAACACAGTGAAGGATCGTACTCGGGATCGGTCTCGAATCGCTGTTGCCAGGTATCCAGCGCCGGCACGCGACCGCCCCCTTCCAGGTAGCCCAGTTCCATCAGGCGATGAACGGCTTCAGCCAGTTCGGGGCGGTAATTGTGCAGGACGATTCCCGGAGGCCAGGTGATGGCGGGCACCACCTCCACCAGGTTGCGCCGCATCAGAAAACAAAAGGCGTCGTTCAAACTCAATGACCCTGTTCGGCGACCGCCTTGGCCGCTTCGATCAGGCACTTGGTCAGCTCCGGCGAGGAGAACTTGGTCAACACCGCGTTGGCGCCGGCCAGACGTGCCTTTTCACTGTTCATCGCGCTGTCCAGGGAGGTGTGCAGCAGCACATACAGGTGCGAGAAGTCCGGGGTTTCGCGCAAGGTGCGGGTGAAGGCGTAGCCGTCCATCTCCGACATTTCGATGTCCGAGACGATCAGGTTGATTTGCTGGGCCGTGCCTTGCAGGTCCAGCAGGCAGTCGATGGCTTCCTTGGCGCTGCGCGCGGTGTGGCATTGCAGGCCGAGGTTGCGCAGGGTGTGCACCGACTGCTGCAAGGCGACCTGGCTGTCGTCGACCACCAGGATGCGCGCGTTGCCCAACACCTCGGCGTCTTCCATGCTCAGTTCGGTCGGGGCCATTTCGATCTGTGCCGGGGCGATGCCGTGGATGACTTTTTCGATGTCCAGCACTTGCACCAGCGTACCGTCGACCGACGTCACACCGGTGATGTAAGAGCGCACACCGCCGGAGCCGAAGGGCGGCGGACGGATGTCGGTGGTCAGGCAATGGACGATCTTGCTCACGGCCTGAACGTGCAGGCCCTGCTTGGAGCGGCTGACGTCAGTGACGATCAGGCAGCCGCCGTTCGGGTCTTCCAGCGGCCGCTCGCCAATGGCGCGGCTGAGGTCGATCACCGACAACGACGCGCCGCGCAGGGTGGCGATGCCTTTGACGTGGGGGTGCGACTCCGGCAGCTTGGTCAGCGGCGGGCAGGGAATGATTTCACTGACTTTGAGCAGGTTGATCGCCATCAGCTTGCCACTGCGCAAGGTAAACAGCAGAAGCGAAAGTGAGTCTGCGCGGGCTTTGGTGGTGGACATAAAAACCTTCTGAGGAAAAAGGTGATGGGCGAATGGAAAGTCGCCAAAAGCTATTGATGCCGGGTTATCGACTTGTTGGGGGCAGGCTTTAGGCCAAATGCATTTCGGCGGCCAAACGGTGAACCCTGTGGCGAGGGAGCAAGCTCCCTCGCCAGGAAAAACTCGCTACTTCATGCCCAGGCGCTTCGCCATCCGCCCAAGATTCGCCCGATCAAGGCCCAGCTCACGCGCCGCGCTCGCCCAGTTATTGTGGTGCCGATCCAGGCAAGCGCTGATCAATTGCCGCTGATAATTTTCAGTCGCCTCACGCAGGTCCCCCGACACCAATGCCGCCGGAGTCGTAGCCGGTTGCTCTGACGCGACCTCAACGCTGCCGCTGGGCAACTCCAGATCCGCCGCACTCAAGCTAAGAATCTTCGGCCGCTCCTTGCAGTGCCCCAAGGCTTTCAGCGCGCTGCGACCAATCAAGTGCTCCAGCTCCCGCACATTACCCGGCCAGTCATACGCGAGCAACGCGGCCTGGGCGTCGCTGTTCAGGCGCAAGCTGTTGAGGCCCATGCGCGAGCGGTTCTGCTCCAGGAAGAAGCCGCTGAGCAGCAGCACATCCCGCCCGCGATCCCGCAGGGCTGGCACCAGCAGCGGGTAAACGCTCAAACGGTGATAGAAATCGGCACGGTAACGGCCACTGCGCACTTCTTCGGCGAGGTCTCGGTTGGTCGCGGCGATGAGTCGCACGTCGACCTGATGTTCCTTGTCTGAACCCAGCCGCTGCAACTGACCGCTTTGCAGCACCCGCAGCAACTTGGCCTGCACAGTCAGCGAGAGCTCGCCGACTTCATCGAGAAACAGCGTGCCACCATTGGCCAGTTCGAACTTGCCACGGCGGTCGCTGGTTGCCCCGGTAAAGGCGCCACGCACATGGCCGAACAGTTCGCTTTCCACCAGCGTGTCTGGCAGCGCGGCGCAGTTGAGGCTGATGATCGGCTTGTCGGCCCGGGGCGAGGCGGCATGAATCGCCTGGGCCACCAGCTCCTTGCCGACCCCGGTTTCTCCTGTGATCAGCACGGTCAGATCGCTGCCGCCCACCAGGCTGATTTCTTCCACCAGCCGTTTGTGGGCCTTGCTCTGACCGATCATTTCACGGTTCTGCTGACCGCTGGCCTGACGGTAAACCTCGGCACGCTGATGTTCGTCCTCGACACGATTGGCCAGCCGTTGGATGCGCTCGGCGGCGTTGACTGTGGCGGCGGCGAGACTGGCGAAGGCTTGCAGGGCGTCCAGTTCGATCGGTTCGAAACGTTCCGGGTCGAGGGCGTCGAGGGTCAGCAAGCCCCACGGGCGCTCGTCGATAAACAGCGGGCAGCCCATGCAGTCGTGGACTTCCAGATGCTCGTGGAGGCCATCGACCAAGCCGTCGTAAGGGTCGGGCATGTCGCTGTCGGCGGCAAAACGGGTCGGACCGGGGCTGCTGAGCAGGGCCTCGAAGCGCGGGTGTTCGCTGACTTTGAAGCGCCGGCCGAGGGTGTCGGTGCTCAAGCCGTCGACGGCCAGCGGCACCAGCCATTCACCATCGAGGCGCAGCAGTGCGGCGGCATCGCAGGGCAGCAGGGCGCGCATGGCTTCGAGCAGACGCCGATAACGCTCGCCCTCGGGGAGTTCGCGGGAGAGGTCCGAGACCAGGGGAAGCAACGTAGTGAGCAGGGATTTTGCAGTCATAGTGACTCCATGTAGTCGAGATGACTATAAGTCAGGCTGTGTCGTTATGACTAGAATGTTTTTAAGTAGTTGATTTTTAACAACTAAATAGCTGGCACGAAAACTGATATAGAGAGGGCAGTCAATTAGAAAGCCCAGTAGCTCAGGAGTCACCTTATGCTTAGCGTTCAAGACCGTGCAATCGTCAAATCCACTGTGCCGTTGCTGGAAAGCGGTGGCGAAGCATTGATCACGCATTTCTACCGAATGATGCTCTCCGAATACCCGGAAGTCCGCCCGCTGTTCAACCAGGCTCACCAGGCCAGCGGTGATCAGCCCCGCGCCCTGGCCAACGGCGTATTGATGTATGCGCGCCACATCGATCAGCTCGACCAGTTGGGCGACCTGGTGGCCAAGATCATCAACAAGCACGTGGCCCTGCAAATTCTCCCGGAACACTACCCTATTGTCGGCACTTGCCTGTTGCGTGCGATTTCCGAGGTGCTGGGTGACGAGATCGCCACGCCGGAAGTGATGAGTGCCTGGGGCGCCGCTTACGGTCAACTGGCCGAAATCCTGATCGGCGCTGAAACCAGCATCTACGACCAGAAAGAGCAGGCGCCGGGCGGCTGGCGCGGTGCGCGGGCATTCATCGTCGCGGCCAAGGTCGAGGAAAGCGCGGAAATCACCTCGTTCTACTTTGAGCCGGCGGACAAAGGTCCGATCCTCGCCGCAGAACCCGGCCAGTACATCGGCATGAAACTGATCCTCGATGGAGAAGAGATTCGTCGTAACTATTCGCTGTCAGCCCTGGCGAACAAAGGCCAGTACCGCATCAGCGTCAAGCGTGAACACGGTGGCCGCGCCTCGAACCATCTGCACGATCAATTGCATGTAGGCGCCAGCATTCAGTTGTTTCCGCCATCGGGCGAATTCACCCTGACCGACAGCGACAAACCGTTGGTGCTGATCAGCGGCGGCGTCGGCATCACCCCGACCCTGGCCATGCTCGAAGCGGCGCTGGAAACCCAGCGGCCGGTGCACTTTATCCACTGCGCACGCAACGGCAGCGTCCACGCGTTCCGCGACTGGATTGATGGATTGGCCGAGCGTCACCCGCAACTCAAGCGCTTCTATTGCTACGACGAAGATGACGGCGTCAGCCCGGCGGCACACAAGGTCGGGTTGTTGAGCCAGGAACAACTGGGCGAGTGGCTGCCGCAGCAGCGCGATCTGGACGCTTACTTCCTGGGACCTAAAGGCTTCATGGCGGCGGTGAAGCGTCACCTGAAAGCCTTGGGCGTGCCTGAGAAGCAAAGCCGTTATGAGTTCTTCGGCCCGGCTTCGGCGCTGGAATAACCGCTAAAGCGGCTGAACCTGTGGCGAGGGAGCTTGCTCCCCCTGGACTGCGTAGCAGGCCCATCTTTTGGGGCCGCTTCGCGACCCAGCGGGAGCAAGCTCCCTCGCCACAATTGCTTGTCAGCCTTTCAATTCCTTCAGGTGTTTGTACACCGTCGCCCGTCCCATGTTCAGCACGTTTGCCACATAGTTGGAGGCGCTTTTGCCCTTGAAGGCGCCTTCGGCGTGCAGGGCCAGCACCAGTTCGCGTTTATGGTCGCGGGTCAGCAGGTTCAGGCTCAGCTGACGCTCGCGCAGCCAGCCGTGGAGGAAGGTGTTGATCCTCTCCTGCCAGTCATCGCGAAACAGTGAGTCCGGTTGCGGGATCAACTTGCTCGGTGACAGGAACAGGTCCAGCGCGGCCTTGGCATTTTCGAACAGCGAAATATTCAGATTGATGCACAGCACGGCCAGTGGATGACCGTTGCTGTCGCGCAGCACGCTGCTCAGGCTACGAATCTTCTGACCATCCCAATTCAGTTTTTCGTACGGGCCGATGTTCCGTTCGCTGATGTCATCGCTGAGCATGTCTTCCAGCGCGGAGTCGTCACCGACTTCCCGCTTCGACAGGTTATTGGCGATGTAATCGACTTTCTGTGTGCGCAGATCGTGCAGCACCACCTCGGCGTGGGGAAAGAACAACGTGGCGATGGCATCGGCAATCGCTCGGAAGTTGTCCAGGGCCGGGTCTTTTAAAGGTGCGTTCATACAGTGGAGCTCCAGGCAGCGTCAGCGCCCTGCAAAAAGGGCGCTGGAAGTTTGCCGCAATCGTGTCGACACGTCACCTGAGGACGCGGATCAGCCCAGGCGAGCGGGGGAGAGCATCCCGGCATCCAGGCCGAAGCGCGTGAGTTGCTCGGGCAAGGGCACGCCGCGCACCAGTGCGGCGCTGGCCTGGCCCATGGCGGGCGAGGTCTGGATGCCATAACCGCCTTGCGCGGCCACCCAGAACAAGCCGGGTACCTGCAGATCGAAACCGGACAGCAAGTCGCCGTCGGCCACGAAGCTGCGCAAGCCGGCCCAGGTGCGGGTCGGACGGCGGATGGTCAGGGTGGTGGCTTCTTCGATCTGGTAGATGCCCATGGCGATGTCCAGTTCTTCGGGCTGCACGTCGTGCGGTTCCACCGGGTCGGCGTTGGCCGGTGAGCCGAGGAACATGCCGGCGTCGGGCTTCATGTAGAACGACTCGTCGAGGCTGACCAGCATCGGCCAATGGTGGATGTCCACGCCTTCTGGTCCGGCGAAGATGAAGGCCGCACGGCGCTTCGGTTGCAGACCCAGCGGCCTGGCGCCGGCCAGTTCGCCGATCTTGTCGGCCCAGGCGCCGGCGGCGTTGATGATGACCGGGGCGCTGAAGGTCTGGCCGTTGGTCCGGACCTGCCACACGTCTTCGCCGTCGCGGGTCAGGCTCAGGACTTCCGTGTCGGTATGCACTTCACCTTTATTGCGCCGGATGCCGCGCAGGTAACCCTGGTGCAGGGCATCGGTGTCGATGTCGCTGGCGGTCGGGTCGTAGATCGCACCGTGGACTTTTTCCCGGCGCAGGATCGGCAGGCGTGCACAGGCTTCGTCGGCGCTGAGCAGTTGCATCTCGGGCACCGTGGCCTTGGCGCTGAGGTATTGATTGTTCAATTCGGCCGGGTCGCCGGTGAAGTCCACGGTCATCTCGCCACGCGGGGTCAGCAGCGGGTGTTCGCAGAAGCCGGCGGGTGGGGCGTCGAAAAAATCGCGGCTGGCCTGGGTCAGTGCCCGGACCTGCGGTGTTCCATAAGCGGCGGTGAACAGCGCAGCCGAGCGTCCGGTGGAGTGATAGGCCGGATGGGATTCGCGTTCGAGCACAATCACCCGGGCGTGCTGCGACAGCCAGAAACCGGTGGAAGCGCCGGCAATCCCGCCGCCGATGATGATGAAATCTGCCTGGCTCATGTACGTCTCCTGTCGAGCGCAAATGCCAAAATTGTAGAAATCCCCTGTAGGAGCTGACTCGTTTCACTCGTCAGCTCCTACAGGGGTTTGTGGTGTCAGGAATGTAGGCGGTAAATGGCATTGGCCAGCGCGATGTCTTCCAGGCCCAGGCCGATGGAGCGGAAGAATACGTGGCGGTCGTAGCGGGGGCGCTGGACTTTTTCGCTGATCAAGTCCGGCAGGTCGCCGACAATCGCGTTCGTGTCCCAGCCATGTTGCTCACCGGCAATCAGCATTTCGCCCGCCGAGCCCGGAGTGGTCAGACGATAGTCGCAGAACACCTGCATGTCGTTGAGGCTCTGCGGCGGTACTTCGTGGGCGCGTGGAGCGTTGGTGCTGATGGAGGTGATCAGCGCTGGTTTGCTCAGGCTGGACGGCTCGATCACCGGACCAGCAGACGAGGTGCACAGCATGATGACGTCGGCGTCCTCAACGGCCGCTTCGCGACTGTCGACGAGCTTCAGGCGTGGATCGAGGCTTTTGATCTCGGACAGGGCTTCAGGGCTGAGGTCGCTCAGGTTTGGCGAGAAAAGGTGGATGCTTTGCCAGTCGCGCAAACCTTTGACGTAATGCAGGTGCGCCAGGGCAACCTTGCCACTGCCGATGATCGCCAGGCGTTGGGCGTTCAACGGGGCAAGGGCGTCGACAGCGACGGCGGTGGTCGCGGCGGTACGCGCAGTGGTCAGTTCGCCCGCATCGCAGAGCAACAGCGGCTGGCCGGTCTGCATCGACATCAGCAAGGTCCATGCGGTCACCAGCGGGCCTTGTTCGCGCACGATGTAGGGCGACGTCTTGACCCCGTAGACCCCGTCTTCGGCCAGCACGCCCAGGTAGTTGATGAAGTCGCCGGCACCCTTGGGGAATTCCACCAGTTGCTGCGCCGGTTGCACCGCTTGCCCGGTGGCCAGGTCGCGGAACAGTTTGCGCAGGATCTGCGGCACGTCGACCTGTGCCAACAATTCACGGGCCTGGGGTTGGGTGATCACAAAAGGCGTGCTGGACATGGTCGGCTCCGGGAGCTGGAAGTAAACTAATTTGTCCATTATGGACTTTTAGTTATCACGAGCAATATCCGGGGCGAAAAAAAAGCGCAGTCCGTTTCCGGCTGCGCCTCTTTCAGCAAGGCCCGCGTTACGGGCGCTTGCGCTCAACCGCCCGCAACAGATGCGTCGGTGGCGTTTCACAGCTGATCTTGCGACCCAGCAGCGCTTCGATGGACGGTAGCTGGTAGGAATCATCTTCCCCGGCAAAACTGATGGACACACCGTCGGCGCCGGCACGACCGGTACGGCCGATACGGTGCACGTAGTCGTCCGGGACTTCCGGCAGGGTGAAGTTGATCACGTGGCTGATGCCGTCGATGTGAATGCCGCGACCGGCGACATCGGTGGCCACCAACACGCGGATCTTGCCTTCGCGAAAGCCTTCAAGCGTCTTGATGCGCTTGTGTTGCGGCACGTCGCCGGACAATTGCGCGGCATTGACGCCGTCGCGTACCAGGCGTTCTTCGATGCGCCGCACTTCATCCTTGCGGTTGGCGAAGACCATCACCCGCTCCCAACCGTTGTCGTTGACCAGGTTGTAGAGCAGTTTGTATTTGTCGGCACCGGCCACCGCGTAGATGTGCTGTTCGACGTTTTCGCTGGCCACGTTCTGCGACTCGATCTCGACGATCGACGGGTCGGTGGTCCATTGCTTGGCGAGGTTCATCACGTCTTCGGTGAACGTCGCGGAGAACAACAGCGTCTGGCGCTCGTTCTTTGGCGGCGTCTGGCGAATGATCTGACGCACTTGCGGGATGAAACCCATGTCGAGCATGCGGTCGGCTTCGTCCAGGACCATGACTTCGACCATGTCCAGGTGCACGTCGCCGCGCTGGTTGAAGTCGAGCAGGCGGCCCGGCGTCGCGACGAGGATGTCGCAATGACGCGCTTCGAGGTGCTTGAGCTGCTTGTCGAAGTCCATGCCGCCGACAAACGTCATGACGTTGAGGCCGGTGTACTTGGTCAGGTCGGCGGCGTCCTTGGCGATCTGCACAACCAGTTCACGGGTCGGCGCGATAATCAGCGCCCGTGGCTCGCCCATGTAGCGCTCTTTTGGCGGTGGGGTTTGCAGCAACTGGGTAATGATCGAAATCAGGAATGCAGCGGTTTTACCGGTGCCGGTCTGGGCGCGACCGATGGCGTCTTTGCCCGCGAGAGTGAAGCCCAGCACCTGGGCCTGAATCGGCGTGCAATACGGAAAGCCGAGATCCTGGATGGCGTGCATCAGTTCCGGGGCAAGCTTGAAGTCGTGGAAACGGGTTTTGCCTTCCTGGGGTTCTACGACGAAATCTTCAAGTTTCCAGGGGATGACCGGTGCTTTTGGCTTGGGCTCGCGACGTGGCCTGGCAGGTTTCGCGGCTTCGCCGGACGGGGTTTCAGCGGCAATGGCTTCGACAGCGGGGGTGGCTGGTGCAGGCGTCGGCGCGTGTTTCGGTGCCGATACGGGTGCGGTCCGGCCAGGCTGATTACCGTCGGTGCGGTGGCTGGGGGTGTGAGACGGAGCGCTGGAGACTGGCGCGAGCTGCTCAGTCTCGCTTTTACCGAACATTTTCTTGAGTGCTTTGAGCACGGTCATCTCATCAATTGATTAAGGAATATACGGCGGCCAGTGTAATGCAAGAATCGGGCGCGGCGTAGGGGGATGGATCAATGGGCTGTTTTTCAGCTGAGCCGTTAACGCAAGCGCTCGCCGAGCCAGACGCCGATGTCGCGAATCTCCTCGGGTAACACTTCGTGACCCATTGGGTATTCCTGCCATGTCACGGTGACACCACGCTGCTTTAAATACTCGTAGGCGGTCCGTCCCATCGAGTTCTGCACCACATCATCGTACTGACCGTGCAGCGACAGCACCGGAATGCGCTGCTGGCTGGCGCAAAGCTCCAGTTCATCACTGAAAGTCGGTGCATAAGTAGAGAGGGCAAGTACGCCACCCAACGGCCCCTGCCATTTCAGGAATGCGGTATGGAACACCACTGCGCCGCCCTGGGAAAAGCCTGCCAGGAATATCCGCGAGGCGTCTATTCCAGCGGCTCGCTGCACGTCGATCAATTTAATGATCCTGTCCGACGACTCTTCAAGCTGCTCGCGGTTGATCGCGCGTGCAGGGCTCATGGCCAATATGTCGTACCAGCTCGGCATCTCGTAGCCACCGTTGATAGTCACGGCGCAGGTCGGTGCCTGAGGGAGAATGAAGCGAGTGGTCAGCAAGGTTTCCTGTAACGCTTCGGCCACCGGCAGGAAGTCGTAACGGTCGGCGCCCAGGCCGTGCAGCCAGATAACGCAGGCGTCTGCGGGCTTGACGGGTTCAAGGATAAGGGGCTCGGTCATGGCTGCTCCAAATGTGTGCGTGCGCTCTCATTGAGTGCGTGATGTGAGTGCGTATCGGGTTGATCAGTTACGAAGATGTCGCAAGGGTGCAAGTTTTGCTATTGACCTGTCGCTGAATCGCTTTAGCGCCCGGTCTGGTACGGGCTTTGCTATAGGAAAGCCTGTACGAAAATCCCACGCCTGTCGGTAACACTATCAGGCCATTGTTCGTGGTGGGATAGCAAAAAATCCGGTGATGGATGTTCGCCAGTGGCCGCTACGGGCTTCGCGAACGTGAAAGGGCTACAGCCCGTTCGGCCGATTGGTGAGAAGTGAGTGATCCATGATTTGGATTTTCTCCTACTAGACTCATAGCGCAGGTCCTACGTCGGTTGACCCTAAAAAAAGCCAACACGGGTCGACTACGCCTCATAAGGGTGCGACTGGACTCAAGCTCCGACACAACAAGAGCAAAACTGGAGGTTTGAATGAAGATGTTGAAATCCACCCTGGCCATCGTGACTGCAGCCGCAGTACTCGGTGTCAGCGGGTTCGCTCAGGCGGGTGCAACCCTGGATGCAGTGCAGAAGAAAGGTTTCGTACAGTGCGGCGTCAGTGATGGCCTGCCTGGTTTTTCGGTTCCGGATTCCACTGGCAAGATCGTTGGTATCGATGCTGACTACTGCCGTGCTGTTGCCGCTGCCGTCTTTGGCGACGCGACCAAGGTCAAGTTCAGTCAGTTGAACGCCAAGGAGCGCTTCACCGCGCTGCAGTCCGGCGAAATCGACATCCTGTCGCGCAACACCACCATGACCAGCTCCCGTGACTCGGGCATGGGTCTGAAATTCCCAGGCTTCATCACTTACTACGACGGCATCGGCTTCCTGGTTAACAACAAACTCGGCGTCAAGAGCGCCAAGGAACTGGACGGCGCGACCATCTGCATCCAGGCCGGTACCACCACCGAGCTGAACGTTTCCGACTACTTCCGTGGCAACGGTCTGAAATACACCCCGATCACTTTCGACACCTCCGATGAAAGCGCCAAGTCGCTGGAATCGGGTCGTTGCGACGTACTGACTTCCGACAAGTCCCAACTGTTTGCCCAGCGCAGCAAGCTGGCTTCGCCGAAGGACTACGTGGTTCTGCCGGAAACCATTTCCAAGGAACCGCTGGGCCCGGTCGTGCGTAACGGCGATGACGAGTGGCTGGCTATCGTGCGCTGGGTTGGCTACGCCATGCTCAACGCTGAAGAAGCAGGCGTGACCTCGAAAAACGTTGAAGCCGAAGCCAAGGGCACCAAGAACCCGGACGTTGCACGTCTGCTGGGTACCGACGGTGAATACGGCAAAGACCTGAAAGTGAAGAAAGACTGGGTCGTCCAGATCGTCAAGCAAGTGGGTAACTATGGCGAAGTGTTCGAGAAGAACCTCGGCAAGAGCACTCCTCTGGAAATTGACCGCGGGCTGAACGCTCTGTGGAACAACGGCGGCATTCAATACGCACCACCAGTGCGCTGATGGTTCTATCACCCGGTGGGCCAACCGCCGGGTGATGTTCTGTTCCATTACATCCGGGGCACTTCATGCAAAATTCAATCGGCGCACCAAAGCAGAGGCTCAGCCTCAGCGATCCCAAAGTGCGTGCGTGGCTATTTCAGATCATCACCATTGTGGCGGTGGTCTCGATGGGCTGGTATCTGTTCGACAACACGCAGACCAACCTTCAACACCGGGGCATTACCTCCGGTTTCAGCTTTCTGGAGCGCAGTGCCGGTTTCGGCATCGCTCAAACCCTGATCGACTACACCGAATCGGACAGCTATGCCCGGGTGTTTGTCATCGGCCTGCTCAACACGCTGCTGGTGACCTTCATCGGCGTGATCCTGGCGACGATCCTCGGGTTCATCGTCGGCGTGTCACGGCTGTCGAAGAACTGGATCATCGCCAAGCTGGCGACTGTTTATGTGGAAGTCTTCCGCAACATTCCGCCGCTGCTGCAAATCCTGTTCTGGTACTTCGCGGTGTTCCTGACCATGCCAGGGCCACGCAACAGCCATAACTTCGGTGACACCTTCTTCGTCAGCAGCCGCGGCCTGAACATGCCGGCCGCATTGACGGCGGACGGTTTCTGGCCGTTTGCGGTCAGCGTCGTCGTGGCCATCGTCGCCATCGTGCTGATGTGCCGCTGGGCCAACAAGCGTTTCGAAGCCACCGGCGTTCCGTTCCACAAGTTCTGGACCGGCCTGGCGTTGTTCCTGGTGATCCCGGCGTTGTGCGCGTTGATCTTCGGTGCCCCACTGCACTGGGAAATGCCCAAGCTGCAAGGTTTCAACTTCGTCGGTGGCTGGGTGCTGATCCCGGAACTGCTGGCGCTGACCCTGGCCCTGACCGTGTACACCGCGGCGTTCATCGCCGAGATCGTGCGTTCGGGCATCAAGTCGGTCAGCCACGGCCAGACCGAAGCGGCACACTCGCTGGGCCTGCGCAACGGTCCGACCCTGCGCAAGGTGATCATCCCGCAAGCCCTGCGCGTGATCATTCCACCGCTGACCAGCCAGTACCTGAACCTGGCGAAGAACTCCTCGCTGGCGGCCGGTATCGGTTATCCGGAAATGGTCTCGTTGTTTGCCGGTACGGTGCTGAACCAGACCGGGCAGGCGATCGAAGTCATTGCCATCACCATGAGCGTGTACCTGGCGATCAGTATCAGCATTTCCCTGCTGATGAACTGGTACAACAAGCGCATTGCGCTGATCGAGCGGTAAGGAAAAGCGCATGAGTACTCATATTTTCAAACCTGACATGCCGCCACCAAGCAAAGTCTTCGGGCCGATGGCGTGGATGCGCGCGAACATGTTCTCCAGCTGGCTCAACACCCTGCTGACCCTGTTCGCGTTCTACCTGATTTACCTGGTGGTTCCACCGATTCTGGAATGGGCGATCATCGACGCCAACTGGGTCGGCACTACCCGCGCCGACTGCACCAAGGAAGGCGCCTGCTGGGTGTTCATCCAGCAGCGATTCGGCCAGTTCATGTACGGCTACTACCCGGTGGACCTGCGCTGGCGCGTAGACCTGACCGTGTGGCTGGCGGTGATCGGCGTGGCACCGTTGTTCATCTCGCGCTTCCCGCGTAAAGCGGTGTACGGGCTGAGCTTCCTGGTGCTGTACCCGATCATTGCCTACTTCCTGCTGCATGGCGGATTGTTCGGCCTGAC
The DNA here is from genome assembly GCF_949767185.1 of Pseudomonas sp. IT-P100. Lineage (NCBI taxonomy): Bacteria > Pseudomonadati > Pseudomonadota > Gammaproteobacteria > Pseudomonadales > Pseudomonadaceae > Pseudomonas > Pseudomonas sp. IT-P100. Next base: position 151,707 of record NZ_CATKQK010000059.1, read on the forward strand.
CACCGTGGCGACCAGCCAGTGGGGCGGCCTGATGCTGACGCTGGTGATCGCCACCGTAGGCATTGCCGGCGCTCTGCCGCTGGGTATCGTCCTGGCCCTGGGCCGTCGTTCGAACATGCCGGCGATTCGAGTGGTCTGCGTGACCTTCATCGAATTCTGGCGCGGCGTGCCGTTGATCACGGTGCTGTTCATGTCCTCGGTGATGCTGCCGTTGTTCCTGCCTGAAGGCATGAACTTCGACAAACTGCTGCGGGCGCTGATCGGCGTGATCCTGTTCCAGTCGGCCTACGTCGCCGAAGTGGTGCGGGGCGGTCTGCAAGCGATTCCAAAAGGTCAGTACGAAGCGGCCGCGGCGATGGGCCTCGGTTACTGGCGCAGCATGGGCCTGGTGATTCTGCCGCAAGCCCTGAAGATGGTGATCCCGGGCATCGTCAACACCTTCATTGCGCTGTTCAAGGACACGAGCCTGGTGATCATCATCGGCCTGTTCGACTTGCTCAACAGCGTCAAACAAGCCGCTGCCGACCCGAAATGGCTGGGCATGGCCACTGAAGGCTATGTATTCGCGGCCCTGGTGTTCTGGATTTTCTGTTTTGGTATGTCCCGCTATTCCATGCATTTGGAACGTAAGCTGGACACAGGCCACAAGCGCTAAAAGCCGTACCTAATTTAGGAAGTTTTGTCATGAGTGAAGCGATCAAACAGCCTGCAAGCCCTGAAGGCATTATTCAGATGCAGGGCGTGAACAAGTGGTACGGCCAGTTCCACGTGTTGAAAGACATCAACCTGAACGTCAAGCAGGGCGAGCGTATCGTCCTGTGCGGCCCGTCGGGTTCCGGCAAATCCACCACCATCCGTTGCCTCAACCGTCTGGAAGAACACCAGCAGGGCCGGATCGTGGTCGATGGCGTGGAACTGACCAACGACCTCAAGCAGATCGAAACGGTCCGCCGCGAAGTCGGCATGGTGTTCCAGCACTTCAACCTGTTCCCGCACCTGACCATCCTGCAGAACTGCACGCTGGCGCCGATGTGGGTGCGCAAGATGCCCAAGCGCAAGGCCGAAGAAATCGCCATGCATTACCTGGAGCGCGTACGCATTCCGGAGCAGGCACATAAATTCCCTGGGCAACTGTCCGGCGGTCAGCAGCAGCGTGTGGCGATTGCCCGTGCCCTGTGCATGAAACCGAAAATCATGCTGTTCGACGAACCGACTTCAGCGCTCGACCCGGAGATGGTGAAGGAAGTTCTCGACACCATGATCGGCCTGGCCGAAGACGGCATGACCATGCTCTGCGTGACCCACGAAATGGGCTTCGCCCGCACCGTGGCCAACCGCGTGATCTTCATGGACAAGGGCGAGATCGTCGAACAGGCTGCGCCGAACGACTTCTTCGACAACCCGCAGAACGATCGCACCAAACTGTTCCTGAGCCAGATCCTGCATTGATCGAAGCCAGGCAGTGAAATAAACCCGGACTCTGTTCCGGGTTTTTTTTGCCTGAAATTTCACCACTCCTGTGGCGAGGGAGCTTGCTCCCGTTGGGCTGTGCAGCGACCCCAGGGGTTGGCCAGTGATTGGCTATTTTGAGTGCTTCGCGCTTGAGCGGGGGCAAGCTCCCTTGCCACAGTTTTTGTGTTTGCCCCGACTTCGCAGTTGTCCTGTCGGGCCAAGCTGACTAACATGTCAGAAAATTCATCCTATGATTGGATGAAAGGGCGAATCCAATGTCAGAAATGTCTCCATTAATTAAGCGATCCCTGGTCGATCAGGCCTTGGACCAATTGCGTCTGCGCATCACCGAAGGTGTCTGGACCGTCGGCCAGCGTCTGCCCACCGAACCCGAGCTGTCTGCAGAGCTGGGCATCAGCCGCAACACCGTGCGCGAGGCCATGCGTGTGTTGGCGTTTTCCGGGTTGATCGAAATCCGCCAGGGTGACGGCAGTTATCTGCGGGCGGTGATCGATCCGCTGGACACCCTGAAAGCGTTGTCACGCTGCTCTCTCGAACAGGCGCGGGAAACACGGCACATCCTTGAAGTCGAGGCCATCGGCCTTGCCGCCCTGCGCAGGACCGACGAAGACCTCATCGAATTACGCAAGGCGCTCAGCGTCAGCGGCGATCATTATCACGGCGATCTCGACAGCTACATCGCTTGCGACCTGGTGTTCCACCGTCGCCTGGTGGACGCCGCGCACAACCCGACCCTCAGCGAGTTGTATCGCTACTTCTCCAGCGTCGTCGGCGCGCAATTGCGCCAGACCTTGAGCATCACGCCGCGCCGTCAGGAAGTGTTCGACCTGCATGTCGACCTGCTCGATGCCGTCGAGCAACGCGACCCGGAACGCGCCAAAGCCCTGTCGAGGCAGTTGATCAATGAACCTTGAAACCGAGAACGCCATGTCCAGCCGCAACAGCCACATCAACGAAGCCAAACGCACGGCGGAGCTCGAAGAGCTGCTGATCGATGCCGAGGCCGATGATGAAGCGGTCCAGCAGAGTCATCCGATCCTGCGGCGTCCGTGGCTGTTGTTACTGGGCCTGATTCTGGTCGCGCTGAACCTGCGCCCGGCGCTGTCGAGCATGGCGCCGATGCTCAGCGAGGTGTCGAAAAGCCTCGGCCTGTCGGCGGCGCAGGCCGGTTTGCTGACGACCTTGCCGGTCCTTTGCCTTGGCTTGTTTGCGCCACTGGCGCCGATCCTGGCGCGGCGTTTCGGCGCTGAACGCGTGGTGTTGGGCATTCTTCTGACACTGGCGGGTGGGATCATCCTGCGCAGTTCATTCGGCGAAATCGGCCTGTTTGCCGGCAGCGTGCTGGCCGGTGCGAGCATCGGTGTGATCGGCGTTCTGTTGCCGGGCATCGTCAAGCGCGACTTCGCCAAACACGCTGGAACCATGACCGGCGTCTACACCATGGCGTTGTGCCTGGGCGCGGCAATGGCAGCCGGCGCAACCGTTCCATTGAGCGAGCACTTCGACAAAAGCTGGGCGCTGGGCCTCGGCTTCTGGGTGATTCCGGCGCTGGTCGCGGCGATGTTCTGGTTGCCGCAAGTCGGGCACAAACACGGCGCGCACAACGTGGCCTACCGGGTGCGCGGTCTGTTGCGTGACCCGTTGGCCTGGCAGGTGACCTTGTACATGGGCCTGCAATCGTCCCTTGCCTACATCGTGTTCGGCTGGTTGCCATCGATCCTGATCGGTCGCGGCCTGACGCCGACCCAGGCCGGCCTGGTGCTGTCAGGTTCGGTGATCATTCAACTGGCCAGTTCACTGGCGGCACCGTGGCTGGCCACGCGCGGCAAAGATCAGCGCCTGGCGATCGTGATCGTCATGGCGCTGACCCTCGGCGGTCTGTTCGGTTGCCTCTACGCGCCGATCGAAGGCCTGTGGGGCTGGGCGATTCTGCTCGGTCTGGGGCAGGGCGGCACGTTCAGCCTGGCGCTGACCCTGATCGTGTTGCGTTCGCGGGACTCGCACGTGGCGGCGAACCTGTCGAGCATGGCCCAGGGCTTCGGTTACACCCTGGCGTCCATGGGGCCGTTCGCGGTCGGCATCGTGCATGACTGGACCGGCGGCTGGAACGCCATAGGCTGGATCTTCGGCGTAATCGGCCTTGGCGCCATCCTTGCCGGCCTCGGTGCCGGGCGTTCGTTGTACGTGCAGGTGGTCAGCGAAAAGGTCTGACTACAGGTAAACAACGTCCAGGGTCGCCGAGCCGTCGAGCTGCACCTCGGTGCTCAGGTCCAGTTCGGAGGTGGGCGCGATGACCGTTTCAACCGTCACCCGGCTGGACAGATTGCGAATGGCAATCGGGCCGGCGCTGCTGCCTGCGCTGTCGGTAAAACCGAGATAGCTTCGGGAGCCAATCGGAATGGCCTGGGTGTTCGACGAACTCCAGGCTTTGCCGCCTGTGGTCGAGTCGGTTCGATAGACCTGCGTCAGGTCGTCCACCACCGTGCTGGCCGGATCGAAGTTCAGCGAATACAAGCCGATTTTATTGTTGCTGTGGTCGAGGTTCAGGCCGTAGTAAATCTCGCTGTTGACGAGGGCCGAGCCGTCGCGGTTGTCGCGCATCAGCAGGGCAAAACGCGCGGGCGCATTGCACTGAATGTTGAGGTCGAGCATCTGGTCGCGCAGTCGTGTGCGCTTGTCGACGCTGAGGTCTTGCCGGGAGATTTTTCCGTAGTCGACGAGGCCGTTGTTGGAGAGCATCGGGGTGCAGGCGAGCGGGGTGATGGTGCCTTTGACGGTCAAGTCAACGGTGGACGCGGCCCAGGTGTGTTGCGTGGCGCTGATGAGCAGGGTTGTCGCAAGTACGGCGAAGTAATGCTGCATTGTGAAAATCCATTTCGTTGATTTTGTTCAGCCTGTGTCAGGCACCCATCGGCGCTGAACCGGTCTTTTTGACCGAAACCGGCATTCGAGCGACTCAGCGCGTTGACTCAGGGGAGGTACTTGATTTCAAGCGTCATGGAGCCGTCGATGGGCACTTCCTCGTTCAGGGTCAGGCTGTCGGCGCGAGCGATGTAGGTATTGATCCACAGAAGCATTGAGAGATCCTTTACTGCAATGGGTGTGGTGGTGCCGATAATGCTTGTTGCCAGAAGCTCATTCGAATTGATGGTGGTGGCGCGGGTCCAGCTTTCTCCGCCATCCGTCGATCGAATGGCGGCCGCATTCAGACCGTCCGCTTGCAGGTTGGCGACCAATGGCCAGAAGTAGCCAAGCTTTTCATCCGCGGGGGTCAGTCCCACGCCAAAAAAAAGGGGGGAAGATATGTTCGTATCGGGTTTATTGTCGATGGACTTCACGGCGAACAGGACCGGTGCATCGCAGTTCACGTTGAACGCCATGTAGTGGTTGCCTACTTCCGTGTTTGCGATTGGATTGAGGTTCTTTGCAGGGACTTTGCCGATGTCGATGTTGCCACCGTCGGCCAGTGTCGGGGTGCACGCGTTCGGGGTGATGAGGCCTGTGACTGTCAGGTCTGTCGACGAGGCGGCGAAGGTGAGTGGCGACGTCAGGGCGATGAACGCCATCGTCAGCGCGTGTGGAATCTTTTTCATGGGACAGGTTTCGCTGTGTGGGGGGAGCGGAATCAGTCCTTGCCCGAAGCGTGACCTCGGGCAAGGAGCACGGCTTACAGGTACTTCATTTCAAATGTGGCTGAACCGTCGAAAGCAACATCGTCGGTTAAGGTGAGGCTGTCGGCGCGGGCAATGACGGTTTGAACCATCAATTCCACAGTGAGATCCTTTACGGCGATCGGAATGAGAGTGCCGACAACGCTTGTCGATGTGAGGCTATTCTTAATAATCTGATAGATGCGCGTCCAACTCGCACCGTTATCAATTGATCTGATCGAGTGTGCAGGCTGTCCGTCCGCAAGAGCGCTTTGGATCAATGGCGTGAAGTAACCTATTTTTTCATTATTGCTGGTCAGGCCCAATCCGAAATACAAGTCGGACGCTGATGTCCCGGCTTTGTTATCTATAGCGTTTATTGCAAATGGAGTTGGCGCATCACACGCAACCGTCAATTGCATCGGCTGACTGCCGACTGTTGTGTACCGTGTTGGACTAAGATCTTTTACCTGCACCTTGCCGACATCGACCATTCCCCCGTCGGAAAGCGAAGGTGTACAAGCGTTCGGCGTGATCAGGCCTGTGACAGTCAAATCAGTGCTCGAAGCCGCCAGCGCATAAGGCGCAACGCCAATCAGCGCCGTGGCGGAGAGTGCTGCAAAGTACTTTTTAATCATTGTTTACTCACTTCTCAGGTTGTGCCCTGACTGCCCCGAGACGCTCAGGTGCGTCCCGGATCCAGCAGGATCGGGTTGGGTGTTACAGGTAAATAATCTCGATCGTTCCCGCGCCATCGAGATCGATGGCGCTGCTCAGGTCGAGGCTGTTGGTGGGGGCGATGACGGCGTCGACGGTCACCGTGGTGCTGAGGTTCTGGATCAGCACCGGGCCGGCGCCGCTGCCGGTGTTGTCGGTGAACGCCATGTAGCGGCTTTTGCCGATGGCGGCCGGGCTGGCGCTGCCGGTGCTCCAGGCCATGCCGGCGGTGCTGGAGTCGGTTCGATAGAGGCGGGCGAAGCCGTCGGCATTGGCGTTGGCCGGGTCCACGCGCAGTGAAAAACGGCCAATCCTGTTGCCGCGGCTGTCCTTGCCCAGGCCGTAGTCGGTCTCGCTGTCGAGCGTCGCTGACCCCGAGCGGTTGTCATGCATGATCAAGGCGAAGGACGCCGGCGCGTCGCAGCCGACCATCAACGTCAACGACTTGGGCGGCAGGCGTGTGTCTTTGTCGGCGTGCAGGTCTTTGTTCGACAGGGTGCCGAAGTCGACCAAGCCGCCGTTGGACAGCACCGGCTCGCAGGCCGCGGGAGCGAAGCGGGCGCGCAAGGTCACCTCGCGGGTGCGTCCGGCGGCGACGGCGTCGAACGCCCCGAAGGCCTCCCAGGTCACCGCGTCACGCACTTGCATGCCTTGCTCTTGAACCCAGGCCGTCAGCTCAAGCTGCGCCGAGAAACTGCGCCCCTGCACCGGCACGCCGGTCTGCACCGGGGCAACCCCGTGCTTCGGTCGCCAGATCAGGCTCGACGCCGTTTCTGTCGGCAGCTGACCGACCCCGGCAATCAACCCGATCTCGACTGATTGACCATCGAGCACGGCATCGTGAATACGCATCTGATAGCTGCCGCGTTCGGCAAAGTGAAAGCGTTCGGCGGTCGCGGCCATCGCCCGGTAGAACAGGCTCATGTCGATGGGCTGCGCACAGTTCAAGGTCAGGCTGAGCCGGCGTTCACCGAGGTTGCGCTCCAGTGCGGCATCGGGCCGTATCGCCCGGTTCATCAGTCCGTAATCAAGCACCGGCTGGCTCAGGTTGAACTGGCAGTCGTCGGTGGACGCCGAGGCCAGTGGCGTGAATCCGCTCAGTGCCAGGGGCGCGAGGGTCAGCAGCAGATAGCGCGACAGGTTCATGAAATCATCCTCAGAGGGCTCGGCACTTGGCGGGGGCGGTTTCGTAGTACGCATTGGCGTCGGCGTCGGTGGGCAGTTCAAAGCGCAGTTCGCAACGCTCCAGCCCCGGCGCGCTGATCCACAGTGCGCGGCGGTCGAGAGCGTTGGGCAAAAACACCAGGCCGCCGTCCTGCACCAGGGTCACGAACTCGCCATCCTCGGTGTTCACCGCGGCACCGCGCGGCAGGGGGGCGCCGTTGGCGGTGGTGGCCTTGAGCAAGGCACGACGGGTCAGCGTGATGCCGAATTCAACGTTGTCGACGGCGCCGCGACCGGCCGAAATCACCGCCAGCCCGTTATGAATGTCGGCGTTGCGCGGCAGGGTTTTGGTGTCGACTTCCACCGGGCTGTTGCCGTAAGCCGTCACTTGCGGGATCACCGCCTGACCTTGCCAGTCGGTCCACACCGGACCGCTGGGCGTCGACACTTTGATCGAACCCATGTCGCCCACCGACAGCAGCGCAAAGGTGTCGCTCACCGGGTACGGCGATAGCGTCACGCCACCGCCGTGCAATACCGCGCCGCCGCGAGCGCTGGCCTGATAGCTGGAGCGTTCCGCATCGGCGCGGGTGTAATTGAGGTCGAGCTGGGTGTAGCGCGGCAGCAGCGAAACGCCTGCCGTGGATTGCACCTGTTTGTTGCGCGTGTCGTGTTCGACGCCAACCCGGTAACCCAGTTGATCGTTGACCCGCTCACTCAAGCCGACACCGCTGCGGTATTCGCCGGCGGAACTGCGCACCCAGGTGCGCGCCCGGCGGTTCTCGCCCAGGGGAATGCTGAGGTTCAAGTAGACGCTGTCATCGTTGCGGTTCGAACCGCTGACCTGCCATTCGGCGGTTGCCGAGACGGATACCCCCGCGATGCTGGTGCCCCAGGAGGCAAGGGCGCGGCTGTTGCTTTGGCCGTCGAACGAACTGGACCGGCTGAAGCCGCTGCTGAAGGCGCCGAGCCATGGATGCGACCACGAAAGGGCTGCGCTTTGCTGATCGCGGTAACGGGACGGGTTGTGGTCGGACGTGCTGGCGAGCACCGCCTCTTCCAGTTCCCGGTAGCCCATGGTTCGGTAAGAACTGCCGGCATTGAGCGCCCACTGCTCGTTCAAACGATGCGAGACGCTCAGGTCCGCCTGAAGTCCCTGACTGGTTTGTTTGCCAGCGGCGTCCGCGCCGGTCAGCGTGGCTTGCACCTGGGTGACGGGCGAGGGCAGCAGGCCGACGCTGGCGCCCGCCGCGCGATAGTCGGCGGCGCCGGTCAGGCCCGCGCTGAGCAACACTTGCGGGGTGAGCGCACCGCTCCAGCCGCCGCTGATGACCCAGGGATCACCCTCCTGCGCGTCACCGACACTGCGCACCTGACCGACGCCCAGCGAATAACCGGGCGCGGGCAGGCCGATCCCCAACATTGCGGCCGGCACGGTAAAACTGCGCTCGCTGCCATCGTCCTCTTTGATCGTGACTTCCACGTCGGAGCGCGTGTTGAGTCGGCGCACGTTGGTGAGTGCGAACGGCCCGGCCGGCACCACCGTGGAATGGATCAGCGAACCGTTCTGGCGGACCTCGACCTGGGCCTGACTGTTGGCGATCCCTTCAATGACCGCGCTTTGCCCTTCGACTTGCAGTGCTTGTTCATTCAGCACTTGCACACCGGTGATCTGCGCACCGGCGAGCACCGGGTTGTAGAGGTTGATCTGACCCGCCTGCAGCACCGCTTCCTGGCTGGCGAAAGTACGCTGGGCGTACGCCGCAATATGAGTCGTTGTGGACAGGTCGTCCTGCCAGGTCTGTACCTGACGGCTGCGCACGATCCAGTCACCGGCATTGAAGCCAAGTTCGGTGTTGGCCGAGGCATAGCGGTTGGTGCTGTCGCCAGAACGGCTGTGCAAACCGGTGACGTCATAATTGATCAAACCGGCGACACCACCGGTTTGATAGCCGGAAAAATCCCGGGCAGTGGGGCGTATCGCGTCGGTGGGCACGATCAACGACAGGGCAAGGTTGGCAGGGTCCGGTTCGATGACGGTCTGCGGCGCGCTACCCAGGAAATCGTGGCACTGGCTATCGTCCAGCGTAAGCGCAGGCACCGTAAGGTTCGCCGCATCGAGCAGCGTGCGATCAAAGCACAACGCACCTTCGCGATCGAACGTGACGTCGACCCGGCCGTGGCGCTGGCCGTTGACGGTGAGCGTGACCGGGTGGCGGCCGGCCGTGAACTGCGGCGCCTGCATCAGCAACGTCGCCAGCGCCGGATCGATGCCGCGCTGCAGCAACGTGTCTTTGTCGAACGACGCCGGCAGCGACACCTCACCGTAGGCGTCGAGCATCATCAGCGCATTGCTCAGCAGCAACGCCAATGGGGTCCGCCGCCATGGATGAGAGCGAGCGCGGCCCCGAATAACGGGCACGGCTTCGCCGTCACGGTAAATGGATACTGTGGTCATCGGGTTCACTTGGGTTATTGCGGCGTACCGGGATTACAGGTACGCCAGGGGCAACGGCCATTGAGCCGTCGCCTTGAAAACATTGGCGCTTACGGTTTCTTCATGGCGCTGTCAGGACTGGATCGGCGCCTCGTAATGCGGCACCGCGAAGCCATAAACCGTCGCCGGTTGAAAACGCACTTGTGTGGCGGCGCCTTCGGGCACCTTGATGCTGATGTGCTCACCGGGAAGCACGTAGGTTTTCGGCAACATCGCATTGCTCGCCGCCGGCAACAATTGCACTTCCTGGCCCAGACGGACCACATACGGCGTGTCATTGCGCACGGTCAGTTGACCGTCCTTCAGCGACCATTGCAGGTCGGTCCATGGCGTGCGATTGGGCGCCAGGCCTTTGGGGTGCAGGATCACCGGCAAATTCTGCCGCACCGTCACGCCGACCCGCGCCTGACCCGCCTCGGCGGGTGCTTTGCCCTGGGGTATGCCTTCGAAGATCACCCGTTTCAAACGCTGGGTCAGCAAAGGTTTTTCCGACTGCAGAATGAACCGCACCAATTGAGTTTTGCCCGCTTCGACGCGCGCCAGCGGTGGCGTCACGAACACCAGCGATTCGCTGTCTTCGGCAATGTCTTCGAGGGTGACGTGCATCAACGCCAGGTTGGCATCGGTGTTGGTCACGGACACGGACGCTTCGCCGTCAGCCTCGTTGACGATAACCACCGAGGTGTTCGGCACCATGCCGTCGGCCTGAGCGTGTGCGGTCAGCAGCAGCGCAAATGCGCCGAGGCCGGAATGGAACAGATGACGGGTGACTTTGGAAAACATCGTCATGACGTGTCTCGTTGAATGTTCGAAAAAATGGAGCCGGAAACACCGGCCGATCAGTAATTCAGTTGCACGGTGACGTGCCCGTCGATGGGGATTTCGTCGGTCAGCGTCAGGTCGTTCGCGCGAACGATGGTGGTGAACGCCGTAAGCCGTGCGCGTAAATCCTTGATGGCAATCGGGGTGCTCAGGTCGCTAAGCGCCGCGAACCCGGTCCGGCCGGCATGCCCCAGGTAGGAGGACACTCGCCAGGTGGCACCGTTGTTGAGGGAAATGATGGGTTTTACCGCGACCCCATCGGCCACCGTATCGAACAGGCCCAGTGCAACGCTACCCAGGTTCTGGTCGTCGTTGATGGCCCCCAGCCCGTGACTATTGGGGTGGATGGCGGAAGTGCCTTCGCGGTTGTCGATCGTCGTCAGGGTAAACGGCGTGGCGCCATCGCAATTCACCTCCAGGTACAGCGTGCCGTTGTCCAGGGCCGTGGGCTGGTCCGGTCTCAGGTCTTTCACCGTGACTTTGCCGTGGTTGACGATGCCTCCGCCGGACAGGCTGGGTGTGCAGGCGCTCGGGGTGATCAGGCCGGTGACACTCAGGTCGGTGCTGCTGGCGGCGAAGGCCACGGGGGCACAGGCGATCAACAGTGGGACCAATAGAGCGAGGGAGCATCTTTCCATGATGGGTCGTCCTTTGAGTGAGCGGGCAACGCTGTGTGCCAGGCGTTGCTCGTTGATGACGGAGGGTTACAGGTACTTGATCTGGAGGGTTGCGGAGCCGTCGAGTGTGACTTCGTCGGTCAGGGTCAGGCTGTTAGCGGGGGCGATGCCGGTACGCACATGGAGATCAAGGTTCAACTCCTTCATCGCGATGGGAGCAATGACGGCACCCGGAGCACCGACACTCCAGATGTTGTTGGCCCCCCAGAATGCCGCAGACCCTTCCTTAAGCCAGGTCTCGCCACCATCAGTGGAGAGAATGGCTTGAGCGTGGGTGCCGTCCGCCATCACATTGCGCGGAACAACGCGAAAGTGGCCCAGCTTTTCGTGGGTATTGATCAGCCCCAGGCCAAAGTAATTGCCCGCAGTGCTTGTGCCTGCACGGTTATCAATCGGGTTTATGGCAAACGGCGTAGCCGCATCGCAGTTCACTGTCATTTGCATGATTATTTCAGGCAAGTAAGTGTGTTTGTCGGGATTGAGGTCTTGTACGGAAAACTTGCCGTGATCGGCGATGCCGCCCCCGGCCAGTACTGGCGTGCATGCATTCGGAGTGATCAGACCTTTCACGGTCAGGTCCGTGCTGGAGGCAGCAAAGGCGGATGAGGAAACGGTCAGCAGCAAGGCAGCGGTCAGAAGGGATAAACGCGTGTTCATGTATGGCTCTTCCTTGATGAGCGATGATTGGGAGTTGCCCGATACGGACAGGGCGCAATCTATCGGTCGAGGTCGCCAGGCGGAATGCAACTAATACGAAAACGGAGGGGCCGGTGTATGAAAGAGTGCTGCGGGTTAAAAATCGCCCTGCTGCGTAGCGTTGTCTGTAGTCCTTCTGTGTCGCCGATGTAGCCTGCAAATGTAGGGCGGTTCTTTTTGTTTCATAGGAGAAAGAACAGGCCCCCGGTTACATTGGGTGAGGTGGCTTTTCACTCGGAAAAGGGCGTTGTGGTAGGACCCGGACGGCGCTATTTTTCGCGCATTCCAGTCACCAAACAGGATAAATCCGACAATGCGCGTAATCATTGCTGACGACCATCCGGTCGTTCGTATCGGCTTGCGGATGCTCGTCGATCTGAACCGGACATGTGTGGTGGTCGGGGAGGCGGAGGGGCCCGACAGTCTGTCGAGTCTGCTGTGCACGACGCCTTGTGATCTGTTGATCACCGACTTTTGCATGCCGGGCAACCTGCAGGCCGACGGGCTGCAGATGCTGAGCCGCTTGCGACGTGGCTACCCGACAACGCCGATCATTCTGGTCACGATGTTTGCCAACGTCACCACGCTGAGAGCGGCGTTCGCACAAGGCGTGGTGGCGATCATCGACAAAGGCGCGTCGGCAAAGGAATTGCCCCTGGCGATCAAATCGGTGGGTGAAGGGCGCCGTTATATCAGCGAGTCATTGCGCACGGCGCTGCTTCAGGCGGACGCTCTGGCTCAGTCGAGTTCCGCCGTGCTTTCCGCAAAAGAGCACGAAGTGGTCAGAATGCTCGCCAGCGGCATGACCGTCAGTGAAATCGCCGGCTACTTCAAACGCAGCGTTTCCACCATCAGCAAACAGAAAAGCATGGCCATGCAGCGGCTGGGTATTTCTACGGATGTGGACCTGTTTGCCTATGCCCGTGAGAGTGGCATGGTGCATTAGGTTCGCAGTGCAATTGGGCAGTCCCGGTATTCCCGCCACGAATGCCCATGGTCTTCCCAGTGTTTGCAGACTATCGTGCAGGCCATCTTTTGAACGTCCGGAGTTTGCCCATGAGTGATGCCCACAACGCCTTGATCACCCGGTTCTATGAGGCCTTCCAGCGCCTCGATGCCGAAGCCATGAGCGCCTGCTACACCGATGACGTGGTGTTCAGTGACCCGGCGTTCGGCCAATTGCGCGGGCGCGACGCGGGCGACATGTGGCGCATGCTCACCACCCGGGCCAAGGATTTTTCCCTGACCTTCGACAACGTGCGCAGCGATGAACGCACCGGCGGTGCACATTGGGTGGCGACGTACCTGTTCAGCCAGACCGGCAACACCGTGGTCAATGACATTCAGGCACGCTTTGTGTTTCGCGACGGCAAGATCTGCGAGCATCACGACAGTTTCGATCTGTGGACCTGGTCGCGTCAGGCGCTGGGGTTCAAGGGCCTGCTGCTGGGCTGGACGCCTTTGGTGAGAAACGCCGTTCGCGCTCAGGCGTTGAAGGGGCTGAAGGCATTTCAGGCCAGTCGCTGATAAGATCGCGGCTTGTTTCCTTTCAAGCCTTGATCGTCACGTGAACAACCCGAGCGAATCTTCCGTTCTTGCCGCCGAACCGCTGCCCGTCAGCAAACCCTGGTTTGTCTACCTCGTTCGTGCGGAGAATGGTTCGCTCTATTGCGGGATCAGCGACGATCCCGTCCGCCGCTTTGCCACTCACCAGAGCGGCAAAGGCGCGCGATTTTTCCTTTCCAGTCCGGCCGTGGCGTTGGTCTATACCGAAGTCTGTCGCGATAAAAGCGAAGCGCTACGCCAGGAGCGGCTGATCAAAAAACTCAAGAAAAGCGCCAAGGAATGCCTGGTGGCGACGTTTGCTGCCGGCTTATCAATCTGAGTGATAAGTCCCCATCAGGCGGATGGGTGGGATGCTCGCTGAATGCGCGTTAAGCTGCGGCTTCATTTTCCGTGCGGCGGAGCCGAGCATGTCAGAGTTGATTCTTCATCATTACCCGACGTCCCTTTTCGCTGAAAAGGCCCGCTTGCTGCTGGGCTTCAAGGGGTTGTCCTGGCGCTCGGTGAACATTTCGCCGGTGATGCCGAAGCCTGATCTGACGGCCCTGACTGGCGGCTATCGCAAGACCCCGGTGTTGCAGATTGGCGCTGATATTTATTGCGACACCGCGCTGATCGCCCGTCGTCTGGAGCAGGAAAAAGCCCTGCCGGCGTTCTTCCCGGAAGGTCAGGAAATGATCGCGGCGACCTTCGCCGCCTGGGCCGATTCGGTGGTGTTCCAGCATGCGGTCAGCCTGGTGTTTCAACCGGAATCGATTGCCGTGCGCTTCGGCAATATGCCACCGGAAGCGATCAAGGCGTTCATCGCCGATCGCGCCGGTCTGTTTAGCGGTGGCAGCGCTACCCGGTTGTCCGCTGAGCAAGCCCGGCATCAATGGCCGACGATCATGGGGCGGCTGGAGCAACAGCTTCAGCGCGAGCAGGGTGATTTCCTGTTAGGCGAGCCATCGATTGCCGACTTTGCCCTGGCTCATTGTCTGTGGTTCCTCAAGGCTACGCCGGTGACCGCGCCGTTGGTCGATGCTTATCCGGCGGTTTCCGCGTGGTTGGGACGGGTGATGGGCTTCGGTCATGGCGCGTCCAGCGAAATGACGTCCGAAGAGGCGCTGGACGTGGCGCGCAATGCGACACCGGCCGCGTTGCCGGATGAGCAGTTTGATGAACCGAATGGTTTTGAGGCGGGTCAGCAGGTGGTCATCGCCGCGACCGATTATGGCGTTGATCCGGTGGCCGGGGAGTTGTTGTTTGCGGGCAGGGAAGAATTGATTCTGCGTCGTGAAGACGAACGTGGCGGCGTGGTGCATGTGCACTTTCCGCGGTTTGGGTTCAGCATCGAAAAAAGCTGATAAACCACACACACCTGTGGCGAGGGCGCTTGCTCCCGCTGGACGGCGCAGCAGGCCCAACTATTTTGTAAGCGCTGCGCACTCAAGCGGGAGCAAGCTCCCTCGCCACAGGGGATTTGGTGAGGGCAGTCGGGTTATTTGAGGGCTGCCAGGATTGCATCCGGGTCATACCCGCGAATCAACGTCCCGTTCACATCGATGATCGGAATCCCGCCGCCACCCAGCGCTTCATAAGCCTTGCGCGCCTCGGCATCTTTCTCGATGTCGAACTCCCTGTATGGAATACCTTTCTGGTCAAGAAAGCGCCGGGTCAGTTTGCAGTAACCACACCACTCGGTGGCGTAGAGCACGACACTGGCCTTTGCCTGTGTTTGCTCCGATACCACCTGCGAGGGGTTGAACACCCGCTCGATCTTGCCCCAGTTCTGATAGACGACAACCACCAGCAGGATCAGCAGGAATTTCTTCAGTACGCTGCCGAGCATCAGTTGCGTCGCTTGAGCTGGTCAGTCAACTGGGTGGGCAGGCCTTTGATGATCAGCGTGCCGGCTTCTTCGTCGTATTCGATCTTCGAGCCCAGCAGGTGCGCTTCGAAGCTGATCGACAAGCCTTCGGCGCGGCCGGTGAAACGGCGGAACTGGTTCAGGGTGCGTTTATCCGCCGGAATCTCGGGCGACAGGCCGTAGTCCTTGTTGCGAATGTGATCGTAGAAAGCCTTCGGGCGTTCTTCGTCGATCAGCTCCGACAGCTCTTCGAGGCCCATGGGCTCGCCCATTTTGGCCTGGCTGCTGGCGTAGTCCACCAGGGTCTTGGTTTTCTCGCGGGCGGACTCTTCCGGCAGGTCTTCGCTTTCGACGAAATCGCTGAAGGCCTTGAGCAGAGTGCGGGTTTCGCCCGGGCCGTCGACCCCTTCCTGACAGCCGATGAAGTCGCGGAAGTACTCCGAAACCTTTTTCCCGTTCTTGCCTTTGATGAACGAAATGTACTGCTTGGACTGCTTGTTGTTCTGCCACTCGGAGATGTTGATCCGCGCCGCCAGGTGCAATTGCCCCAGGTCGAGGTGGCGGGACGGTGTCACGTCCAGCTGATCGGTCACTGCAACGCCTTCACTGTGGTGCAGCAGCGCGATCGCCAGGTAATCGGTCATGCCCTGCTGGTAATGCGCAAACAGCACGTGGCCGCCCACAGAGAGGTTCGATTCTTCCATTAGCTTTTGCAGGTGTTCCACCGCCACACGGCTGAACGCCGTGAAATCCTTGCCACCGTCGAGGTATTCCTTCAGCCAGCCGCTGAACGGATGCGCCCCGGACTCGGCATGGAAAAAACCCCAGGCCTTGCCTTGCTTGGCGTTGTAGCTCTCGTTGAGGTCGGCAAGCATGTTCTCGATGGCGCTGGACTCGGCCAGTTCCGAATCACGAGCGTGGAGAACTGCGGGCGTGCCGTCGGGTTTTTTGTCGATCAGGTGGACGATGCAATGACGGATCGGCATGGGCTTCTCGGCTGTTTGAAGCGGCTGGTTGGAGAGAGCAGGGCAGGCTCCCGAAAAAGTGCCAAGTGTACCGCAACCACTGGTTTTGGCGCGGTGCGAACGACAATTCGCAGTCGTCTGGCGGGCCTTGTGCGTTTTTTTCCTGTTTTAGAGCAATAAAGCTGACCAAATGGGTAGCTAGAGGCGGATATTTCCCCGTCTCTGTGCTAGTTTTGCCCCGTCTTACGCGAAGTCACTGCGTTAAGCGTGCATTCAGCATTTGTCAGGTCGAACCAAACCCTGATTTCGGTATCTATAACCCCGATCCCGTGGTTATTGGCCGAGGGTGCCAGATCCAGAAGATCGGGCTCGATGGCTGACACTGCACTCTGCAATCCATATGAATTTGATAGGGAAGGAACACTACATGGCTCTTACTAAAGACCAACTGATCGCCGACATCGCTGAAGCTATCGACGCGCCAAAAACCACCGCGCGTAACGCTCTGGACCAACTGGGCCAAATCGTTGCCGATCAGCTGGAAAACGGCGGCGAAATCACTCTGCCAGGTATCGGCAAACTGAAAGTGACTGAGCGTCCTGCCCGTACCGGCCGCAACCCTTCGACTGGCGCTGCCATCGAAATCGCTGCCAAGAAAGTTATCAAGCTGGTTGTGGCCAAAGGCCTGACCGACGCTGTTAACAAGTAAGACGCAGTAAAAAAAAGCCGTGCTCCGGAGTGATCCGGGCACGGCTTTTTTGTACCTTGAATTCTTCAAACACCGCAGATCCCTGTGGGGGCGGGCTTCGCTCCCACAGGTTCATCACAGGGCTGGAGTATTCAGTTAGCTTTTCTTTATCCAGCGCTCGCGCCACACCTGCTGTTCGGATTTGGTCTGGAAGGTCCAGGCAACGAAGCGGCTTTGCTTCTGGCCCTGGGACATTTCCACGACCTGGCTTTCCAGCACGCCGGCCTTTTTAAGCGCCGTCTGAATCGCCGGAAGGTTAGAGGCTTTCGAGACCAGGGTGCTGAACCACAGCACTTTGTGCTGGAAATGCGCGCTCTCGGCGATCAGTTGCGTCACAAAACGCGCTTCGCCGCCTTCACACCACAATTCCGCCGATTGCCCGCCGAAGTTCAACACCGGCAGTTTGCGTTTCGGGTCGGCGCGGCCCAGTGCACGCCATTTGCGCTCGCTGCCTTTGGTCGCTTCGTCCATCGAGGCGTGGAACGGCGGGTTGCACATGGTCAGGTCGAAACGTTCGCCGGGTTCGAGCAAGCCCAGCAGAATGTGCTTGGGGTTAGTCTGCTGGCGTAACTGGATGGCCTTGTTCAGCCCGTTGGACTGGACGATGGCTTTGGCGGCAGCCACGGCCGTCGGGTCGATTTCCGAGCCGAGGAAGTGCCAGCGGTAGTCGCTGTAGCCGATCAACGGGTAGACGCAGTTGGCGCCCATGCCGATATCGAGCACCTTGACCGGCGCGCCACGCGGGATTTCGCCGTCGTTGACGCTGGCCAGCAGGTCGGCCAGGAAATGCACGTAATCAGCACGGCCCGGCACCGGCGGGCATAGGTAATCCGCCGGAATGTCCCAGTGAGCAATGCCATAGAACGACTTGAGCAGCGCCCGGTTGAACACCCGCACCGCGTCCGGGCTGGCGAAGTCGATGCTTTCCTTGCCATACGGATTGATGATCACGAACTTCGCCAGTTCCGGCGTGGTTTTGATCAGCGCCGGGAAGTCGTAACGACCTTGATGGCGATTGCGCGGGTGCAGGCTGGCCTTTTCACGCGGTTCCACGGTTTTGGCCGGGGTGGCGGAGTCAGGCTTCTTGCGCGCAGGGCGGGGTGTGCGGGGGGCAGTCATGGGCGTGGTCGATTCGGGTATGGCTAAAAGTGGCGGGTATTGTCCCACATCCAGCTGTTGTGAACGCAATTGTGAATAACAGCGCCATACCCCTGTGGGAGCAAGCCTGCTCGCGAAGAGGCCGTGTCAGCCAGCATCAATGTTGAATGACAAACCGCTTTTGCGAGCAGGCTGCTCCCACAGGGGATTTTCGATGCTTGGAATAACGGAGCAGGCACAAAAAAGGGAGGCCACTCGGGCCTCCCTCTTCCATTGCGATCTGCCGTTACAAACTGGCAATCCGCGCGTGCTGCTCGGCCAGCTTGCCCAAAGCCTGTTCAGCTTCAGCCAGTTTGGCGCGTTCCTTCTCGATGACTTCGGCCGGGGCCTTGTCGACGAAACCGGCGTTGGACAGCTTGCCGCCCACGCGCTGGACTTCGCCCTGCAGACGCAGGATTTCCTTGTCCAGACGTGCCAGTTCGGCGTCCTTGTCGATCAGGCCGGCCATCGGCACCAGCACTTCCATCTCACCCACCAGCGCGGTGGCAGACAGCGGTGCTTCTTCGCCGGCAGCCAACACGGTGATCGATTCGAGGCGCGCCAGTTTTTTCAACAGGGCTTCGTTTTCGGTGAGGCGGCGCTGATCTTCGGCGCTGACGTTTTTCAGGAACAGGTTCAGCGGCTTGCCTGGCCCGATGTTCATTTCGCCACGGATGTTGCGCGTGCCGAGCATCAGTTCCTTGAGCCATTCGATATCGTTCTCGGCCGCCGGATCGATGCGCTCTTCATTGGCCACTGGCCAAGGCTGCAGCATGATCGTCTTGCCTTCGATACCGGCCAGCGGCGCGATGCGCTGCCAGATCTCTTCGGTGATGAACGGCATGAATGGGTGCGCCAGACGCAGGGCAACTTCCAGAACTCGGACCAGCGTGCGACGTGTGCCGCGCTGACGTTCAACCGGCGCGTTTTCGTCCCACAGCACAGGCTTGGACAGTTCCAGGTACCAGTCGCAATACTGGTTCCAGATGAACTCGTACAAGGCTTGTGCCGCGAGGTCGAAGCGGAACTGGTCGAGTTGACGGGTCACTTCGGCTTCGGTGCGTTGCAGCTGCGAGATGATCCAGCGATCCGCCAGCGACAGCTCGTAGGCTTCGCCGTTCTGGCCGCAGTCTTCGCCCTTGTCGAGCACGTAGCGCGCGGCGTTCCAGATCTTGTTGCAGAAGTTGCGATAGCCTTCGACGCGGCCCATGTCGAACTTGATGTCGCGACCGGTGGACGCCAGCGAGCAGAAGGTGAAACGCAGGGCGTCGGTGCCGTAGCTGGCGATGCCGTCGGCGAACTCCTCGCGGGTCTGCTTCTCGATCTTCTTCGCCAGTTTCGGCTGCATCATGCCGGAGGTGCGTTTCTGCACCAGATCTTCCAGCTCGATACCGTCGATGATGTCCAGCGGGTCAAGGACGTTACCCTTGGACTTGGACATCTTCTGGCCCTGGCCATCTCGCACCAGACCGTGCACATAAACGGTCTTGAACGGAACCTGCGGTGTGCCGTCTTCGTTTTTCACCAAATGCATGGTGAGCATGATCATCCGGGCAACCCAGAAGAAAATGATGTCGAAACCGGTCACCAGCACGTCGGTGGAGTGGAATTTCTTAAGGAATTCGGTCTGCTCAGGCCAGCCGAGCGTGGAGAACGTCCACAGGCCCGAACTGAACCAGGTGTCGAGAACGTCGTTGTCCTGTTGCAGCGCAACGTCCGGGCCGAGGTTGTTCTTGGCCCGCACCTCGGCTTCATCGCGACCGACGTAGACCTTGCCCGACTCGTCGTACCAGGCCGGAATCCGGTGGCCCCACCACAGCTGGCGGCTGATGCACCAGTCCTGGATGTCGCGCATCCACGAGAAGTACATGTTTTCGTATTGCTTGGGCACGAACTGGATACGGCCGTCTTCAACGGCGGCAATTGCAGGCTCGGCCAACGGCTTGGTGGACACGTACCACTGGTCGGTCAGCCACGGCTCGATGATGGTGCCGGAACGGTCGCCTTTCGGCACTTTCAGCGCGTGATCGTTGACGCTGACCAGCAGGCCGGCCGCATCGAACGCCGCAACGATTTGCTTGCGCGCTTCGAAGCGGTCGAGGCCGACGTATTCGGCCGGGATCTTGCCGTCGATGCTTTCGTTCAGCGTGCCGTCGAGGTTGAACACCTGACAGGCCGGCAACACGGCGGCGTTCTTGTCGAAGATGTTCAGCAGCGGCAGGTTGTGGCGCTTGCCGACTTCATAGTCGTTGAAATCGTGGGCCGGGGTGATTTTCACGCAGCCGGTGCCGAATTCCGGATCGCAGTAATCGTCGGCGATGATCGGGATGCGGCGGCCGACCAGCGGCAGCTCGACAAATTTGCCGATCAAGGCTTTGTAGCGTTCATCGTTCGGGTTAACGGCCACGGCGGCGTCGCCGAGCATGGTTTCCGGGCGAGTGGTCGCGACGATCAGGTAGTCATTGCCTTCAGCGGTCTTCACGCCGTCGGCCAGCGGGTACTTCAGGTTCCACAGGAAACCTTTCTCGTCGTGGTTTTCCACTTCGAGGTCGGAAATCGCCGTGTGCAACTTGGTGTCCCAGTTGACCAGGCGCTTGCCGCGATAGATCAGGCCGTCTTCGTGCAGACGTACGAAGGCTTCTTTAACGGCTTCCGAGAGGCCGTCGTCCATGGTGAAGCGCTCGCGACCCCAGTCCACGGACGAGCCGAGGCGGCGGATCTGACGGCTGATGTTGCCGCCGGACTGATCCTTCCATTCCCAGACTTTCTCGAGGAATTTCTCACGGCCCAGGTCGTGACGATTCTGGCCTTGGGCTTCGAGTTGGCGTTCCACCAGCATTTGCGTGGCGATACCGGCGTGGTCGGTACCCGGCTGCCACAGGGTATTACGACCCTGCATGCGGCGGAAACGGATCAGGGCGTCCATGATCGCGTTGTTGAAGCCGTGACCCATGTGCAGGCTGCCGGTGACGTTCGGCGGCGGGATCATGATGGTGTAGGACTCGCCCGCGCCTTGCGGGGCGAAGTAATTCTCTGACTCCCAGGTGTTGTACCAGGAAGTTTCAATGGCGTGCGGCTGGTAGGTCTTATCCATGCGCGGCGGGACCCTATTGGCATTAATTCAGGAAAAGCCGACGAGTATAGCGGGGCATGGGGCACAGGGCGAGCGGGGGCAGACAGGCGCAGGGTGATTTGGGCGACGGGATTTGTCGGAACGTCCTTTTGGCGTCAACCACTGGAAAGGAGGCAGATAGCTCCGGGTTTCAGAGGGGACCCTGGCGTTCGCCATCAGGCTTGATCGAGACGGTAGACCATCCCTCCAGAAAAGTAGTTGATTGTATAGAGCATAAGTATGTCTTTTGGTTAATGTGTTTGCTTGTGAAAAGAGCATCAATCAAATTGGCTTACTTATTTTTGTTGTCTCTTGAGTACGGTAAAAAAACCAAAAAAAAAGCCACCCCTAGGGATGGCTTTAAATCGGTCATCACTTCTGACGACCTGGCGGTCACCTCTCCAGATGACCTTTTTCGCTGCCAATGACATTTGTCAGCAAATGGGTGAAGTGTTGACTTCATTTGGTGGAGTCGGGGGGATTTGAACCCCCGTCCGCCAGTACTCCGCTGTCGGTTCTACATGCTTAGCCCGTTCAATTGAGTTAACCCGTCGCCGCCCGAGGGGCAGGGTGCTAAGGGCGAGCTGTGTAATATTTAGCCGTTACGTCCACAGCACACTACGCGGCGATTCTGTTCTGTATGACAATCAGGTCGGGTTTACAGAAATCCCCTTGTGATTGCTGGCGCCGAGGCAGCCAGAAGTGCTTAAGCGTAGAGCTTTTCCTTGAAGAAGGAATCGTTCACTGCAGGAGCACCGTAGTTGGCAAGTTTGGCAACTATCAAGTATGCAACAGTGGATTTACGAGTGCTGTTACCCACTCGGCATGCCCCTAGAGTTTTGTTACCGACGTCGAATCCTGATCGGCCCCAAGTGCGCTAAGGCAGGGCAAATATAAGAAGGCTTAGTTGAATAATCAACAGATTTATTTGTTGGCTGTTGAGCGGTTTTTGACAGTATTTAGTTGGCGGATGCGGTAATTGACGGGGGGACTAAGCTACTAATTCGAATTGTTGTATGGAGCGTTATTTTCCAAAGGGGACATTCTTAAAGAAACGTCCAGAATTGGTGGAGTGTCCGCCTTTATTCGGGCTGCAGCGATCCGGCAGTGGAAGATGCGCTTTACGAAACCACGATTTGCGTCCGTTCTCGGGTTTGCATCTGGATCGGGATTTTCGATGAAGCGACAGTACTCAACTTCAGTCGCCTATTGGAAAAAGGCGAACTGGCAAGCGGAATTTTGTGGATCCCCCCCAATCGTGCGCGATCAGGAGTGCCAATGCCGGGAGCCAGATTCTATATTTGGGGGGCAAATATAGAATCTCCCGCAGGTGGCTCAGTCGTTGTATTGGCTCAACAACCGTTCCAGGCGCGCGCTGAGGCGGCGTTTGATTTCGGTTTCGATGTGCGGGGCGAAGTCGTCGATCACGTCTTGCATGATCAATTGCGCGGCGGCGCGCAGTTCGCTGTCCAGGTGCAGCAGGTCGTCGGGGTTCTTGCCGGGGGCGGCTACCGGCGAGGTGGCAGCGGCGGGTGGAGTCGGTTCTACGGTCGGCTGAGACGCGCTGACCGTGTCGAACAACATCGGAATCTGTTCCTGGTCTCCGTCCTCGACCGTGTCGGTCAGCAGAGGTGGTTGCAGGTTGTCATCGCCGAGCAACTGGCGGATCGACTCGAGGTCGTCCAGCAGGTGCGCGGACTTTTGCAGCGGTTTTGGAGTGTCCATCGGAATGCTCAGAGTCGCTGTAAACGGTGATCTTGCAGAGGATAGCCCTGTTCGCGGTAGAAACGGAAACTCTCCCGCGCCGCGGCACGAATCGTCGGATCTTCGACCACCACTTCCGCCACGCGGGCGAACTGTTTGGCGAAGGCCGGGACTTTCAGGTCAAGGTTGACCAGCAAATCCTGATGCTGACCGCAGTCATCGCCAAGTCCGAGCACAATCAAACCGTCGGGCTCGCTTTCGGCGGGGCCGTGGGGCACGAACCTTTCGCCCTTGAAGGCCCACAGGCGCGCATCGAGATCGTCGCGCTGGGCGACATCGCTGCAATGCAGGTAGATGCGATGTCCCATGCGCCAGGCTTTTTCGGTGAGCTTGCAGGCGAAATCCAGTCGCGCCGAAGGATCGGCACTGGGCAGGATATAGAAGTCGACTTTGGTCATTGCGGTTCCTGAGCCTGGAGCGGCGTCACTCGAGAGTAACGCCGCCCAAGGTCATCGGTTTCAGGCTTTGGCGCGGTCCAGCAGGTATTGGGTCAGCAGGGGAACCGGACGGCCAGTGGCGCCCTTGTCCTTGCCGCCGCTGGTCCAGGCCGTGCCGGCGATGTCCAGGTGCGCCCAGTTCAGGTTCTTGGTGAAGCGCGACAGGAAGCAGGCGGCGGTGATGGTGCCGGCTTTCGGGCCGCCGATGTTGGCGATGTCGGCGAACGGACTGTCCAGTTGCTCTTGATACTCATCGAACAGCGGCAGTTGCCAGGCACGGTCGTCGGCAGCCTTGCCGGCGCTCAGCAGCTGGCCGATCAGTTCGTCGTTGTTGCCCAGCAGGCCCGAGGTGTGGGAACCCAGTGCAACGACGCAGGCGCCGGTCAGGGTCGCGATGTCGATCACGGCTTGTGGCTTGAAGCGCTCGGAGTAGGTCAGGGCGTCGCACAGCACCAGACGGCCTTCGGCGTCGGTGTTGAGGATTTCCACGGTCTGGCCGCTCATGGTGGTGACGATGTCGCCCGGACGCGAAGCGTTGCCGCTCGGCATGTTCTCGGCGCAGGCCAGGATGCACACCAGGTTGATCGGCAGCTTCAGCTCGAGCACGGCACGCAGGGTGCCGAAGACGCTGGCTGCGCCGCCCATGTCGTACTTCATTTCATCCATGCCGGCGCCCGGCTTCAGGCTGATGCCGCCGGTGTCGAAGGTGATGCCTTTGCCGACCAGTGCGTACGGCTTCTCGGATTTCTTGCCGCCGTTGTATTGCATGACGATCAGGCGCGGCGGCTGGGCGCTGCCCTGGCCGACGGCATAGAACGAGCCCATGCCCAGTTCCTTGATCTTCTTTTCATCAAGGACTTCGACTTTCAGGGTTTTGAATTCTTTACCGAGGTTCTTGGCTTGTTCGCCGAGGAACGTCGGGTGGCAGATGTTCGGCGGCAGGTTGCCCAGGTCACGGGTGAATGCCATGCCGTTGGCGATGGCGGTGGCGTGGGCCACGGCACGTAGCACTTCAGCCTGGGCGGCCTTGATGGTCACCAGGGTGATTTTCTTCAGGGCGCGCGGTTCGGCTTTCTGGCTCTTGAACTGCTCGAAGGAATATTCGCCGTCCACCAGGGTTTCCGCCAGCAGGCGGGTCTTGCCATAGCTGTCGCGACCCTTGATCACGACTTCGTCCAGCGCCAGCACGGCATCGCTGCCGCCCAGGCCTTTGAGGGTGTTGAGGACGCCGGCGATGATTTTGCGGAACGGACGGTCGCCCAGTTCTTCGTCCTTGCCCACGCCCACGAGCAGCACGCGTTCGGCTTTGAGGTTCGGCAGGCTGTGCAACAGCAGGCTCTGGCCGACTTTGCCGGCCAGATCGCCGCGCTTGAGCACAGCGCTGATCGCGCCGCCGCTCAGTTCGTCAAGTTGCTTGGCAACGGCCCCGAGCTTGCGGCCTTCGCCGACGGCGACTACCAGGGTGGAGGTTTTCAACGTTTCCGGGTTAACGCTTTTTACAACCAGTTCCATGTCGGGGTCCCTGAGTGATGGGTCAACCAGTGCTCGACGACCTGCGCTCGAGCCTGCTTATAGATAGAAAGACGCAAGTCACGGCTTGCGACAAAGGCCGCAGTTTGAACCTCGGGCCCCGAGCCTGACAACCCTCGGTTGTACGATCTTCTACGCTTTAGCCGCCTGCTTGAGCGTGCGCAGTGACAGGCGCACCCAATCACAGGATAATGCGCCAACTTTTTTCGGCGGCTCTGCCCTGCGTGCTGCCTGATACGTTTGCTTGTTTGGCCGCCTTAGCCTGACAACCCTGGAGTGTCTGGTTTGATTGTCTTCCGTTATCTGTCCCGCGAAGTCCTGTTGACCTTGAGCGCCGTCAGCGCCGTGCTGCTGGTCATCATCATGAGCGGACGCTTCATCAAATACCTCGCCCAGGCGGCTGCCGGCCTTCTGGATCCGGGCTCGCTGTTCCTGATCATGGGCTTTCGTCTGCCAGGCTTTCTGCAGCTGATCCTGCCTCTGGGCCTGTTCCTCGGGATTCTGCTGGCCTACGGTCGCCTGTACCTCGAAAGCGAAATGACGGTGCTGTCGGCCACGGGCATGAGCCAGCAACGTCTGTTCACCATGACGCTGTTTCCGGCCACGCTGGTTGCGCTGGTTGTCGCCTGGCTGAGCCTGAGCCTGGCGCCACAAGGGGCCAATCAGTTCCAGTTGCTGCTGAACAAACAGGACGCCCTGACCGAGTTCGATACCCTTGAGCCGGGTCGCTTCCAGGCGCTGCGCGACGGAACCCGGGTGACCTACACCGAAACGCTGTCGGATGACCGCATCCACCTCGGCGGCGTGTTCATTTCGCAAAAGAACATCTCGTCGGACAAGAAGGATCGCGGGATTTCCGTGCTGGTGGCCGAGAAGGGCCGTCAGGAAATCCGTCCCGACGGTAACCGCTACCTGATTCTCGACAATGGCTATCGCTACGACGGTAACCCGGGGCAGGCCGACTACCGTGCAATCAAGTACGACGAATACGGCGTATTGCTGCCTAAACCGGACGTGAGCAGCGAAGTCACCGACCGTGATGCAATGCCCACCAGTTCCTTGTTCGGCAGTGACGACCTGCGTTCTCGCACCGAACTGCAATGGCGACTGTCGTTGCCGTTGCTGGTCTTCATCGTGACCTTGATGGCGGTGCCGCTGTCGCGGGTCAATCCGCGCCAGGGCCGTTTCCTCAAGCTGTTGCCGGCGATTCTTCTTTATATGGCTTATCTGAGCATCCTGATTGCCGCTCGCGGCGCCCTCGAAAAGGGCAAGATCCCGCCTGCGCTGGGCCTGTGGTGGGTTCATGGGATTTTCCTGGCCATCGGCCTGGGGCTGCTCTATTGGGAACCCTTGCAGTTGAAGCGGGCAAGTCGCCGCAGCGCGCTGGAGGTGGCCCGTGGTTAAGCTCGATCGCTACATCGGCAGCAGCGTCTTCGTCGCGATCCTGGCGGTACTGGGGATCATTCTCGGCCTGGCGACACTGTTTGCCTTCATCGACGAGATGGGTGACGCCAGCGACACCTACACCCTGGTCGATGTGTTGAGCTACGTCCTGCTGACGGCACCGCGCCGTCTGTACGACATGTTGCCGATGGCGGCACTGATCGGCTGCCTGATCGGCCTCGGCAGTCTGGCCAGCCACAGCGAACTGACCATCATGCGCGCTGCGGGCGTGTCGGTCGGGCGGATCGTCTGGGCGGTGATGAAGCCGATGCTGGTGCTGATGCTGGTCGGTCTGTTGATCGGCGAGTACATCGCGCCGGCGACCGAAAGCACGGCGCAGGCCAACCGCTCGCTGGCTCAGGGCAGTGGCGATGCACAAAGCGCCAAGCATGGCCTGTGGCACCGTCAGGGCGACGAGTTCATCCACGTCAACTCGGTGCAGCCCAACGGTCTGCTGTATGGCGTGACCCGTTATCGCTTCGACGATCAGCGCCATATGCTGTCCTCGAGCTTCGCCAAGCGTGCGGAGTTCGACAAGGATCACTGGCAGTTGAGCGATGTCACTACCACGCTGTTCCATGACAAGAGCACTGAAGTGGTGACGACTCCGGTCGAGCGCTGGAACGTGGCGTTGAGCCCGCAGTTGCTGAGTACCGTGGTGATGTCGCCGGATTCGCTGTCGATCACCGGTCTGTGGGGATACATCCACTACCTGGCGGATCAGGGCCTGAACAATGGCCGGTACTGGCTGGCATTTTGGGTCAAGGTGTTGCAACCGCTGGTCACTGCCGCGCTGGTACTGATGGCGATTTCCTTCATCTTCGGTCCTCTGCGCTCGGTGACCCTCGGTCAGCGGGTCTTCACTGGCGTACTGGTGGGCTTTACCTTCCGCATCGTCCAGGATCTGCTCGGGCCTTCGAGCCTGGTGTTCGGTTTCTCGCCGCTGTTTGCGGTGCTGGTGCCGGCGGGTGTGTGCGCCCTGGCCGGGGTCTGGTTGTTACGCCGGGCCGGTTGATAACGGGTATTTCCCGTCCTCGACGCCGATAAAAACGCCCCTGTCGCAAGACCGGGGCGTTTTTTGTAGGTGCCGTCTGACCTGCGAACGTGACGCTTGCGCCGTGGATCAGGTACAATTCCCGGCTATTTTTCGGCGGGCTATGCCTGCAGCCTTTTTGAGTGTTGATCCGTGAGTGATTTGAGTCATATCCGCAATTTCTCCATCATCGCCCACATTGACCATGGCAAGTCGACGCTGGCCGATCGCTTCATCCAGATGTGCGGCGGCCTTGCCGAGCGCGAAATGGAAGCCCAGGTGCTGGACTCCATGGACCTGGAACGTGAACGCGGGATCACCATCAAGGCCCACAGCGTCACCCTCTATTACACCGCTCGCGATGGTATCAAGTACCAGTTGAACTTCATTGACACCCCGGGCCACGTTGACTTCACCTACGAAGTCAGCCGGTCGCTGGCGGCCTGTGAAGGTGCATTGCTGGTAGTCGATGCCGGTCAGGGCGTTGAAGCGCAATCGGTAGCCAACTGCTACACGGCGATCGAGCAGGGCCTGGAAGTCATGCCGGTCCTGAACAAGATCGACCTGCCACAGGCCGATCCGGAGCGCGTCAAGGAAGAAATCGAAAAAATCATCGGCATCGATGCTACCGACGCCGTCGAGTGCTCGGCCAAGACCGGCCTGGGCGTCGATGAAGTGCTCGAGCGTCTGGTTCACACCATTCCTGCGCCGACCGGCAACATCGAAGATCCGCTGCAAGCGTTGATCATCGATTCCTGGTTCGACAACTACCTGGGCGTTGTTTCCCTGGTACGTGTGCGTCACGGTCGTGTGAAGAAGGGCGACAAGATCCTGGTCAAATCCACCGGCAAGATTCACCTGGTGGACAGCGTCGGCGTGTTCAACCCGAAACATACCCCTACCGCTGACCTGAAGGCTGGTGAAGTAGGCTTCATCATTGCCAGCATCAAGGACATCCACGGTGCCCCGGTCGGTGACACCCTGACCTTGAGCTCCACGCCGGACGTTGACGTGCTGCCCGGCTTCAAACGCATTCAGCCGCAGGTCTACGCCGGTCTGTTCCCGGTCAGCTCCGACGACTTCGAAGACTTCCGCGAAGCCCTGCAAAAGCTCACGCTCAACGATTCGTCCCTGCAGTACACCCCGGAAAGCTCCGACGCCCTGGGCTTCGGCTTCCGTTGCGGGTTCCTCGGCATGCTGCACATGGAAATCATCCAGGAGCGCCTGGAGCGCGAGTACGACCTGGACCTGATCACCACGGCACCGACGGTGATTTTCGAGCTGTTGCTGAAAACCGGTGAAACGATTTACGTCGATAACCCGTCGAAGCTTCCTGACCTGTCCTCGATCGAAGACATGCGTGAGCCGATCGTGCGGGCCAATATTCTTGTGCCGCAAGAGCACCTGGGCAACGTCATTACCCTGTGCATCGAGAAGCGTGGCGTGCAGCACGACATGCTGTTCCTCGGTTCGCAGGTCCAGGTGACCTACGATTTGCCGATGAACGAAGTGGTCCTGGACTTCTTCGACCGTCTCAAGTCCACCAGCCGCGGCTATGCTTCGCTGGATTACCATTTCGATCGTTATCAATCGGCTAGTCTGGTGAAACTGGATGTGCTGATCAACGGTGACAAGGTCGACGCCCTGGCGCTGATCGTGCACCGCGATAATGCGAACTACAAAGGTCGCCAGTTGACCGAGAAGATGAAAGAACTGATTCCACGGCAGATGTTCGACGTGGCAATCCAGGCCGCCATTGGCGGTCAGATTGTGGCGCGGACAACCGTCAAGGCACTCAGAAAGAACGTATTGGCCAAATGCTACGGTGGTGACGTCAGCCGTAAGAAGAAACTGCTGGAAAAGCAAAAGGCCGGTAAGAAACGCATGAAGCAAGTCGGCAACGTGGAAATTCCACAAGAAGCCTTCCTTGCAGTGCTCAGGTTGGATAGTTAGGTCCTATGTCACTAAATTTCCCGCTGTTGCTGGTCATCGCCGTGTTCGTCTGCGGCCTGTTGGCGTTGCTCGATCTGGTTTTCCTGGCGCCGCGTCGGCGTGCGGCCATTGCCTCCTATCAGGGCAGCGTCAGCCAGCCTGATGGGGTGGTGGTCGAAAAACTGAACAAAGAGCCGTTGCTGGTCGAATACGGCAAGTCGTTCTTCCCGGTGTTGTTCATCGTGCTGGTGCTGCGTTCGTTCCTGGTGGAGCCGTTCCAGATTCCTTCCGGCTCGATGAAACCGACCCTGGACGTCGGCGACTTCATTCTGGTGAACAAGTTTTCCTACGGCATCCGCCTGCCAGTGATCGACAAGAAAGTCATTGAAGTGGGTGATCCGCAGCGCGGCGACGTGATGGTGTTCCGCTACCCGAGCGATCCGAACGTCAACTACATCAAGCGTGTAGTCGGCCTGCCGGGTGACCAGATTCGCTACACCGCTGACAAGCGTCTGTTCGTCAACGGTGAGTCGATCGCCGAGCAACTCGTCGGCTCCGAGCCGGGCACGCTGGGCAGTGCCGAGCTCTACAAGGAAAAACTCGGCGTCGCCGAGCACCTGATCCGCAAGGAAATGAGCCGCTATCGCGCATCGCCGGACCATACCTGGACCGTGCCTGCCGGGCACTACTTCATGATGGGCGACAACCGCGACAACTCGAACGACAGTCGCTACTGGGATGATCCGAACATTCCCAAGGATCTGCTGGGCATGGTTCCCGACAAGAATATCGTCGGCAAGGCTTTCGCAGTCTGGATGAGCTGGCCGGAACCCAAACTCAGTCACCTGCCGAATTTCTCGCGGGTTGGCCTGATCAAGTAATCACACACGGCGCTGTTGAACACAGCGCCGAATGCATTTCTGGAACCGCCACAATCGGCGCCAGAGGCATGAAAACAATGATATTCAGGATGTAATTTTTGAACACAGCGTTAATTGTCCCAAGCCTGCGCCGCACCACGGCGATGGCGGTGGAATCCAGCCACGAACTCAGCGTGGATAAACCGTGAGCGTCTCCTTAAGCCGTCTAGAGCGTCAGCTCGGCTACACCTTCAAGGATCAGGAACTGATGGTCCTGGCCCTGACTCACCGCAGCTTTGCCGGGCGCAACAACGAACGCCTGGAATTCCTCGGTGACGCCATCCTCAACTTCGTCGCTGGCGAGGCATTGTTCGATCGCTTCCCCCTGGCCCGCGAAGGCCAGTTGTCGCGATTGCGCGCACGCCTGGTGAAAGGTGAGACTCTGGCGGTACTGGCCCGCGGTTTCGATCTGGGCGAGTACTTGCGTCTGGGTTCCGGCGAGTTGAAAAGCGGTGGTTTCCGTCGCGAGTCGATTCTGGCCGATGCCCTGGAAGCGTTGATCGGTGCGATCTACCTCGACGCGGGCATGGACGTGGCGCGCGAGCGCGTGCTGGCCTGGCTGGCCGGAGAGTTCGAAGGCCTGACGCTGGTCGACACCAACAAAGATCCAAAAACCCGCTTGCAGGAATTCCTGCAATCGCGTGGTTGTGAGCTGCCGCGTTACGAAGTGGTGGATATCCAGGGTGAGCCGCATTGCCGGACGTTCTTCGTCGAATGTGAAATCACCTTACTGAATGAAAAAAGCCGAGGTCAGGGTGTGAGTCGTCGTATTGCCGAACAGGTAGCGGCCGCCGCAGCACTGATTGCCCTGGGTGTGGAGAATGGCAATGACTGATTCAACCGCAACACGCTGTGGCTATGTTGCCATCGTCGGCCGTCCCAACGTGGGCAAGTCCACGCTGCTGAACCACATCCTCGGCCAGAAGCTCGCGATCACCTCGCGCAAGCCGCAAACCACCCGCCACAACATGCTGGGCATCAAGACCGAAGGCGCCGTGCAGGCGATCTACGTCGACACCCCGGGCATGCACAAGGGCGGCGAAAAGGCCTTGAACCGCTACATGAACAAGACCGCTTCGGCAGCGTTGAAAGACGTCGACGTGGTGATCTTCGTGGTGGATCGCACCAAATGGACCGACGAAGACCAGATGGTTCTCGAGCGCGTCCAGTACGTGACCGGCCCGTTGATCGTGGCGCTGAACAAGACCGACCGCATCGAAGACAAATCC
The DNA here is from genome assembly GCF_949767185.1 of Pseudomonas sp. IT-P100. Taxonomy (NCBI): domain Bacteria; kingdom Pseudomonadati; phylum Pseudomonadota; class Gammaproteobacteria; order Pseudomonadales; family Pseudomonadaceae; genus Pseudomonas; species Pseudomonas sp. IT-P100. The sequence continues at coordinate 183,065 of NZ_CATKQK010000059.1, forward strand.
GAGCTGATGCCCCACCTGACCTGGCTGCAGGAACAACTGCCGAACGCGCAGATCATGCCGATCTCGGCGCAGCACGGGCACAACCTCGAAACGCTGGAGCGGGTGATCGCCGAGCACCTACCGGAAAACGATCACTTCTTCCCGGAAGACCAGATCACCGACCGCAGCAGCCGTTTCCTCGCCGCTGAACTGGTGCGCGAGAAAATCATGCGCCAGATGGGCGCCGAGCTGCCATACCAGATCACCGTGGAAATCGAAGAGTTCAAGCAGCAGGGCAAAACCCTGCACATTCACGCCTTGATCCTCGTCGAGCGTGATGGCCAGAAGAAAATCATCATTGGCGACAAGGGCGAGCGCATCAAGCGCATCGGCACCGAGGCGCGCAAGGACATGGAGCTGCTGTTCGACTCCAAGATCATGCTCAACCTCTGGGTGAAAGTGAAAGGTGGCTGGTCCGATGACGAGCGCGCGCTGCGTTCGCTGGGTTACGGCGACCTGTAGTACTGCATAAAGATCCACCGTGGGAGCGAGCCTGCTCGCGATGAGGGCCTGGTATTCAACATCAATGTTGACTGACAGACCGCTATCGCGAGCAGGCTCGCTCCCACAATGGTTTTGGGCTGTTTGTAAAACTGCGCTCCTTCATTGAGATCTGCGATTTCCATGTCCCAACCCATCGGCCAACCCGCCTACGTCCTCCACTCCCGTGCCTACCGTGAAAACAGCGCATTGGTGGATTTCCTCACGCCGCAAGGTCGGCTGCGGGCGGTGTTGCGCAGTGCGCGGGGCAAGGCCGGGACGCTGGCGCGGCCATTCGTGCCGTTGGAGGTCGAGTTCCGCGGTCGCGGGGAATTGAAGAACGTCGGGCGCATGGAAAGTGCTGGCGTTTCCACCTGGCTCAACGGCGAAGCGCTGTTCAGCGGTCTTTACCTCAATGAGCTGTTGATTCGTCTGTTGCCCTCCGAAGACCCCCATCCCGCTGTATTCGACCACTACGCCGCGACGTTGCTTGCGCTGGCCGAAGGTCGTCCGCTGGAGCCGTTGTTGCGTTCCTTCGAATGGCGCCTGCTCGACGATCTCGGTTACGGCTTCGCCCTGACGACTGACATCCATGATGCACCCGTCGCACCGGACGGCCTCTATCGCTTGCAGGTCGATGCTGGTCTGGAGCGGGTTTACTTGCTGCAACCCGGTCTGTTCAACGGCACCGAGCTGCTGGCCATGGCCGATGCCGACTGGTCAGCCCCTGGCGCGTTGTCCGCCGCCAAGCGTTTGATGCGTCAGGCATTGGCCGTTCACTTGGGCGGTCGTCCCCTGGTCAGTCGCGAGTTGTTTCGCAAGCCCTGATCACCCCGTATGCTGTGCACCGAACTTTCTCTACTTCTGGAGCGCTTCCGTGACCACCAGCAATCGCATTCTTCTTGGCGTGAACATCGACCACGTTGCCACCCTGCGTCAGGCCCGGGGCACTCGCTATCCCGATCCGGTCAAGGCTGCACTGGACGCGGAAGAGGCGGGCGCTGACGGCATCACCGTGCACCTGCGTGAAGACCGTCGGCACATCCAGGAACGTGACGTACTGCTGCTCAAGGATGTATTGCAGACCCGCATGAACTTTGAAATGGGCGTCACCGAAGAAATGATGGCGTTCGCCGAACGCATCCGTCCGGCGCACATTTGCCTGGTTCCGGAAACGCGTCAGGAACTGACCACCGAAGGCGGTCTGGACGTGGCGGGGCAGGAAGCACGGATCAAGGCTGCGGTGGATCGCCTGGCGAAGATCGGTTGCGAAGTGTCGCTGTTCATCGATGCAGACGAGCGGCAGATCGAAGCGTCCCGCCGTGTTGGTGCGCCGGCCATCGAGCTGCACACCGGTCGTTACGCGGACGCCGAGACACCGACGGATGTGGCTGAAGAGCTCAAGCGCGTGGCGGATGGCGTTGCGTTTGGCCTGGCCCAGGGGCTGATCGTCAATGCCGGCCACGGTTTGCACTATCACAACGTCGAAGCCGTCGCGGCGATCAAGGGTATCAATGAACTGAACATCGGCCATGCGCTGGTGGCGCATGCGTTGTTTGTCGGGTTCAAGTCGGCGGTGTCGGAAATGAAGGCGCTGATTCTGGCTGCGGCCTTGAAAGGCTAAGATCAAAAGATCGCAGCCTTCGCTAGCGCCTGCAGGTGTGCACATACCCTGTAGGCGCTAGCGAAGGCTGCGATCTTTTTCTTTTTTAAAGCTGCGGGGTTTCCTGATTCGGCTTGCTCTTGTCGACCCCCGGCACATGCAGGTTGCCTTCGGCGACCTGATTGCCTTCCAGCTGCGGTTGCGTCACCCACGTCAGGATGTCGTAGTAGCGACGGATGTTCGCCACAAAATGCACCGGCTCGCCGCCCCGGGCGTAGCCGTAACGGGTTTTGCTGTACCACTTCTTTTCGGACAGGCGCGGCAGGATTTTCTTCACGTCCAGCCACTTGTCCGGATTCAGACCTTCCTTGGCCGCCAGTTTGCGCGCGTCATCCAGGTGACCGCTGCCGACGTTGTAGGCCGCCAGTGCAAACCAGGTGCGGTCCGGTTCCTGGATCGATTCGTCCAGCTGGTCCTTCATATAAGCCAGGTACTTGGCGCCGCCCATGATGCTCTGTTTCGGATCGAGGCGATTGGACACGCCCATGGCCTGCGCGGTGTTCTGGGTCAGCATCATCAGGCCGCGGACGCCGGTCTTCGAGGTGACGGCTGCCTGCCACAGCGATTCCTGATAACCGACCGCCGCCAGCAGGCGCCAGTCGACTTTTTCTTTCTTGGCGTAGGTTTTGAAGTGCTGCTCGTACTTGGGCAGCCGTTGCTGCAAGTGCTGGGCGAAGGTGGTGGCGCCCATGTAGCCCAACACATCGACGTGCCCGTAGTAGCGGTCTTTCAGGCGTTGCAGGGTGCCGTTCTTCTTCACCTTGTCGAGGTAGTCGTTGATCTCGTTGAGCAGGCTGTTGTCGTCGCCGGCCGCCACGGCCCAGCTCTGATTGCTGGCGTCACCGAGGTCAAAGGCGACCCGAATGTTGGTGAAGTAGACCTGGTTCATCGCCACTTCGTTGGAGTCGACCAGGGTCAGATCGATCTGGCCTTCATCCACCATGCGTAGCAGGTCGACGACTTCAACCGCGTCGGACTCTTCGTATTCAATGCCGGGAAATTTCTGTTTCAGCTCCGCCAGTTGCCCGGCGTGGGTGCTGCCCTTGAGCACCATGATCTTCTTGCCGACCAGATCCTTTGGATCGGTCGGCCGCGACTGGCCGTTGCGATAGATGACCTGCGGGGTGACTTCCAGGTAGGGGTGGGAAAACCGCACCTGCTTCTTGCGCGATTCGCTGCTGACCAGGCCGGCCGCCGCGATGACCGGGCCGTTGGGCTTGCCCACCTGGTTGAACAGGTCGTCGAGGTTGTCGGCGGTTTCGATCTTGAGTTCGACCCCCAGATCGTCGGCGAAGCGCTTCACCAGCTCGTATTCGAAGCCGGTTTCACCGTTGCGATCCTGAAAGTAGGTGGCGGGGCTGTTTCGGGTAACCACCCGCAGCACACCATCCTCCTTTACGCGCTCCAGCGTGTTGGGTTTATCAACACAGCCACTGAGCACCAGGAAGAGTCCGGTTGCGATCAGCCATTTGGCGTACCGCGGACGCAAAGCCGTTGGGGAAAACATCTGCGCAGTATACGCAAAGGACCACGAGCGCCATATCTCGACAGCGAAGGCCTTGTCTGCTAGAGAGTGAAAAACCGCTCTGGAGCCCGCAGGAATGGGCTTGAACCGCAATTTGTGACACAAAAAATAACACCTGACGGACCGCTGTTGCAGGCCCGAATACCCGGCCCGACGTTCGGGTACGGCCGTGCGTACCGTTTCGGGTGATGTCGCGGGCGGTTTAGGCTAGAATGCACGGCCTCAAAGCACACCCCTTCCCGAGGCTGTCCCGAAGATGTTGATCCTGCGCGGCGCTCCTGCCCTTTCTGCCTTTCGCCACAGCAAACTCCTTGAGCAACTGAGCCAGAAGGTTTCGGCTGTCAGCGGCTTGTATGCTGAATTCGCTCACTTCGCCGAAGTTACCGGCGTCCTGGCCGGCGACGAACAGCAGGTGCTCGCGCGCCTTCTGAAGTACGGTCCAAGCGTTCCGGTCCAGGAACCGACCGGTCGCCTGTTCCTGGTGTTGCCGCGGTTCGGCACTATCTCGCCGTGGTCCAGTAAAGCCAGCGACATCGCTCGCAACTGTGGCCTGAGCAAGATCCAGCGCCTGGAGCGCGGCATCGCGTTCTACGTGGCCGGCCAGTTCAGCGACGCCGACGCGCAGCTGATCTCTGATGCGCTGCACGACCGCATGACCCAGATCGTCCTCGGCAACCTGGAACAGGCTGCCGGTCTGTTCAGCCACGCCGAGCCGAAGCCGCTGACCGCGATCGACGTGTTGGGCGGCGGCCGCGCCGCGCTGGAAAAAGCCAACACCGAGCTGGGCCTGGCCCTGGCCGAAGACGAGATCGACTACCTGGTCAACGCCTTCGTTGGTTTGAAGCGCAACCCGCACGACATCGAACTGATGATGTTCGCCCAGGCGAACTCCGAGCACTGCCGTCACAAGATCTTCAACGCCAGTTGGGACATCGACGGTCAGAGCCAGGAAAAAAGCCTGTTCGGCATGATCAAGAACACTTACCAGATGCACAGCGAAGGCGTTCTGTCCGCTTACAAGGACAACGCTTCGGTGATCGTCGGTAACGTTGCCGGCCGTTTCTTCCCGGACCCTGAAACCCGCCAGTACGGCGCGGTGCAGGAACCGGTGCACATCCTGATGAAAGTCGAAACCCACAACCACCCGACCGCGATTGCCCCGTTCCCGGGCGCGTCGACCGGTTCCGGTGGCGAGATTCGCGACGAAGGCGCTACCGGTCGCGGCGCCAAGCCAAAGGCTGGCCTGACCGGCTTCACCGTTTCGAACCTGCAGATCCCTGGCTTCGAACAGCCGTGGGAAGTGCCGTACGGCAAGCCTGAGCGCATCGTTACCGCGCTGGACATCATGATTGAAGGCCCGTTGGGCGGTGCCGCGTTCAACAACGAATTCGGCCGTCCGGCCCTGACCGGTTATTTCCGTACCTTCGAACAGTCGATCACCACCCCGCGTGGCGACGAAGTTCGGGGCTACCACAAGCCGATCATGCTGGCCGGCGGCATGGGTAACATCCGTGCCGAACACGTACAGAAAGGCGAAATCACCGTCGGCTCCAAGCTGATCGTGCTCGGCGGCCCGGCGATGTTGATCGGCCTGGGCGGCGGCGCGGCTTCCTCCATGGCCACCGGCACCAGCTCGGCTGACCTGGACTTCGCGTCCGTACAGCGCGAAAACCCTGAGATGGAACGTCGCTGCCAGGAAGTCATCGACCGTTGCTGGCAGCTGGGTGACAAGAACCCGATCAGCTTCATCCACGACGTCGGCGCGGGTGGTCTGTCCAACGCGTTCCCGGAACTGGTGAACGACGGCAACCGTGGCGGTCGCTTCGAACTGCGCAACATTCCAAACGACGAGCCGGGCATGGCCCCGCACGAAATCTGGAGTAACGAATCCCAGGAGCGTTACGTTCTGGCAGTTGGCCCGGCGGACTTCGAACGCTTCCAGGCAATCTGCGAACGCGAGCGTTGCCCGTTCGCCGTGGTCGGCGAAGCCACCGCAGAGCCGCAACTGACGGTCACCGACAGCCACTTCGGCAACAGCCCGGTGGACATGCCGCTGGAAGTGCTGCTGGGCAAAGCCCCGCGCATGCACCGTTCGGCCGTGCGTGAAAACGAACTGGGTGACGATTTCGATCCAGCCACGCTGGAAATTGCAGACTGCGTCGAACGCGTTCTGCATCACCCGGCCGTGGCGAGCAAAAGCTTCCTGATCACCATCGGCGACCGCACCATCACCGGCCTCGTGGCCCGTGACCAGATGGTCGGCCCGTGGCAGGTTCCGGTAGCCGACGTTGCCGTCACCGCCACCAGCTTCGACGTCTACACCGGTGAAGCGATGGCCATGGGCGAGCGTACTCCGCTGGCACTGCTGGACGCTCCGGCGTCGGGCCGCATGGCCATCGGCGAAACCCTGACCAACATCGCCGCTTCGCGCATCAACAAGATTTCCGACATCAAGTTGTCGGCGAACTGGATGTCCGCAGCCGGTCACCCGGGTGAAGACGCGCGCCTGTACGACACCGTGAAAGCGGTCGGCATGGAACTGTGCCCTGACCTGGGCATTACCATCCCGGTGGGCAAGGACTCCATGTCCATGGCCACCCGCTGGAACGACGAAGGGGTCGACAAGACCGTGACTTCGCCGATGTCCCTGATCGTGACCGGTTTCGCGCCAGTGGCTGACATCCGTCAGACCCTGACCCCGGAACTGCGCATGGACAAGGGCACCACCGACCTGATCCTGATCGATCTGGGCCGTGGCCAGAACCGCATGGGCGCCTCGATCCTGGCCCAGGTTCACGGCAAGCTTGGCTCGCAAGCGCCGGACGTCGATGATGCCGAAGACCTGAAAGCCTTCTTCGCGGTGATCCAGGGCCTCAACGCCGACGGTCACCTGCTGGCGTACCACGACCGTTCCGACGGTGGTTTGCTGACCAGCGTTGTGGAAATGGCCTTTGCCGGCCACTGCGGCCTGAGCCTGAACCTCGACGGTCTGGCAGAAACTTCCGCCGACATCGCCGCGATCCTGTTCAACGAAGAACTGGGCGCCGTGATTCAGGTTCGCCAGGACGCCACCCCGGACATCCTCGCGCAGTTCAGCGCTGCCGGCCTGGGCGAGTGCGTGTCGGTGATCGGTCAGCCGATAAACAACGGCGAGATCAACATCACCTTCAACGGTGACACCGTGTTCGAAGGTCAGCGTCGTCTGCTGCAACGTCAGTGGGCCGAGACCAGCTACCAGATCCAGCGTCTGCGCGATAACGCCGACTGCGCCGAACAAGAGTTCGACGTGCTGCTGGAAGAAGACAACCCGGGCCTGAGCGTCAAGCTGAGCTACGACGTCAACCAGGACGTCGCCGCGCCTTACATCAAGAAAGGCATCCGCCCACAGGTTGCCGTGCTGCGTGAGCAGGGCGTCAACGGTCAGGTGGAAATGGCCGCCGCGTTCGACCGCGCCGGTTTCAACGCGATCGACGTGCACATGAGCGACATTCTCGCCGGCCGTGTCGACCTGAACGAGTTCAAAGGTCTGGTGGCTTGCGGTGGTTTCTCCTACGGCGACGTACTGGGTGCCGGCGAAGGCTGGGCCAAGTCCGCGCTGTTCAACAGCCGTGCTCGCGATGCATTCCAGGGCTTCTTCGAACGCAACGACAGCTTCACCCTCGGCGTGTGCAACGGTTGCCAGATGATGTCCAACCTGCACGAGCTGATTCCGGGCAGCGAGTTCTGGCCGCACTTTGTGCGTAACCGTTCCGAGCAGTTCGAAGCCCGCGTGGCGATGGTTCAGGTCCAGGAGTCGAATTCGATCTTCCTGCAGGGCATGGCCGGTTCGCGCATGCCGATCGCCATCGCACACGGTGAAGGTCATGCCGAGTTCGAAAGCGAAGAGGCGTTGCTGGAAGCCGATCTGTCCGGTTGCGTTGCGATGCGTTTCGTCGACAACCATGGCAAGGTCACCGAAAACTACCCGGCCAACCCGAACGGTTCGCCGCGCGGGATCACCGGTTTGACCAGCCGCGACGGTCGCGTAACGATCATGATGCCGCACCCGGAGCGAGTGTTCCGCGCCGTGCAGAACTCGTGGCGTTCGGAAGACTGGAACGAAGACGCGCCATGGATGCGCATGTTCCGTAACGCTCGCGTGTGGGTGAACTAAGCGCCGTGTACAAGCTCAGCTTTTTTGTTCCCGACAGTCATGTCGAAAGGGTCAAAAGCTCCGTATTCGCTGCCGGTGGCGGACGGATCGGGGCTTACGATCACTGCGCGTGGCAAGTGTTGGGCCAGGGTCAGTTTCGCCCATTGGATGGCAGCCAGCCGTTCATTGGCGAAGCGGGGCAGGTCGAACAGGTTGAGGAATGGAAAGTTGAGCTGGTGGTGGCGGATGAGTTGATCCGGGCGGTGGTGGCGGCTTTGAAACAGAGCCATCCCTACGAGACACCGGCTTACGAAGTGTGGCGGTTGGAGGATTTTTGATCCCAAGGCCGCTGCAATGAAAAACCCGCCAAGGCGGGTTTTTTGTTGCCCAGTATTTATAAACCTACAAAGGATTGCGTTCATTCACCCACAAAAAAGGCGACCCCTTCACAGGAGTCGCCTTTCCTTTTACCGCCGCTAAAACTTACTCGGACAGTTTGTACGCAATCACATAGTCACCTTGCTTGGTGCCCAGCGAACCGTGACCGCCCGCGACGACCAGCACGTATTGCTTGCCGTCCTTGCCGGTGTAGGTCATTGGCGTGGTTTGCGCGCCTGCAGGCAGACGACCTTCCCACAACTGTTTGCCATTTTTCACGTCGTAGGCACGCAGATACTGGTCGAGGGTGCCGCTCAGGAAACCAACGCCACCACCCGTGGTGATGGTGCCACCCAGACTAGGCACGCCCATGCTCAGCGGGATCGGAACCGGCGAGCTGTCACGCACGGTGCCGTTCTTGTGCTTCCACAGGACTTTGGAGGTGGTCAGATCGATCGCCGCCACATAGCCCCACGCCGGCGCCTGGCACGGCAAGCCCATTGGCGACAGCAGTGCTTCGAGGACCACGCCGTACGGCGCGCCTTTGTTCGGCTGCACGCCTTCGGTTTCGCTTTTGCGCGGGCCTTGGGCCGCGATTTCGGCGGCCGGGATCATTTTCGATTTGAACGCCATGTAGCTCGGGTTCACGAAAGCGATCTGACGCACCGGGTCAACCGAGAAACCGCCCCAGTCAAACACACCGAAGTTGCCTGGGTAAACGATCGAACCCTGCAGCGACGGCGGGGTGAACGGGCCGTCGTAGCGCATGGATTTGAAGTCGATCCGGCAGATCAGTTGGTCGAACGGGGTGACGCCCCACATGTCGCGCTCTTGCAGCGGCGGCGGCATCAGGTTGAGGTCGGATTTCGGTTGGGTCGGGGACGTGTGATCACCTTCGACAGCGCCCTGAGGCACCGGCACTTCGTTGATCGGCACGATCGGTTGGCCAGTGCTGCGATCCAGCACGTAGATGCTGCCTTGCTTGGTGGACGCGAGCACCGCCGGCTTCACGCCGTCAGCGGTTTTCAGGTCCATCAGGGTTGGCTGACCACCGACGTCCATGTCCCACAGGTCATGGTGGGTGAACTGCATGTGCCAGCGTACCTGGCCGGTTGCGATGTCGAGGGCGGTGAGGCCGGCGGCGTGCAATTCCGATTCAGGGGTGCGCGCACCACCGAACTGGTCCGGAGTCTGGTTACCCATCGGCAGATAAAGCATGCCGAGTTTTTCGTCGACGGCGAACATGGACCACATGTTCGGCGAGTTGCGGGTGTAGACCTTGCCTTCGGCAATCGGCGTGGTGTCGTCCGGGTTGCCGCTGTCCCAGTTCCACACCAGTTTGCCGGTGTGCACATCGAACGCGCGGATCACGCCGCTCGGCTCGTCGGTGGAAACGTTATCGGTGACGTGGCCGCCAATCACCACCAGGTCTTTGGTGACGGCTGGAGGCGAGGTGGAGTAGTAACCGCCGGCATTGAAGCCGCCGATGTTGGCGCTCAGGTCGACCTGGCCTTTGTTGCCGAAGTCTTCGCACATCTTGCCGGTGTCGGCGTTCAGGGCGATCAGACGGGTGTCGGCGGTCGGCAGGAAGATCCGGCGCGGGCAGACGCTGGCGACGGGAGCGCTGGCGCTGCCGGTCGGGCTCTGCTCGGAAGCGTAGACGGCGTCATCGTGATACGACACGCCACGGCAGGTCATGTGCGCCCAACCCTTGAAGTTCGCCGCGTTCTGCGTGGAGAGCTTCGGATCGAAACGCCAGATTTCCTTGCCGGTGTCCGGGTCCAGCGCGATCACCTGGCTGTGCGGTGTGCACACGTAGAGCATGCCGTTGACTTTCAGCGGGGTGTTTTCGGCGGTGGTTTCACCCGGATCGTTCGGCCCCGGCAGGTCGCCGGTGCGGTAGGTCCAGGCCGGAACGAGCTTGTTCACGTTCTGCGGAGTGATCTGTGTCAGAGGCGAGTAACGATCACCGTGGGCACTGCGGCCGTAGGAGTTCCAGTCGCCATCCGGCATGGCTGGCGCGGTGTTGGTCATGCCCGGGACGCTGTCGCGGTCCAGTTGGCCCTTGATTTCACCGGGGTTGGTGAACTGGCTGGCCAGTGCGGCAACACCGGCGAGCACCACAGCGATGCTGAGCGCGCCAGTGCCCGTCTTCGCTTCGCCTTCGCGCAGCAGCGGACGACGGAACCACGGCAGCAGCATGACAATACCCAGCGCGAACAACATCGCCAGGCGCGGCACCAGTTGCCACCAGTCCAGGCCAACTTCCCACAAGGCCCATACGGTGCTGGCGAACAGTACCAGTGCGTAAAGCCCGAGGGCGGCGCGGCGGGCCAGAATCAGCAGCACGCCGGTCAGTGCCAGGCCGATACCGGCCAGCAGGTAATACAGCGAGCCGCCGAGCATGCTCAGCTTGATCCCCCCGGCCAGCATGGCCAGGCCCATTAGCAGAAGCAGAATGCCGAGCAGGGTCGGCAATAGACGGCTTCGACTCAAAGCACCATCAGTGCTCATAGTGTGGTTCTCCGTGACGTTTCAAGTAGTCCCGCGCAAGTTCACTGTAGATGACGATCCGGCGCGGGCATGGTTCATATCAATTGGGTTCGTTGATGCAAGTCCCTGTGGGTTAGAACGACGACTGGACCTTGATCCCGCCAATCAGTGCGTCATCGACCTTGTCCACGCCACCGGGGTGGCGGATGTATTGCAGGTTCGGGCGCACGGTCAGCCAGTTCGTGACGTGCACGCCGTAATAGAGTTCGGCGCTGTATTCGGTGTCTTGCGGTGGCAGGAAGGACGGGTCGTCGAAGTCGTAGACCGCACGGGCCTGATTGCTCGCCTCGGCGTTCTTGCGGTACGCCGGATTGACATGAACCCGGGCCATCGCGAAACCGATGTCATCCTTGGTCCGTGCATCGAACAAGCCTTTGTAGACGACGCCCGCCTGCACATAGTTGTCGATGGCGTTGGTCTTCTTGTCGTGCATCGTGCCGTTGGCGAACACGCTCAGGCCACGGGAGTGGTCGCTGGCACGGCTGGTCAGTTGCTGCTGCACACCGAGCCACACGCCGTGCTTGCTGGACGCGCTGCGGTAGGCCTCGCCACTCAGGGCGGCGGGCTGGCCATTGCGGTCCTTGTAGGCGTCGGTGGCGTTGGCGTTGCTGTAGTAATAACCGGCGCGGTATTCCCCCGGCAGGCCGTTGAGCTTGGGTGTCCAGACCAGTTCCACCGGCAGGATCGCGCCCTGGGTGCCGCTGCCGCTGAGCTTGAAACCATTGTCGCGATCCAGGTTCGACGGGTTCTGCTCATACGCGCCGACTTGCGCGTACAGCTCTGGCGTCAGGTGATATTTGACCCGCATCGCCCATTGGCTGACCGGCCAGTTGTACCAGATGCCGCCGACCCAGTTACCGACCTGAGAGCCGCAGAACGCCAGGTTCTGGAAGTCGCAGGGGAAGCTGTTGAAGTCTTCGCCTTCGCCGAAACGGCCGACCTTGATGTCGAGCTTGCGGTCGAAGAATTTCTGCTGATACCACATCTGCGTCAGGCGCCAGGTTTGCCCGCGGCCCCAGACTTCCTGAGCGGAAGTGAAACCACCGACCCGTGGATCGTTGATGCGGTCGTTGCTGATGTTGTTGCCGTTGCGCTCGGTGATGGTCAGCTGAAATTCAGCGTCGTCCCAGCCCAGGATCTTTTGCAGATCGAGGTGTGCGCCGAGGCCGAACTGATCGCTGTAGCGTGCGGTGCGATCGTGGTCGTAGCCGCCGTGCAGATTGCTGCCCATTTCGCCGGTGTAATCGACTTTGAAGTCGTAGCCTTTTTCCGAAAGCTCGGTGCGCGTGCCGTTCCAGTCGCCGAGCATCCAAGGCGATTCGCTATCAAAGGCCGGTGCAGCCTGAGCGCAGGTGGCGAGACCCATTGCGGTGAATCCGCCGACCAGGTTCAAGGCTTTTCGGCTGGCAACAGCAAGGCAGACAGCGCTGTCTCGCGAAGATTGAAAATAAGGCATAGAGAAGAAATTCTTGGTCTTTTTCTAGGGAGTGAACGGGGAACAGCAGGATTGAAGCGAATGGAAGAATCGTTTCAGCTTGTCGGGGCGCAAGGATAATGTTCTGTTACAAATAGAGAAAGCGCTTTTACCGACATGAATTCTTTCGGATTTGGTAACAGTGTCGCGGGGCGATCTGTCGCAGTTCACCTACATTTAACAGATAGCGCGCACAGCCCTTCCACCGGACCACCCCCTCGGATAAGGTGCGCGCCTTGCATTTCATTCATCGCTCGAAGGCCCGGCATGACCGAACAGAACAACAACCCGCTGCACGGCGTGACGCTGGAGCAGATCCTGAACACTCTGGTGGAACATTACGAATGGACGGGGCTGGCCGAGCGCATCGATATCCGCTGCTTCAAGAGTGATCCGAGCATCAAGTCGAGCCTGACGTTCCTGCGCAAGACCCCGTGGGCGCGGGAAAAAGTCGAGCGGTTGTATGTGAAGTTGATGCGCACCAAGCGACCGCTCTGAACATGGTCAGCCAGTCTGCCGCGAGGCGTCGTTTTGTGGCGGTGGCGGTGCTGCTCGGCTGGGCAGGATTGAGCATTCAGCTGTACCTGATTTTCTATTCGCGCTGGGCCCTGGGCGCCAGTTTGCTGGGTGGGCTGCTGAGCTTTTTCAGCTATTTCACTGTGCTCACCAATACGTTGGTGGCCACTGTGCTGACCTGCGCACTGACGTCCCGCGAATCCGCTGCACGGCGCTGGTTTTTGCAACCGTGGGTGAGCAGCGGGATTGCCGTGAGCATCGCCGTGGTCGGCCTGGCCTACAACGTCCTGTTGCGCCATCTGTGGCATCCCGAAGGCTGGCAATGGCTGGCCGATGAGCTGCTGCACGATGTCATGCCGTTGCTGTTTCTGGCCTGGTGGTGGTTGTGCGTGCCCAAAGGCACCTTGCGTCTGCGGCACATCGCGCTGTGGGTGATTTACCCGTTGCTGTATTTCGCGTATGCACTGCTGCGCGGGCATCTGCTGGCGACTTATCCATACCCGTTCATTGATGTGGATACGCTGGGTTATCCACAGGTGTTTGTGAATGCCGGGGGATTGTTGGCGGGGTTTGTGCTGATTGCCTTGGTGGTGATCGCGTTGGATCGCCGTCGAGGCTGATCACACTGACGTCTGATCAACCCTGACCTGCGTTGTTACTCCTCGTCGCTGTCGTCCAGCCGCCAATAGCCGACGGCTTTGAGGAATTGATCGTTCAGCCCGTGCTCGTCCAGCAATACCCGACGAATCTGCCGTGACACTTTGCTCTCTGTGGCCACCCACGTGTACAGATGGCCGGCGGGTATCTGCAATTCCTTCACCGTGGTCAGCAGATTGTTCCTGCCACCGTCGCGCAACACCCAGATCACATTGACCTGCGCCGGGCTTTCGAGCTTTTGCTGTTCCGCGCCGTTCTCCACCTCAATGATCACCAGCGCTCGCCGATTGGCCGCCAAACCCTCCAGACGCCGCGCAATCGCGGGAATTGCCGTCTCATCGCCGATCAGCAAATAGCTGTCGAACATGTCCGGTACGATCATCGATCCCCGTGGTCCACCGATGTGCAGGAATTGCCCCGGCCTGGCCTGCTCGGCCCAGGTCGAGGCAGGGCCGTCGCCGTGCAGGACGAAGTCGATGTCCAGTTCCAGCGTGTCCAGGTCATAGCGCCGCGGGGTGTAGTCGCGCATCGCCGGCATCGGCCCGTTGTCTTTGCCCGCACCGAGAACCAGGGTTTCCAGCGCCGCTTGTTCTGCCGCGTTCTGCGGGAACAGCAGTTTGACGTGGTCGTCTGTGCCCAGGCTGATGAAGCCGGCCAGTTCAGGGCCGCCTAAAGTAATCCGGCGCATGCGCGGGGTCAGGTCAACCACGCGCAAGACTTGCAGGCGGCGGCGTTTGATTTCATGCATGACGCGGTGAATGGTGTGCTCGATCACTTCAGTCATTCAGCTTTCTCCGCAGGGGATTGAACCAAGGGACCATCAACGATGGCTTTGGCGGTGTCGTTGAGCAAAGCGGCGACCCGCAGGATTTCTTCAGGACTCCAGCGACCGTGGTGCAGTTGTAACGCATGACGCAGGTTATGCACCGCTTCGTGAATTTCGGCCGGACGGTCATGGCCGCGTAACGAGCGTTTGCTGACATCGATGCGCATGCGCACCCCGTCCAGTGCAACCGCTTGCTCACTTAAAGACAGACGTCCGGTCTCGGTCACGCTGTAGCGTTTTTTCCCGCCTTCGGCGTCGCCCTGGATCATTTCGCTTTCTTCCAGGAAGGTCAGGGTCGGGTAGATCACGCCGGGGCTGGGGCTGTAGGCACCGTCGAACATACCTTCGATCTGACGGATCAAGTCATAGCCGTGGCAGGGCCGTTCGGCGATGAGCGCGAGCAGCAGCAATTTCAGATCGCCGGGGGCAAACACCCGGGGGCCTCGGCCGCCACGCTCGCGACCGGGGCGTTTCTCGAAGCCGTCGCGGCCGTCACCGTGTTCGCGGTGGGGGGAATGATGGTCTCTCATTTTTCCTTGTCTCTGGCGTGTTTAGATACAACTTAAGATATATCGTAATGGCAAGGCAAGCGAACAGGACCAACGGTCGTCGCCGAAGGACGTAGGGCGGACTTCAGTGCAGGGGTGGGAAAACGCCGTTTTGTGGCTTGCTGTTTTAGAGTGGTTGATCTAATTGTGCGCAACTAACAGCGGGAATTTTTAATAGTTACGCCTGAGTAGTCTTTTTCTCACAGAACATTTGTTTCTATTTGTCTGTATGCTTTTTTTATTAAAACTGTTTGTAGTATGTTTCTGTCGGGTTAACGGATTAATTATTGAATTTCAGGTTTTTTCTTTCTTGTTATGGGCTGTTGTGACTACATGTTCTTCGGAAGTTTCGTACTTACTTTCTACGAAAATTGGTCGATCATTCTCTGCGTTGAAAGTTGAGCCAAATTGCCACTATCTAAGTCCGCTATTTGCATCGCTCACGCTTTCCACGGACCAATCACTTTGAAAAAGACAGGTACTCAACAATGTTCAAGAAGTTTGCAATCGCCGTTCCGATGACCCTCCTGGCCCTGAGTTCTTCGATGGCGTTCGCTGCGGAAGAATCGCGCTCCTCGATCAACATTACCGCGGAAATCCCGAGCTCGATCTTTTATGCCCAGCCTGTAAACCCGGACTTTGGTAAAGACGAGAGAATGCAATACCGCGTCCTTGACGGAACCCTGACAGACGTGGTTGGCATGTACGATATCAAACACACCGAAGGTTCGGTGAACGCTTACGTCGAAGGCGGCCCGCAACCCTTGTTCAACGGTAATACGGCGAAAAACATTCCCCTGACTTACACCTTCAATGGAAAAGTATTGACCGGTACCACTCAGGAGGTGGTAGGTGACGCCGAATCCAATGGCGGCATGCGCGCGGAACTGCGTATATCCGCCGCCAAACCGGCTGCCGACCAGAACGGCCTGTACACCGTTAGTCCTACTGTGATTTTCGATGCTGTCCCCCGCATTTAAGTCTTGAACCAAGGCTCGTCCTGCTTGGTAGCCTGACCGGTCGGCAGGCAAGTTTTTGTCTGTCGATCGGCTTTAACGAATTTATCCATTGAGTATTTTGTTCATGTTCCCGATGACTCCCATCGCGACGGCGCTTGCCCTTTTTTTTTGCGCATCGGCCTTGGCCGCACCCATGGAAAACGGCAATACACCGAGAAGTTTGTTGGCGCAGGCCAAGGGGCTGCCAAGCGAGTTTGAAGAACATTTCTTTGATGTGCCGCTGGCGGTGCGCGTGGAACGTGACCAACAATTTCTCGGTGAGGCGATGGTCGTGTTAACCCGCGACGACCGCATCACCCTCGTTGACTTCACCGATGTCAGCGACAGCACGATCAAAGACAGTGAACGCGAGACCTGGACCAATTACCTGAAACAAGGCGTGGCGCTGGGCGACTGCAAGGCGAAATGCCCCGAGCAGCTATTGGCCGTGTACTACAGCCTGGAAAACTCGCTGGTGTCGATTCTCACGGAAAACGCCGAACGCGACGATCAGGTCCAGCGTTACTACAACCAGCCCGAAGGCGGCAGCACCGGGTTGATCGTGCGCAATCAGCTGAACCTCAACGGTGGCCAGAACCAGGACCTCGGTGGTCGTTACGGTCTGGAAGCCAGCAGCAGTCTCGGTAACTGGACTCAAGCGGTGAACCTGCAACTGTCGCGACTGGGCGGTGTGGACAATCAGCTTTATCACGCCGTGCACGAGCTTTTCACTCAGCGCGAACTGGAAGGCAATTTTCTGCGCCTGGGTTTATTCACGCCCAACTCGGAAGGCCTGACCCGTCAGCCGCGCTCCTTTGGCGCCAGCCCCGACACCGCGCTGGGCGTCATGTACGGCAGCTCCGACAGCCTGGCCATCAACAACCCGAAACCGGCGGTCTACCCGATCTACGTCACGGCCAATCGGCAGGGTTCGGTGGAAATCTATCGCGACGGTTTGCTGATCAATACTCAGGCGATACCGGCCGGTTTGCAGACCCTCGATACGCGGCCACTGCCCGGTGGCATTTATGAAGTGGAAGTGCGTCTGATCGAAGATGGCCAGATCACCTCCAGCACGCAGGAACTGGTCTATAAACCCAACAACTGGCGCAATCATGACGAGCGCTGGCGCTACAACCTGTTCGCCGGGCGTGAATCGAAAATGCTCAGCAACTGGGATGATCAGGCTGACGGCGAGATGACGGCCGGCGCCGCATTCAACTTCCTGCTGCACCCGCGGGTGATCCTCGGCCTGTCGGGCCGACAGGTGAAAGACACCCTGCAATACGGCACGTCGGTCGACTGGGCGATCGTCAACAACGCGAGTGTCTATGCCAACGTCTACAAGACCGAGGACTACGGCACCGGCCTCGACGTGCAGGGTCTGTATTCCTACGGCAGCGGCAGTATCGTCGCCAGCCACAATCGCAGCTGGCTCGACACCACCCGGCTCTACGACACGCTGCCGGACGGCACGCGAGTGCGGCAACGCAACGTATTTATCGGCCAGACCAGTAACTCTTCGCTGTCGGTGAACCATCGGCTCACCAGTAAAAGTTCGGTCAATGCCCGGGTGTCCCACAGCGAGGGCAACACCGAAGGCGTTGGCGTGGATCTGGGCTGGAGCCAGCGCGGCCGATTGTTCGGCAGCGACGCCAACTGGCGGCTGTCGCTGTTCGACAGACCGGGCAGCTTCAGCTCGGGGAATGACCGTAATCGCGGCGTCGACCTGAGCCTCAACATTGCCCTGGGCGGTCCGGGCGAACAGATCTCCGGCAGCATCGGCACCCGTACCGATCGCGACGGCGGGCGCGATAACAATGCTTCGGTCACCTACCGCAAAGACTTGCAGGATCACCTGCTGCAAAGCGTTTCCGCCACGGCCATCACCGACACCTATGGCATCGGCATGAACGCGATGGCGACGATGCAATCGGACCTGGCCAACGCCGACGGATTTATCCAGCGTTCCTCTTACAACAACGACTTCACCGGTGGCCTGAACCTCGACAGCACCGTCGCCGTCGGCGGGCAAAAAATGGTCATGACCAGCCAGTACCACCGCAACGGTGCGGGCATGATCATCGATGTCGAATCGGACATCGATGACATCGCCCTGCGTGCCGACGACTTGAGCGGCGGCAGCGCGATACTCAAGCCGGGGCGCAATTTCGTACCGATCACGGCTTACAAAAGCAGCTCGGTCAGTTTCGATTTCGAGGGCAATCACGTTCCGGCTGCAACCATCCAGCCGGCGCGCTCCAGCTACCACCTGAACAAGGGCGGCGTGGACTATCGCCAGATTCGCGTGATGAAAACTCTCACCGTGCTCGGTCGTCTGATCGACCCTCAGGGCAAGCCGCTCAAGGGCCACCACATCATCAACCACGCCAGCCGTGGGGTGAGTGAAGTGGACGGCTTCTTCTCCATGGAAATGAACGCTGGTTCCCCGACCCTGGAAGTGCGCCACGGCAACCAGTTGCTGTGCCAGTTCCGCCTCGACCCGAGCAATGGTCGCGCGGAAAACAACGTGCTGATGATCGGCGACCTGCGTTGCACGCCGGACACCCTGGCGGACGTCGCCGATGCCGTGCAGAGGGCGGGTTGATGGACGCTGCTCAATTTTCTGGAGTTTTTAATGTGCTGAAATCATTGACTGCCCTCGGGCGTACGAGCACCAGCGCCTTGCTCCTTGGCGCCTGCCTGATCGTTTCGGCTCCGCAGATCGAGGCCAGGGTTATGCCGATTACAGCCACCTTCAACCCTGACCCGAGCAATCCGCAGAAGAATGAGTTCAGGAATACCACGCCTAATCAGGGCTTCTGTCGCAACTATCCCGCCATCTGCAAGACTCACAATATTTTCAGCCTGCGCTCCCACGTGGGGAATGTTCCGTTCGGTGGTCCCATCCTGCCCAATCACCAGGATGTGCGACAGGGCGCGATGATCAAGACGCCCGCCGCGTGGCGTTCGTTGACGGTCCTTAATCGTGACACCGGCGAGCTCGCCGAGGTGGAAATCCGTATAGCCGGGCTGGGCGGTGTTCACAACCTCAGTAATGATGTAAGACAGCTTACCGGCGAAACAAACACCAATATGGCTCACAGCGTGCTGTGGGGTGGCACCAGTTGGCAAACGGCGCCCAGTCCATGCGTGGCGATTGGCCCAAATAATCAATACGGATTTACCGGTTATCAGTTCTTCTGGCTGACGCCTCAGGAAACGGTGTGTGCGAAACAGGCGAAGTTTCTTATTCCCGGTTTCAATTTCAGCTATCTGGATTTCACCTACGAGCTGCGCACCCCTGACCCGCTGAAAATGTCCACCGGGGTGTACACCGGGACCCAGGTGTACACGATCGGCCCGGGCGGCGACTTCGATCTGGGTGACATCGTTGTGCCCTCGGACAACATCATCCAGCTCGACTTCACCCTCACCGTCGAGCACACCCTCAAAGTCGAAGTCCCGCCGGGTGGCAATCGCGTCGAACTGGTGCCACAAGGCGGCTGGCAGGCCTGGCTGCAACAGGGCCGCAGACCCACGCGGCTGTTCCGTGACCAGACCTTCAACATCTCGGCCAGTTCGCGCTTCAAGATGAAACTCGAATGTGAGCACACCCAAGACAGCAGGACTTGCTCGTTGCGCGAGCCGGTATCCGGCAATTTCGTGCCGCTGAACGTCAGCGTCAGCCTGCCCCGTGGCTTGAGCGATGCAAGCGGCAGAGCCGTCGAACGGCGGCCCTTGCTGATGGATGGCAGCGGTACCGAACTGTTCCAGCCGGCGTTTTACGTGGAGCGCAGACCCGGAACGCTGCACTTCGAGATTCCTTCCCGCGAAGTTGAGCAGATGCTGCAACCGGGTCATCAGCGACAGTATTCCGGGACTGTGACGGTTGTCTGGGATTCGGAAGTTTAGCGGGTCGCACTTTGCTGTAGTTCATTTGACGAGGTTCAGAACAATGAAATCCCTGTTGGCACTGTTTGGTTTTTTACTGGTTGCACAAATCGCACACGCTGGGCCGAGCATCAATATCGGCACGGTTTACGACTATCTGGATGGCGACAAAAGTACGTTCTTGAAACGCGTGTTCAACGGCGGCGACAGCACCGCGTTCGTCAAGGTCAACATCCTGGAAATCCTTTATGACGCCGACGGCAAGTCGCAGGAAGTGCCGCTCGAATCCAGTGCCGACGGCAGCGCCCGGGACGGCTTGATGGCCAGCCCGGCGCGGCTGATCGTGCCCGCCGGTGGCATGCAGGGCACGCGACTGCTGTACATGGGCGAGCGTGATCGCGAGCGATACTTCCGCGTGCGTTTCGTGCCGGTGGTGCCCGAGAAGGAAGACGAATTCGCGGTCTCGGGTGAAGAACGCGAGGAATACAAGAAAACCCTCTCCGCCGGCGTCACGGTGCTGGCCGGGTATGGCGCGGTGTTTTTCGTCCGTCCCAAGGATACGCGTTACGCCAGCGTGATCGAGAACGACGCGAGCCGTTACCGTATCCGCAACAACGGCAACACCGTGGTGGTGATCGACGAATTCAAGGACTGCGCGGTCAAGAAAGAACAGGACTGCCAGCCGACTACCAAGCATCACATTCTGGCGGGCCGCAGTTTCGAGTTCGAGAAACAGGCCGGTCGCGAGTATCGCTTCACCCTGGTTGAAGGCGAGAGCAGCAAGAAACTCGACGTGAAAGGCTGATGATCATGTTCAGAAAACTGATGGTATTGCTGATGCCAGCGCTGGTTCTGTGGGCAAGCAGTTCGGCGTTTGCCGCTCGCGAGGTGCATCAATTCGACGTGTTCGTGACGATCCCGAGCCAGGCGTTCTACGTCATCCCCGCTGACCCTGGCTGGATTCATCGCGAACAGAAATTGCCATGGAATCTGGCGACCTCGACGTTGGGCAGCTTGCGCAAGTATTTCGATGTCAAGAATGAGTCCGGTTCCATCGAAGCCCGCCTTGAGGGCAGGCCCTATCTGTCCAACGGGACGGATGCCCATGACATTGGTTTGCGCGTGCTGTTCAACGGCCATGTGCTGAATGAACTGAACAGTAGCGAGGTGGTGTCGATGAGCGATGCCGCGCCGGGTAAACGTGTGTTGCTGGAGATCGTGCCGATGCCGCCTGTGGATGGGATTTATAAACCGGGCAGCTATTTCGGCAGCGTCAATTTGATTTTCAACGCAGTGCTGCCGGGTGCGTGATGCCATGCAGGATTGGCTGTTGACCTGACTCGTTTCAGAGGAAAAAACATGAATCATTCACATGGCATGGGGCGGCAGGTACTTTGCTGTGTCGGGATCGGGATTTTATCGTTGCTCACCTGTTCTTCAGCCTGGTCGGAAGAAGTCTCGATCCTGGCGTCGTTCAGACCGGATTCTGCAAACCCTCAGCAGAATAAATTCAGGAATGACACACCTTCCAGTGGTTATTGCGCGAGTTACCCTGGCGAGTGCCGTGACAACGACATGTTCAGCCTGCGCGTGCCGATTCAGTTCAGCTCCAATGCGCCGATCCAGGCGAATCACCCGTCGTCGCGCCAGGGTGCCACGTTCAAAGTCCCTGCACAGTGGCGTGAGTTGTCCGTGGTGCATGAAACGACGGGCGAACCCGAGACGGTCAAGGTTCGAATTGCAGGTCTGGGCTCCCAGTATGTGACGGAGGACGTTATCAGTCTTGTCGGTGGAGGGAGCGACTATCAACTAGCCCACGCTCAACTGTGGGGCGCTGATTGGGTGTATGCGCCCGCTCCCTGTCTTTATAGTGGCGTAGCGTTTTACGGGCCGAATCGCTATGCCTTTTTCTGGAAAACACCAGCAGAGGCCAGCTGCGATAAGCAGGCCAGGTTCAACGTGCCCTGGTTGCGTTACAACTATCTGGATTTCGCCTATGAACTGTTCACACCCAACCCGTTGGGTATGTCTTCGGGCCGTTATTCGGGAAGCCTGACCTACAGCGTTGGACCGAATGGTGATTTCGACATGGGTGACGTCATGCTGCCAAGCGATTCGACACTGAAGCTGAATTTCACTCTGGAAGTGCAGCACACGCTCAAGGTGGAAATTCCACCCGGTGGCAATCGCGTTGAACTGGTTCCGCAGGGCGGCTGGCAAGCGTGGCTGACGCAGGGGCGCAAGCCGACACGGCTGTTCCGGGATCAGACATTCAATGTGTCTTCGTCGAGTCGCTTCAAGATGAACCTCGACTGCCAGTACACCATGGACGGTAACCGCTGTTCGGTGCGCGACCCGGTTTCCGGTCATTTCGTACCGCTCGACGTCAGCGTGACCCTGCCCAATGGCCTGGTGGATGCCACCGCGCAACCGGTCAACCGCCGACCGTTGCGGCGCGACGGCATTGGAACCGAGCTGTTCCTGCCACACTTTTATGTCGATCGCAGGCCGGGAACATTGCACTTCGAGATTGCCCGGGACGAGGTCGAGGAAATGATCAAGCCCGGTACCGCCCGATCCTATTCCGGCCTTGTCACGGTCGTCTGGGATTCGGAAGTGGGTTAAGGGTTGAACCCTGATGCATCACTCGATGCATCAGGGTTTTGCCGATTACTGCCGTGCGTCTTTTTGCAGCGCTGCACGGGTCAGCTTTCTGCTCAGCTCTTTTTCTTCGTAGCCCATGTCGTGAAGCAATCCGCCGTAGACCTCATCGGTCATGTCTTGATCAGTCAGTACCACGCTCTCATCAATATCCAGTCGGCGAGCGAGGTCCAGCAGGCGTTGTTTGAGTGCGCGTCGTTGCGCAATCTGCTGGCCTTTGGCGTTGGCCCAGGCGTGTTGGACTTCGCGCAACTCTTCCAGCAAGTCGCTCCTGGCTTCGTACAGCCGGGTGTTGCGCCGGAACTCGTTCGGGTAGGTGTCACGCAGGTATTTCTGCCAGAACGGCTGTTCCAGCATGTCGTTGACCAAGCCATCGCCCGCTTCCATCGACATCACCGTCTCGAAGGCCGTGTCGAGAGTTTCGGCGCTCACGCCGGCTACACGGCGATACAGCATCGACTCCGATTGCCAGGGTAAACCGAGGCGCTGGGCCAGGCCGGTTTCGTAGGCGAGGTACACCTCCACTTCATCGGGATTGCCGGGCCGGCTGCCGAAATCGGCACGGGCAATGTCATCAACGCGCGCAAGGCGAGCGGCGCCCTTTGCCAGGTTCACCAGTTTGCTTTCAAGGACGGCGTTGGACGTCGACAGGGCATAGGCTTCGGAGGCGAGCACCTTGATGCCCATGTGGTTGAACACCTGGGCCCCGGCATCGGCGCAGGTGGTGGGCGCCCTGGCCATTTCGAACAGATCCTTGCGCAACCCGGTGTCCAGATCGATGGCTTCGATCATGCGCCATACCCGGCTGCTGAGCTGTTGGCGCAATTCGCCGCCGGCCCGGTAATCGGCCGAGCGGGTCTGCTTCTGGATCAAGGCAAAGAAATCTTCAGAGCCAGGCTCGGTCATCAGATCGTGCCAGGCTTCCTCCCGAAAAGTCCCCAGCCCTGAGACCTCGGCACTCCACCAGACCGAGTCGTCTTTCATCGGCCACAGGTTCATCGTGTCTCGTGCAGCGTCGGCGTAGACCTGTTTGGGTGCGATGCCGACTGACCGTCGATACGCTTTGAAAATGACCAGGTTTTTGTCCGAGAGTTGCTTTTCGTACAAGCGGGTCCGCGCCAGGAGGAAGGCATCCTCGGAGCCGGGTACAACCGTCGGAATGACGCTGATCGGGTTCTCCTGCAAATCCAGAAAAAAGCCACGGGGTCGACGCTTGTTGAAGGGGCCGAACAGGCCATCGGGCCAGGTGGTGGCCCCGGTGTTGCTCAAGCTCAGGATTCTCAGTTTGGGCATGCGCCCGACGTCCGGGAGCCTGCCCAGTTGCCTGTTGTCATCGAGCCTGAGGGTTTCCAGGCGTGTCAGGTTGCGCAGTTGCTCGACGGCGGACGGGGTCAACGTGATGTCGTTGTTCATCAGCCGCAAGGTTTGCAGGTGGTGCATCTTGCCAATGGTTTCGGGCAGTCGCGTCAACCCGCAACTGCGGGCGCTCAGTTGCCGCAGATGAGGGAAGTCGTTCAACAGGCCGGAGGCGGTTTCAGAAAAGGTCGTGCGGTCCAGATTCAAGGTGCTGATCTGATCGAGGTAGTGTCTGATCTCCGGCAGATCCTTCCACCAGCGTTCGAGGTCGAGCACCTCGAACTCCGTGGACAGGTCCAGCGCATAACCGCCGTCGGCTGTGAGACTGCGCTCACCAAAGACCGTGGACTTGCGTTTGAAACAATCGATGAACCGTTCAACGATGTGCAATCCGCCGCTGTTCATGAATCCGCGTTGATCCGGGCCCCAACTGTCCGGCTGCTGGTAGCGCCAGCGATTGAACAGCACCCGCAGGTCATCCAGTTCGCGGTCCAGTCGGGTCAGTGTCTGATGCCCCTGTTCCTGCGATCCCAGGGAGCGGACGAAGGTATTGACCTCGCGTTCGTTGAAGTGGGGGTATATATCCTGCACCCGTTCGGTGAGTGTGGCGGCTGTCGTGGAGAAACCGGGGCCGCGCAACAGCATCATGGCTTCGTGGTCCGCCGTCGGGCGGATCGGCGGTGCGGCGAGGGCAGTGCGGCGCTGCGCCGGTGTCTCGGTCTTGGCCATCACCCATTGCTTGAGAAAGGCACCCTGGCCCGGTCGATAACCCAACTGCGCCTGTTTGTCTTTCGGCAACGCGTTGAGGACCGCTTCGTAAAAATCCGTGGCTTCGTGCAGTTTGTGGTTGGCGGCGTCCCAGACCTCGAACTGGTTCACATCATCCTTGACCAGCACCCGGACCGTCGCCGAATCGTGTGCACCCACGCTGCTGCGCAAGGGGCCGGCATCGTTGCCTTCGCGAACCTCGATGCGCAATTGCGCGAACGTGTCGGTATGAATCCTCAATGCGTTCAGCACCAGGCGTTCGGTTTCCGCTACCCACTGCGCGCCGTCATGAAAGCCTTCGTACGCATGGTTGGTCCGGGCTTCGAAGGCCGCTTCACGCGCTCGGCTTTTCAGGCCCAACGGCAGACGTTGCTCCTCGCTCAGGCGCATGAGGTCGGCAGCGTCGGCACTGTTCAGCAGCGTCTGTGCCGCACGGGTTGGCAGCTCGGGAAATGCCTGGCGAACGAGCCGGATCTGCGGATCGTCGGACGGTTGGGCACCTTGGTAAAGCTGATTGACGATGTCAGCGTTCAGTCGACTGGCTTCGTCCGCCAGACGATCACGCAATGCTTGCACCCGTTCGCTTTTGACGGTTGACCGGCCGAGCACCGCTTGCAGCTCTTCCTCGCTGAGGAACTCGACAAGTCTGGGCGCAAACTGCTCGCTCATGAGCTGCGACTGGCTGGTGGACAGCGTCTGCGCATCGCTCGCCTCGGCATTGCCGTACTGGCGGAACCGGCCGCTCATGTCGACGTCTTCGTAAACCTTCAGGGCTTTATCCGCCGGCCAGCCGTCCAGGTAAGTCGCCAGGGGTTCAAACCACCAGGAGGCAGGGTCCAGCGGCTGACCAGTGCGAATCCGTTCAATGGCGTGCCGGGTCTGCTGCTGGATTTTCAGGCGTGTGAGGCTGTCGTCCAGTAGCGGTGGCGGGGCGGTGTTGTCGACGTACATCCGGCGCAGCGCAGCGTCGTCAGTGCCGCTGGCGATGCGAGCGTTGTCCAGTTGCAGGTCGTTGAAGCCCTCCACCGAGTGGCCGAGGCGACGCATCAATGTCGGTCGATCCCATGCTCGCGGAGCCTCGGCCTCATGGGTCCAGGCGCCGAGGCCGTTGTGTTTCAACTCGGGTAAATAAGCATGCTCGCGGTGCGGGTGTCTGACGCGATAGTTGCCAGTTTGCGGGTCTTTTTGCACGGCGTAGTGCTTGTTATCCAGTGGCAGAACATCTTCGCCTTCGTGGGCATGCAGCCCCAGCGCGTCCGGGCGGGAGTCAGCCGGTAACTTCACATCGGGCCGCTCATAGGGCTTGAGGTCGGGATACCACAGCCGGGGTTCGCCGTTGGGCAGGGTGACCGGTTTCATGCCTTCGATCAGCGGTGACAGTTTCAGGCGTGCAAGGTTTCCGATCTTCGCGCCGGCGGCAAACGCCACCAGCGAAAGAAAGTCTGAGACCACACCGGCAATATGCTCGCCGGCTTCGGTCCACATCCCGAAGGACATGTCGACAATGCCTTCGACGACGTCGCTGGTCATCTGATACACGGAGTAGATCATCATCATTTCACCCAGCCCGGGAACGAACGGCGTGACGACCATCAGGGCGATGTTGAAGATGTCCGAGAATATTTTCTTGAAGTTATCCCACCAGGCCCATCGGGCATTGGAATCGGCATCGGCGGTGGACACCGCAATGTGCCGGGCGTCATTAAGGACTTTGTTGAGTTTTTGCTGGAAGAGGTACTCCCAGAGTTCGCCGGGAATCGGTGCGGCTTTGAAATGCAGATTAGGGTTGTCAACCGGCACTTCCCGCCAACTCGGCCCCTGGTCCAGCGGCTCTTTCTGATGCGATTTCACCTCGAACAGACGTTGTTGCAGCCCACCGAAAAAATGCCCTCGATCTGATTGATCGACGAACCGGCTGAAGTATTGCTGGTAGGTCATGCCGGTGGACGATGCGATGTCGTTGTCGCGCAACTGACGCGTCAGTTCATTCATGAACGCGACGGTCGAGGGGTACTCTTTCAACGGGTGCTCAGGGTCCTGCGGGACGTAAACAATCACCGGTGTCACGTCACGGATGCGTTGTTCCGGCCTCGGTGCGATCAACACGATTCCGGTCAGCAGGCTGTCGAGAATGGACAATTCGGCGAAGTGCATCACCCGGCCTTTGCGGGTCAGGTTGCGCTGGCCATCGAGCATCTTCAGGACCAGGTCGCGGGCCTCGGCATCGATCTCGCCTGTCAGAACGGCCAGTTCAGCGGCCGCTTTGAACGCGGCTTTTTCGCTCTCGACGATCTTGCGTTTCAAAACAACCTGCGCGAGGCCGTCACTGGGCAGCAACTGTTCTTCGAGGTACTTCGTGTAACGCGCCCCGATATCCAGTTCGCGACAGAGGCTCTGGAACCGGGCAATGGGCATTTTGCGTTTGATCGGCAGGATGTCGAAGTGCCCGAGCGCATCAGGCTGGCTGATGTAATTCGAGTCGACCTCGCAGGTTTCCTTGCTCGAGAAGTTATGCAGTGCCGCGTCCAGCAAGGAAACGGTTCGGGTCACCACGCCGTTGATGTTGCTGGCATACCAGGGAAGCTGTTTGGGTAGATAAAGGTACAAGCAGGTTGTCTTTACATCGACGTCGACACCGAACTGTTTCAGTAACGCGTCGGTCAGCAACGGTTCGGCGAACTCGTAAACGCCTTGCACCTTTTCCATGACCTGGTCGACTGTGTCTTGAGCGGACCAGAGTTCAAGGTTGGCTTCCTGTAACGGCGTGTGATCGAAATCCCTGGTGGTCTGTACCCAATGCCCCGAAGTCGCTCGAGTGAGGCTCAGCTCCCGAATCCGTCGCAGCGAAGCACCCTTGAAAGCGGGGTGGATACGGCGCTTGATGAACGCGTAGTGGCGGCCTTTGTTGTCGTCGTCCCCGGGTGTCGGTAGCGCTGATATACGTCCGTGTAAGTCAGTCATGCTTTTCATAAACCTTGAGCATTAAGTGGAGTGACCAGCCTAACGCCCGAGGCTCAAAGTAAAAGTTTGAATTACCGCTGCTTGATCCGCGTTCCTCTGTGAAAAGACATTGGAATTATCAATGCCGAAAATAATTAATTACCGCCATTGTTTATCAGCGTCGCGCCACCTCCACCGGCAGGCATTGGGTATGCGTGCCGGGTTGCAGATACGGCGTGAGAATCGGTGCCATGCCCTTGAGCACCTGCACAGGTAGCGCCGAGGTGAACTTGAAGGCTTCGGCCGTGCGCCCGGGCACAAACGCGGTCATCGTGCCGAAGTGGCTTTCACCGATAAAGAACACAAAGGTGGCAGTACGGTTGATCGACTTCGAACTCAGGATTCGCCCACCGGAGCCAATGGCTTCGATGCGGTTGTCCCCGGTTCCGGTTTTGCCACCCATTCCCAACGGTTTGCCATCGGGTGTGATGAAGCTGCCGGAAACGCGTTTCGCCGTACCGGCATCGACCACTTGTGACAAGGCCTCGCGCATGGCCGTGGCGACTTCGGAGGGCATCACCCGTTTGCCCACATCCGGATCGTTGATCAGCTTGGTTTCATAGGGCGTATTCGCGGCGAAATGCAGGCTGTCGATGCGCAACGTCGGCATGCGCACGCCGTCATTGAGAATGGTGCCGATCAGCTCCGCCAGCGCCGCCGGACGGTCGCCGGAACTGCCGATGGCGGTGGCCAGCGAGGGCACCAGGTGATCGAACGGATAGCCGACTTTCTGCCAGCGCGCGTGAATGTCGAGAAACGCCTCGATTTCCAGCATGGTGCGGATACGGCTGTCGCGGGCGCCCTTGTGACGACTCTTGAACAGCCAGCTGTAGACTTCCTGACGCTCGAACTGACTGGCCTTGACGATCTGGCTCCACTTGGCATCCGGGTTGTTCAGCAGATAGCCCATCAGCCACAAGTCCAACGGGTGAACCTTGGCGATGAAGCCCTGATCCGGCAAGTCGTAGCGGCCGGGACTGTAATTTTCATAGAGCCGTTGAAGGCGTTCATCCGTGAGTTTTTCGGTGAGCTTGACGCCTGTGAGGTGCGCGCGCACAAAGGTGTTGAAGCTTTCCTGGCTGGCCTGCGGCAGCAGATAACGATGCACGGCGGCTATACGGATCGGCGTCGGGCGCATGCTGTCGAGGAACGTTTCGAGCCGTGCCTGGGTGTCCTTGTTCTTGTACTTTTTCCAGAACTTGAGCAGGAACGAAGTGCCCTCGCGGTCGGCGAACTCGGCCAGGTATTCCTGACGCCGGGGATCGCGGTCGTCGCCGAGCAGTGCAGCGCTGTTGTTCGGGCCGGAGTAGGTGGTGTAGCGCACCAGATCGCGCATCAGCCGAATGAACGGCAGGTTGATCGATTCGCGCAGGGCATCGCGCAGGGTCGGCAGGCGGCCGTTGTCTTCCTTGCGGAAGTTGACGAAGGTGTGCAGCCCGCCACCGGTGAAAAAAGCTTCGCCGGGGCTGGCGGAGTATTTGCGGTCCAGCGCGGCGCCGAGCATGGCCGGCAGGTTTCGGTCCTTGTTCTCAATCAGGTAATCGACAGCCCAGCGGCTCAGGCGATCCTGATCCGGGACGTCGACTTTCTTCAATTCCGGTACGGTCATTTCGGCGTACTTGTCGTGCAGCTCGGCGATGATTTGCAGATAAGTGGTCAGCACGCGCATTTTCGCGGTGGAGCCTAACTCCAGCTTGCTGCCCTCGTTGATGTCGAATGGCTGATCGGTGCTGTCGGTCTGCACCCGCACCCGCGAGCCGTCCGGGGTCAGTTCGAACAGCGTGAAGCTATAGCGCACTTGCGTGGTGCTGGTGGGCGTGAGCAGGCGTTCGCCCATCAGGCCGATTTGCGCGGCAAAGGCGGGGTCGGCCAAATGCTTGAGGTATTCGGTGGCCTGGGTTTGCAGGTCACCTTGCAGGGTGGTGGTGGCCGACAGATCGAGGCGATCAAGGTCGTACAGCGGCCGATTGAGCAAGCCGCCCAGTCGACTGCGCGCCACGCTGATGCCTTTGTTGGTTTCGATCGGTTGAATGGTCGGCTGGGTCTGCCAGTCGCGGTAGGTCACTTTGCTGGCCAGTGCGGCCGCCGCAAACGGCGCATCGATGACATTGTTCTGTGCCAACAGACGAATGTGGCTGTCGGTGAGGTCGGCCAGTTCGTCACGGCCCTTGGTCAGGTAGTGGGAAGGGCGGCGCTGGGCGATCATCAACGACAGCATCTCACGCAAGGCCAGGCCTTTGGCGGCCAGGCTCTGCGGGTCCGTGGCAGTACTGGCCAGCGCCTCGTTGGCCTTGTTGAAGTCGGCGCCGTACCAGACACGCAGACCTTCGGCCATGCCATGGACTTCGCCGTGCCCCGGCACAGCCGACAGCGGCACGCTATTAAGGTAATCGCGCACGATGTTCTTGCGAGCCTCAAGGGTTTCCGGGCCGGCCTGATAGGCGCGCACGGTGGCGGAAATCATCTGGCGGATTTTTTCCCCACCCGACACCGTCAAGCCATCCGGTGAATGACGGTATTTTTCGAGTTGCGTCGCCAGGGTACTGCCGCCCGCTGACTGGCCGGGCATGTGCAGCAACTTGGCAACCTGCGACCACGCGGCCATGCCGAACCGTGGCCAATCCACGGCGGGGTTGGCCCGGGGTTGACGAGGGTCGAGCAGGAAGCGGTTTTCGATGAACAGCAAACTGTTGACGACCACGGGTGGGATTGCATCAAAGCTCGAATAGAGTTGTTGCGGATATTTGTACTGATACAACGGTGCCGCCCGGCAATCGGTGATCAACAACCCGGCCTGGATCTTCTCCGGGTAGGGCACGAAAAGACCGTTGTCGCTGTAGTCCATCAGCGCCTGGGAAAATCGGGTCTGGGCCGAGATGACGTAATCACGCTTGAGCAATCGCGGCAGGAATTCACCCAGCGAGCTGTAGCCCAATCGCAGATCGAACGGCCCGGTGCCGGGGTAGCGAATGGCGTCGCTGGGACCGGGTTGCAAATCATATTTCAGGGTCGCTGCAAATTTGCTGGCTTCCCGGGATTGAAGCTTCGAGGTGCGCATTTCTTTGGCGGCAGCCAGACCCACGACAATCGCGATAATCAACAGCAACAACCAGAAGGCGCCCCAGCCGTGTTTCGTGCGACTACGGCGAGGTTTTTCAGGTAAAGGCGCTTCATCCAAACGTTCAGTCGGAACCACAGTTTTACTCGAATCGGTTTGCCACAAAGCACCCATAGTCGACTGATCCATTCACGCAGATTGATCGGACTTGTTTGAAGCTTAGACGGTGGTTGGCGATGGTGAAAAAATTGTGGAGTAGTAAATGATGCGTGGAGTGTCGAAATTTTTGGCAAGACGGAGCGGTTGTGGCGAGGGGATTTATCCCCGTTCGGCTGCGCAGCAGTCGTAAACCCTTCATCCCCTCTCCACAATAAGTCTCCTCCCCACAGGGGGCTGCCACAGAAGTGGTGTTCGATGTTAGAGCCAGCAGGCGTCCCAGAGCGGGTAATCGCCGATTTTTTTCACCAACCCAGCACGCAATGGGTTGGCAACAATGTAGCGAGCATAGGGCAGGAGTTCTTCGCCATCACGGATTGCCCGGTCGTGAAAGCCGGTTTGCCACAGGGGGCCGCGTCGTCCGGTCATTTTGTTCACTGCCTGGGTACAGCGTGCCTTGGTAGCGCCGATGACATTCCCTAAATTGCTGTCTTGCAGTTGCATCAGCCAATGAAAGTGATCGGGCATGACAACCCAGGCAAGTGAATCTACAACACCCGAATCATGAGTCCATTGCATTTCTGCGACGAGAAGGCGACCCAATCGCCAGTCAGAAAATACAGGTTGGCGATCATGGACGACTGCGGTGATGAGATAGGCACGACCGGTTTCGGAATGTCGGCCGAAGCGCAGACGATGAGAGTTAGGTTGAGTAGGCAATCCATTGCTTCCTTGGGGATCGTCGGATGACGCTTTCAGGCTAGTGCCCGATAGGCCGGTTCGGCGCTGCAATTGTTGAGCGAAAATTCTGTTTCCTGAGAAGGATGTGGCGAGGATGCGTTTGTGCTGAAGCTGCCCTTGTGGTGAAAGTGCCTTTGTGGCGAGGGGATTTATCCCCGTTGGGTGGCGCAGCCGCCCCAAATCAGTCATCCCCGTTCTTTCAAAGAGATCGCGTTTGAAGGGTTTACGGCTGCTACGCAGCCGGACGGGGATAAATCCCCTCGCCACAACGACAACCTCACCCAAAAGGCAACGTAATGGTCTGAAATCGTTGAGGTAGAGGGGTCGGCAGGTAAATTCCGCGTAGGCAGGGGCATGACGCTGCACCAATACCGTGCAATACTCGGCGGTGTTTCAAATGGCGAAAAATCCTACAAATCCAGACAATCCATCTCCTGAAATCGCATTTTTATCGAGATGTACGCCTGAATTTTGTGATTTATAGAGTGAAAATCTCTGCTGTCAGCTTTTTATACTGCATGCCCCGCTGATCCTGGAGGTTTTGTCCTACAGGACGGTTCTGCCCACGAAGCAGGGCCGGTTTCAGGCAAGCACTGGCTTATCGGTCAGTGCTTCGACACTCGGTGGTCATATCCAATAACAAGACGAGGTTGTACCCCTATGCCAGTCGGCAATCACCTGCCCCACGGCGAGACCGCTCAAGGCGGCCCGCTTAAACGCGAACTCGGCGAACGGCATATTCGCTTGATGGCGCTCGGTGCCTGTATCGGCGTCGGTCTGTTTCTCGGTTCGGCCAAGGCCATTGAAATGGCCGGCCCGGCTATCATGCTGTCCTACATCATTGGCGGTCTGGCAATCCTGGTAATCATGCGCGCCCTCGGCGAAATGGCGGTGCACAACCCGGTCGCCGGCTCGTTCAGCCGTTATGCCCAGGATTATCTCGGTCCCCTGGCGGGCTTCCTGACCGGATGGAACTACTGGTTCCTGTGGCTGGTGACCTGCGTCGCGGAAATCACCGCGGTGGCGGTGTACATGGGTGTCTGGTTCCCCGAGGTGCCGCGCTGGATCTGGGCGCTGGCGGCGCTGGTCAGCATGGGCTCGATCAACCTGATCGCAGTGAAAGCCTTCGGTGAATTCGAGTTCTGGTTCGCCCTGATCAAGATCGTCACCATTATTGCGATGGTGGTTGGCGGCATCGGTGTGATCGCGTTCGGTTTCGGTAACGACGGCGTGGCGCTGGGGGTTTCCAACCTCTGGGCCCATGGCGGCTTCATGCCCAACGGCGTGCAAGGCGTGTTGATGTCCCTGCAAATGGTGATGTTCGCCTACCTCGGCGTCGAGATGATCGGCCTGACCGCCGGTGAAGCGAAGAACCCGCAGAAGACCATTCCCAATGCCATCGGCTCGGTGTTCTGGCGGATCCTGCTGTTCTACGTCGGTGCGTTGTTCGTGATCCTGTCGATCTACCCGTGGAATGAAATCGGCACCCAGGGCAGCCCGTTCGTGATGACGTTCGAGCGTCTGGGCATCAAGACCGCCGCCGGCATCATCAACTTTGTGGTGATCACCGCGGCGCTGTCGTCCTGCAACGGTGGCATTTTCAGCACCGGGCGCATGCTCTACAGCCTGGCGCAGAACGGCCAGGCCCCGGCCGGTTTCGCCACGACTTCGAACAACGGCGTGCCGCGTCGTGCACTGCTGCTGTCGATTTTCGCCTTGCTGCTGGGCGTACTGCTCAACTACCTGGTGCCTGAGAAGGTTTTCGTCTGGGTGACGGCGATTGCCACCTTCGGCGCCATCTGGACCTGGGTGATGATCCTGCTGGCCCAGCTCAAATTCCGTAAAGGCCTGAGCGCCAGCGAACGGGCCGGCCTGAAATACAAGATGTGGCTGTACCCGGTCAGCTCGTACCTGGCGCTGGCGTTCCTGGTGTTGGTGGTCGGCCTGATGGCTTACTTCCCGGACACCCGCGTTGCGCTGTATGTGGGGCCGGCGTTCCTGGTGTTGCTGACAGTGTTGTTCTACGTGTTCAAGCTGCAACCGACCAACGTATCGCAAGGTGCGGTGCCTTCGGCTTCGTAAATCGTTACGCTTGAAATGAAAAAGCCCCGGTCAATTGACCGGGGCTTTTTATTGGCTGATGAGATCTCCTGTGGCGAGGGGATTTACACAGTCAGTATCGGGCGGCGGCGACCTGTGCCGGAGCGGTCAATCGTTTGTTGAAATCAAGCCATGCTCCCAGCAGAGCCATTAACCCGAGCCCCACCAGCGCCGTGAATATCTGCATGGCAAAGGCATCGTCGGTCATGGCGTTGACCATATCGGCCAGTGGCGCCAACAACACGCCGAGGCAGAAAATTTCCAGCGAGTAACGCCCCATGCGACAACTTTGCTGCGCCAGCCAGTTTTGGGTCCAGCCGGTATCCGGCAACAATTTCGCAGTGACGTACGCCAGCGCCAGGAAGTGCAGCAGCCGTACCGGCGACAGGTCGGTCTTGCTGATCGGGTATATCAGGTTGCTCAGCCAGCCCGGCATGACCGCGTCATGAATTTCCGGCCATCGCCACGAGACGGTAATCACGCCGGTGATGACCACGTAAATCAACGCACTGATAAACAATGGCTGACGCCGCAGCGCACGAGTCTCGGGTAACCGTGGCCGCTGCCCGTGAGTCGCAGCGGCACCGCCGAGTACAAACAACAGTTGCCAGACGACCGGGTTGAAGTACCACACGCCATCCTTGATGGCGGCCAGGTTCCAGCCGAACCACGGCGCCAGCAGGTACACCGTCAACGACACCGCGACCACCGCCCAGGCCTTGCGCACCAGCATCGGCAACACCAGCGGCAAACCGGCCAGCAGCACGATGTACAACGGCAGCGGGTCCATGAGGTTGGGTTTGAAGCGCAGCAGCAGTTCATCCACCAGGGCTTGCTGCGGGTTGGTGATGAAATGGTGCATGCCCATTTCTTCCACCAGATCCCGGGTTTCCACATGGCTGTTGGCGAAGAACACGATGCCCATCAGCATCGCCAGCAGGAAAATATGCACCACGTAGAGCACCCAGGCGCGGCGCAGGATCTTCACGCAGGCGATCAGGTAACCATCGCGCTGAAGGATTTTGCCGTAGGCCAGGGCCGCCGCATAACCGGCCAGAAACACGAAAATTTCGGCGGCATCGCTGAAACCGAAGTTACGCGGGGTGATTTGACCGAGGGGGTTGTGGGGCACGTGATCCCAGAAGATGAAGATCAGCGCCAGGCCTCGAAAAAAGTCGATTCGATGATCGCGTTCAAACGTCATGACAGCGGGCTCGTGAACGGGTGTTGAATTAAAGGTGGACGGAGGCGCCGAAGGTTGCGCGCCGCACATTGGCGGCGCGCAGGGTGGCGTGATTCGTGGGCAATTGCAAAATCCCGATATTACTGAATGTCTCAAATGCCCGCCTTGACCTAAGCTGGATGTACGAATCCGCCCACCGGTCTGGCGGGGCGACGGCGCACAAGAACGACGGCGAACGGACTCTGTCGAACGGTTACACGGCATTGTTCAGGAGCGTGAAACGTGAAGGTTTCGCTGATCGTTCCGGTGTTCAACGAAGAGCAGGCGATCGGCCTGTTCTATCAGGCGGTGCGCCACGAGTTGAGGCTTGGCGGCAACGAGGTCGAGATCGTGTTCATCAACGACGGCAGTTCCGATGGCACGGCAGAGCAGGCCAAAGCGCTGGCGCGGGTCGATGATCTGGTGCTGCTGATCAACTTTTCGCGCAACTTCGGCAAGGAGCCAGCACTGTTCGCCGGTCTGGAATATGCGACCGGCGACGCGGTGATCCCGATGGACGTCGATCTGCAAGACCCGATCAGCGTCATTCCCCTGCTGATAGACGAGTGGCAGAAGGGCGCGGACGTGGTGCTCGCAAAGCGCCGCAATCGTGCCACCGATGGTTACCTGAAACGCCTCACGGCATCGCTGTTCTACCATGTGCTGAACCGTATTTCGTACACCCGGATAGAGGAAAACGTTGGCGATTTCCGGTTGATGGATCGCAAGGTGGTCGACGTGATCCGCGCACTGCCCGAGCACCAGTTGTTCATGAAGGGTGTGCTGTCGTGGGCCGGATTCACCACGGCGGTGGTCGAATACGAGCGAGCCGGGCGGGTGGCCGGTGCCAGCAAGTTCAATGGCTGGAAACTCTGGAACCTGGCGCTCGAAGGCGTGACCTCGTTCAGCACCGTGCCATTGCGTTTATGGACGTACATCGGCGGCGGCATTTCGATCTTCGCGGTGCTTTACGCGGTGTACATGGTCCTGGACAAGGTTTTCTTCGGCAACAGCGTCCCGGGTTACCCGTCGTTGATGACCGCCATTCTGTTTCTCGGCGGTGTGCAATTGATCGGTATCGGCATCCTTGGCGAGTACGTCGGGCGGATATACATCGAAGCCAAGCATCGACCGCGCTATGTGGTGCGAGACATCGTCGGCGGCAAAGACCGGCTCGGGCTCTAGCATGGGCCGGTTCAGCGATTTTCTCGGTAAAGAACTGGGGCCACGCCAGGTCTGGCTGTTTTTTCTGCTGGCGACGTTGCTGTATGTCGTGCCTCTGATCCTCGCAGACTACCCGTACATCGATGACAACTGGCGTTCGCTGTCGGCCGGCATGGCGTGGGCGGAACAGGGACGCTTGTTTACCCAGCTGTTCTATAACCTGCTGACGTTCGGCAACGCCGCGCCAAACATCTTTCCATTGCCACTGTTGATTGCCACGCTGGGCATGGCCACGGCATTGACCCGGCTGACGTTTCATTACTTTCCACAGCCAACGATAGCCTGTTGCCTGGTGCCGCTGCCACTTTGGTACAACCCGTTTTTTCTGCAGAACCTGTCCTATCAATATGACGGTCCCGCCATGGCCTTGAGCCTGGTGGCGATGATCTATGCGATCACTTTTCGTCACCCCTCGCGCAGTTGGCAATGGCTGGTGCCAGCGTTGCTGATTGCGCTGGCGCTGGGGCTGTATCAGATCAGCCTGAATGTGTTTCTGGGCTTGTGTTGCCTGGAGTTGCTCAGGGGCGCAAATGACCGATTGGCCTGGCCGCAGCTGTGCGAATTGGTTGGCTGGAAAGTGGCGCAGGTGACCATGGGCTGGCTGATGTATTGCGGCAGTGCCGTGGCGTTCATGAGTCAGGATCGCGCGTTGTTGTTGAACTGGGCCGCCGCGCCGCTGCTGCAACTGCACGTCAACATCGGCAGAGTGCTGGAAAAAGTCGTGCTCCTGTTTCATGGCGGATTCGCCTGGGTGTTCGCCGCACTGTTGCTCTGCGCCATTGCCGGTGCTGTCCAGGTGGGGCTGAAGGTGCGTGCGCGTCAGGACAGCGGAGTGAAGAAAAGCCTGATCGGCCTGTTGTGTTTGCTGACCTTGCCGGTGGTGACGCTGTTGGTGTCGGGCGTCGCGCTGTTTTTTCGCGACTTCAACGAGGGCGCCCGGACCTTGATGGGCTTCGCCGTGCTGCTGGTGCTGTTGTTCTACTTGAGCCACCTGGCGCTGGCGCAGATCCACGAACGGCTGCCGCTGTTGCTGATGGTGCCATTGCTAGCGATGTTGTCGTTGTCGTTCGCGTACGGCCGGGTACTGACGGTGCAGAAAGCCTTCACGACCAGTGCGCTGTTCAGCCTGGAGCGCGACATAGCGACTCATCGACAATTGCGCGAGGCCAAGCGGATTTACATGTCGGTGACGTACTCCGATCACTGGTTGCGGGGGGCTGCGGGTTCGTTCAAACAGATGCCGGTGTTGCGCTATTTGCTGAACATCGACTTTTTCATGCTGGCCGAGAACCTGCCAAAAGTGGGCATTACCAATGTGGTCGCGGAGAAGGAGCGCCGCAATGCGACGCGCGTGGGTTATCAGGGCTATCCACCGTTGCTGGAGCGCCAGTACTACCGGATTTATCTGATCGGTGATTACGGTTTCATCGTCATGAAAGAACCCGCCCCGATCAAGACGCTTCGCTGGTGAAGCGCCCCGTTGGACTCAAGCTGCTGCCATTTCATTCGGTTCAAAACTGTCCGCCCGCGCCATCTGCCACATCCGCGAATAAAACTCGCCGTTGACCTCGCCGGTGAGCAATTCCCCCGGTTTCAAAAACACATGCAGCTGCGAGAACAGCTTGATCTCGGTCGCCGACATGCGCCGCACCAGGTGCTTGGCCGACAACTGCGACGGATGTTCGAGGCCGGCGGCGGCGAGCATTTCCGCCAGTGCCTTGAGGGTGTTGCGGTGGAAGTTGAACACGCGCTGGGCCTTGTCCGGGACGACGAGGGCGCGCTGGCGCAAGGTGTCCTGGGTGGCGACGCCGGTCGGGCATTTGTTGGTGTGGCACGACTGCGACTGGATGCAACCGATGGCGAACATGAAGCCGCGCGCCGAGTTGGCCCAGTCGGCGCCGATGGCCAGCACGCTGGCAATGTCGAAGGCACTGACGATCTTGCCGCTGGCGCCGAGTTTGATTTTGTCCCGCAGGTTCAGGCCCACCAGCGTGTTGTGCACGAACAGCAGGCCCTCGCGCATCGGCACGCCGATGTGGTCGGTGAATTCCACAGGCGCCGCACCGGTGCCGCCTTCCTTGCCATCGACGACGATGAAGTCCGGGAGGATGCCGGTTTCCAGCATGGCCTTGGCGATGCCCATGAATTCCCACGGATGGCCGAGGCAGAACTTGAAGCCCACCGGTTTGCCGCCGGACAGTTCACGCAATTGCTGGATGAAGTGCATCAGTTCGATTGGCGTGGAGAATGCACTGTGCCGCGACGGCGAGATGCAGTCTTCACCCATCTGGATGCCGCGGGTCTCGGCGATTTCCTTGGTGACTTTGTGCTTGGGCAGAATCCCGCCGTGGCCCGGTTTCGCGCCCTGGGACATCTTGATTTCGATCATCCGCACCTGCGGCGTCTGCGCTTGTGCGGCGAAGCGTTCCGGATCGAAGCGCCCGTCTGCGGTGCGGCAACCGAAGTAGCCGCTGCCCAGCTCCCAGGTCAGGTCGCCGCCGTTTTCCCGGTGATAGGCGCTGATGCTGCCTTCGCCGGTGTCGTGGGCGAAGTTGCCGAGCTTGGCGCCCTGGTTCAAGGCGCGAATGGCGTTGGCGCTGAGGGAGCCGAAACTCATGGCCGAGATGTTGAACACCGATGCCGAGTACGGCTGGGTGCACTGCGGGCCACCGACGAGGGTGCGGAAACTGCTCGGGTCACTCAACGGTGCCGGGCGCATGGAGTGGCCGATGAATTCGAAACCCGATTGGTACACGTCGATCAACGTGCCGAAGGGTTTGTCGGCGCTTTCGTTCTTGGCGCGCGAATAGACCAGCGAACGCTGGGCCCGGGAGAAGGGCAGGGCGTCGCTGTCGGACTCGAGCAGGTATTGGCGGATTTCCGGACGGATGCCCTCCACCAGATAGCGGATGTTGCCGAGGATCGGGTAATTGCGACGCACGGCGTGGGGGCTTTGCAGCAGATCGAACAGGCCCACGAGGCTGAGCACGCCGGTGACGGCGGTGATCGGCCAGAGCCAGTCGTGCGCCAGGAACGGCAGGCTGGCGAGGGTGAAGATCACACAAGCGGCAAAGAAGGCGTAGCGGCTCAGGAGTGACAGGCTCATACGGTTTCCTTGGGTTCGGACTCGGTCATTGTTTGGCAATGCTGTTCAAGTTCTGTGGCGAGGGAGCTTGCTCCCGCTCGGCTGCGCAGCAACCGCAAAACCTGCTGACGGGTTCTGTCTGGCTGCACGCGGTGCCTGTATCGGGACCGCTTCGCGGCCCAGCGGGAGCAAGCTCCCTCGCCACAGGCGTTTGCGGCGCCGCAGCGGTTGTCAGGCATTTTGGGCCTGGAGAAAAATCGAAAACAGCTCGGACTGGGATTTGATCCCCAGTTTGCTGTACATGTGTTTCTTATGGACTTTCACGGTTTCAACAGAGATTTCCAGCTTACGGGCGATTTCTTTACTGGAGCAACCGCTGAGCATCAAGCGTCCGACATCCAGCTCGCGCGCGGTCAGTTGTGCACCTTTGAGTTGCTGCACCGAAGCTTCCAGTTGAACGCGCCAGTCACCCTGGACCGGCGCCGGCGCGAGGGCCACGACTTCGTTGATTTCGTAAGGCAGGCGCTGGCGCAACAGGCCGAGCACCCACGGTTGAATCAACGACAGCAAGGCAATCTGTTGACTGCTGAAACGCTGCTTGCTGCCCAACGACAGGCACAGCGTACGGTCACCCTCGAGCTGGCAATTGAACTGGATTTCGTCGGCCACCACATTCAGACGAAAGTAGCGCTGGTAATACTCGGTCAGCTCGAAGTGCTCCGGCGCCACTTCCGAGAGGCGATAGAGCCCGGTGCGCGACTGCTCGCGGCAGGCGATGTAGAACGGGTCGAGCAGGTACAAGCCGCGCAGGTAATCCTGGAACAACTGATCCGGGCTGCCGTCCTCGCCCGGGCATTCGGCGAACACTTGCGGGTGCTGGTCGGCGCTGAAAAGCAGCGCCACCCAGCTGTCGAAAGGCACGTACTGATCCAGCAGGCGCACCAGCTGCGTCCAGAAATTGGGCTTGTCGAGGGCGTCGATCAGTTGCCCGACCGAACGGTGCCAGGCGATGTCGTCTAACGAGAGTGTCATGGGTCTACCCCTATCGGGTTACCCCGGCCGCGTGATTCCCTGGCCGGTTGCTTGCTGCGCATACTGGCGCACAGACAACGGCCGGGCAATCTTTCTGCCGCCCGGCCACCAGAACAAGGACTACCCATGAAGGTCGAACTCGCCCAACTGGCGGGCCGTGACAACGACACGGCTTACAACCTTGAACACGCGCTGGCGGCCATTGCTGCCTGCGCGAGCGACACACAGTTGATCATGTTTCCGGAAAGCCATCTGATGGGCTTCCCGTCCGCCGAGACCGTCGCGGCGGTCGCCGAACCCCTGACCGGCCCCACCGTCAGCGCGATCGTCGCCGCTGCCCGCGAGCGCAACATCGCCGTGGTGATCGGTACGGCCGAGAACGACAACGGTCGCTTCTTCAACACCACGTTGCTGATCACCCCTGAAGGCATCGCGCTGACATATCGCAAGACCCACCTGTGGGCGTCGGACCGCGGTGTGTACGAGCCGGGCGACCGCTACGCCACGTGCCTGTGGAATGGCGTGCGGGTCGGCCTGCTGATTTGCTACGACATCGAGTTCCCGGAAACCGCCCGCGCCCTGGCGCAACTGGGCGCCGAACTGCTGATCGTCACCAACGGCAACATGGACCCGTACGGCCCGACTCATCGTACCGCCATCATGGCCCGCGCCCAGGAAAACCAGGCATTTGCGCTGATGGTCAACCGGGTGGAAGAGGGCGATGGCGGGTTGTTGTTCGCCGGTGGCAGTGCGCTGGTGAATCCGCTGGGCACGCTGTTGTTCGAGGCCGGACGCGATGAAGGGCAGTTTGCGGTGGAGCTGGACTTCAGTCAGCTGGAAGCGGCGCGACAGGATTATCGGTACCTGGATGATCAGCGGCTGAAGTTGCCGGGGGAGAGGGTTGAACATGCTTCTGGACTTCGGGAGCTGTTGATTCCTCGGAGCTGAAGATCTTTGCGGCGCCCCACAATTCATCTGAAAAACTTCAAAACAACAAACGCAACACCCGTAATTTGCGCCGAACTCGGCTCTGCCATAAATCCAATAAAATCCGGAGTAGTCGCTCATGGCTCGTTTGCAACGCACCCTCTCGTTAGGGTCGGTGGTGCTGTTTGGCATCGCCTACATGACGCCGATCATTGTGCTCGGCACGTTCGGCATCCTTGCTCAATCCACCGCCGGCATGGTGCCGGCCGCGTACCTCGCGGCGCTGGTGGCGATGTTCTTCACCGCCATGAGTTACGGCCGAATGGCTTCGGCATTTCCCGTGGCGGGCTCGGCGTACAGTTATGTGCGCAAGGCGATCAGCCCGAAACTCGGTTTCATCGCCGGGTGGGCGGTGCTGCTCGATTACCTGTTCCTGCCGATGGCGATCTGGCTGATCGGCGCGGCGTACCTCAACTCCGCGTTCCCGGCAGTGCCGCAGTGGATCTGGGTGCTGGCGTTCATCGGCATCACCAGCGCGATCAACATCGTCGGCCTGAAACTGGCCAACGGTATCAACGCCTTGCTGATGCTGGTGCAGTTTCTGGTGCTGATCGCCTTCGTTGCGCTGTGCGTGCATTACGTCGGCGGCGATGCGAGCACGCCGTTGTGGTCGGTCAAACCGTTCTTCAACGGTGACATGCAGATGCCACTGATCATGAGCGGTGCCGCTATCGCCTGTTACTCGTTCCTCGGTTTCGACGCGGTCAGCACCCTCACCGAAGAAACCCGCGACCCGCGCCGCACCATCCCGCGGGCGATCATGCTGATTACCCTGATCGGCGGGCTGATCTTCGTCGGCGTGTCGTACTTCGTGCAGATTGCGCACCCGTCGTTCCAGTTCGACAGCGTCGATTCGGCGGCCTATGAAATTGCCCGCAACATCGGTGGCGACCTGTTTGTGTCGATCTTCCTGATCGGTCTGATCGTCGGTCAATTTGCCTCGGGGCTGTCGGCTCAGGCCAGCGGTTCGCGTCTGCTCTATGCCATGGGCCGGGACGGCGTGCTGCCGAAATCCTTCTTCGGAGCGTTGCATGAACGTTTCGGGACGCCGATCAACAGCATCCTGCTGTGCGCAGTGGTAGCGTTGCTGGCGCTGAAACTGGACGTCACCACCTCGACTTCCTTCATCAACTTCGGCGCGTTCCTGGCGTTCAGTCTGGTGAACCTGTCGGTGATCTTTCACTACTGGATCGGCGGCGAGAAGAAAGGCCTGCGTGAATTGGTGCTGTTCCTGATCTTCCCGTTCATAGGCCTGGCGGCGGATTTGTGGCTGATGGTCAGCCTCGATCACCTGGCGATCTATCTGGGGCTGAGCTGGCTGGCGATTGGCGTGGTGTACCTGGCGGTGCTGACGGGCGGATTCCGTCGTCAGCCACCGGAGATGGATTTTCAGGAAGCCACCTGACCACCGGACTGATGAAGAACGCTGTGGGAGCGAGCCTTTTGTGGTTAGGGAGCTTGCTCCCGCCGGCCGATCCGCGTCCGGGCGTAGCAGTCGCAATGCTTTTGGGGCCGCTTCGCGACCCAGCGGGAGCAAGCTCCCTCCCACAAGGGTGCGCTCCCACATGTGGAGTTGTGTTCAGGCAGCCGGTTTTGATTGGTGGATCGGCAATTCGACGCGGAAAGTGCTGCCAACGCCGACTTCACTGCGCACCAGGATATTCCCCCGGTGTTTCTTCACGATGCCATAGGACAGGGACAACCCCAGCCCTGTCCCCTGGCCGACCGGTTTGGTGGTGAAGAACGGGTCGAAGATTTTCTGCAGGCTTTCCGGCGGGATGCCGGTGCCGGTGTCGGCGACTTCGATCCATACGGTTTCCCCTTCAGACCCGGTGCGCAGGGTGAGGGTGCCGCGTTCCGCGCCGATGGCCTGCGACGCGTTGACGATCAGGTTCATGATCACCTGGTTGATCTGCGAAGGCAGGCATTCGATATCGGGAAGGGCCTGATAGTCCTTCACCACATCGGCCTTGTACTTCAGTTCATTGGCCACGATGTTCAGCGTCGATTCGATGCCGTTTTGCAGATTCGCCCACTGCCATTCCTGGTTGGAATCCACCCGCGAGAAGTCCTTCAAGTCCCTGACGATCTGCCCGACGCGGTTGATACCGTCCTTGGATTCCTTGATCAGCAACGGTATGTCGTCGCGCAGGAATTCCAGTTCCACCCGGTCACGAAGCTGTTGCAAACGCTCGAC
The DNA here is from genome assembly GCF_949767185.1 of Pseudomonas sp. IT-P100. NCBI lineage: Bacteria > Pseudomonadati > Pseudomonadota > Gammaproteobacteria > Pseudomonadales > Pseudomonadaceae > Pseudomonas > Pseudomonas sp. IT-P100. Next base: position 226,335 of record NZ_CATKQK010000059.1, read on the forward strand.
CAGTTCGCTGGAACCCATCGCCTTTTCCGCATCACGATAGGCGTCGAGCATTTCCTGCAGCTGTTTGAAATAGCCATCGAGGGCGCCGAGGTTGGAGGAAATGAAACCGATGGGGTTGTTGATTTCATGGGCGACACCGGCCGCCAGTTGCCCCAGTGAAGCGAGTTTCTCCGATTGCACCAGTTGTGACTCAAGCTGTTTGCGCTCGTCGATTTCCCGCTGCAACGCCTCGCTGGCCTGTTTGAACTGGGCCGTGCGTTGATCCACCAGATGCTCCAGGTGGCTCATCTGCACCAAGGCCCGTTCGGTCATGTCCCATTTGGTCAGCAGGGTGTTGGCCATCTGCTGGACTTCAATGTTGTCGAACGGTTTTTTCAGAATCAGCAGCCGGTCATGGGCCTGCAAACGGTCCAGCAGGTCATCCCACGAATAGTCGGAATATGCGGTGCACACCACCACTTGCAGGCGCGGGTCTTCCTGCCACAAATGCTCAATCGTCTTCGCGCCGTCCCAGCCCTCCGGCATGCGCATGTCGACGAAGGCCAGCGCGTAGGGATGCTTTACCTGCAAGGCATCCTTGAGTTTGCCCAGGCCCTCTTGCCCGCCATACGCCGAATCCAGCTCGAACAGGGCGCGGGTGGATTTCAGTTCACTGCCAAACAGCGCCGCTTCCATCGCGTCCAGCTCGACAGTCGGCACCGGCGTCGGCGTCAGGATCTTGCGGAAATCCTCATGAATGGACGGTGTGTCGTCGATCAGCAGAATGCGCCGGTTCGACTGTTCGCTCATGCTTCCTCCGTGACGGTTTTCAGCGGGATCTGCAGGGTGAACTGCGCGCCCTTGCCCGGCCCGTCGCTGTAGGCGGTCAGGTGGCCGTTCATTTCGATGGCGGCCAGGGCACAGCTGTGCAGGCCGAAGCCATGACCTTCCTTGCGCGTGGTAAAACCGTGGGCAAAGATGCGCGTCATGTTTTCCGGGGCAATGCCTTCACCGTCATCCTTGACGCTGACTTGCAGTGTCGCGTCGTCGACGATTTTGACCCCGAGGGTCATTTGCCGCGGGCGGTTGCTGAGATCGGACATGGCGTATTTGGCGTTGCTGATCAGGTTGATCAGGATCAGCAGCAAGCGGTGTTTGTCGCCCATGACCTGCGGCACCTCGCCGTACTCCTTGACCACCTTGACGTGATGCCGGGTCAGCGCACCGGCGTTCATGCGCAGGGCGTCCTCGAGCAATTCGCTGATGTGCAGCGGCTCCATCAGATTGTTGGCGCCCGCGTAGGATTGCTGGGTGGCGACGATGTCCTTGATGTGGTCGACGCTTTTGCTCAACTGCGCGAGTTCGTCGGTCATGCTCTGTTGTTCGAGCGCGATGGCCTCCACCAGTTGATTGAGGTAACCGGGAAGCAATTTGCCTTTCTCGTCCCGGGTCAGGAAGGCACCGAGGTCATCCGGGTGTTCGTTGATCAGCTGCATGGCCTTGCCCAACCCCTGGGCCTTGCTGGCGCGCAGTTTGCGGCTGACCAGATCGGCCGAAATGTTGACGCTGTTGAGCACGTTGCCGACGTTGTGCAACACATTGGTGGCGATCTCGGCCATGCCGGCCTGACGCGCAGTGTCGAGCAGTTCGCTCTGGGTATCCTTGAGCTCGCGGGTGCGTTCTTCCACGCGCAGTTCCAGTTCGTCATTGGCGGTTTTCAGGGCCTTGTTGACGCGATTGATGGTGGTGAAACTGCGCATCAGGTGAATCGCCAGGTACACCAGCAACAGGACCAGCAGCACTGAAAACACCAACATGTAAAAGTGGTAGCGCTGCTCGACCGCATCGGCCTGTTGCTGGTCAGTGTTCAACAGGCTGGTGATGTCGTCCAGACGCTCGGCGACGGGAATCGCTTCGATGTTTTCCAGCAAACGGTTGACCACCGGCTGTTCGCGCAGAATCAGTGAAATGTGGTTGCTTAAAATATCGATCGGGCTGTGAAACTGTTCGGGCAGGCGCAACTTGTTCACCCCAAGCTTGTTCAGACCGACCAGAATGTCCGCAGCCCTGTCGTCGGAGGTGACCTGGGCGAACTCCAGACTGCTGAGCAGCAGATCGTAAGTGTCGGTGGCGATGTTCTGCAGTTGCAGTTTGTCGCCATCGACCAGCCGGGCCAACTGCTCCTGAATATCGTCCTCGGCGGTGGGCAGGAACGCCAGTGAGTTGCGCAGCACAGCGTTGTGGGACTTGAACTGCTCCACCAGCCGGGTCTTTTCCTGGACGGCGGTCAGGTACGTTTCATGGCTGGCACGCCAGATCGGCGAATCGTTGCGGCCGTGGTTCGATTCCAGGGTATCGAACCGCTCCCACAGCTGCGTCATCTCGATCAGCGGCGTGACCAGCGGATCGTAATTGTGGTTGATGGTGATCCGGGCCTTGAGGATCTCGGTTTCCCATTGCGCGTTCAACTGCTTGATGCGACCGATCAGGTCACGGGATTCGGCGTAGGTCGATGTCTGGTTCGAATTCGATTTGATGTACAGGAACAGCAGCGTCGAGGCCAGCAACAAAGCGACGGCCCCCAGCAGGGCAAGACTGCGACGGCGTGACATTTTCATAAGGGTTTGCCTCCCCATTCACCGGTCAGGGTCTTGAGGAATTTGATGATCAGGGTTTTGTCCTCGGCGGAAGGAATGCGCCCGAGCTGGAACTTGAACATCACGTCCACGGCCTCTTCGAGGGTCTTGGCCGAACTGTCGTGAAAGTACGGTGCGGTTACTGCCACATTGCGCAGGCTCGGTACCTTGAACACATTGCGGTCCTCTTCTTCCCCGGTCACCAGATAGCGACCCTGGTCGGTGTCGGTCGGGTTGCCGCGAACCTTGAAGTAATCGCCCATGACGCCGAACTTCTGGAACATGTTGCCGCCGATGTTCACGCCTTGATGGCAGGCGATGCAGCCGTAGTCCTTGAAACGCTGGTAACCGTATTTTTCCTCGGTCGTGAGGATGTCGGTGTCGCCCAGCAGGTATTGATCAAACCGCGAGTTGCTACTGAGCAGCGTACGTTCATAGGCGGCCAGGGCGTTTTGCACATTGTTCATGGTCACGCCGTCCGGGTAGGCATTGCCAAATGCGCTGTGGTACGCAGGGTCGGCGGACAGCACTTGCACCACGTGCTCCCAGTTGCTGCCCATTTCGCTGGGGCTCTTCACCACTTCATGGATCTGGGATTCCAGGGAGTTGGCGCGGCCGTTCCAGAACTGCCTGAAATTCAGGGTGGCGTTGAACACGCTGGGGGTGTTGATCGTCACCGGCACACCGTTGAAGCCGATGGAAAACGGCACGGAATCGGCACCCCCTTTGTCCAGATGATGACAACTGGCGCAGGACAGCGTGTTGTTGACTGAGAGGCGCGGTTCATTGAACAACTGGCGACCGAGTTCGACCCGCAGCGGGTTTTGTTGTGGCACCGGAGGCAGTGGTTTAAGCGGTTCATCCAGCGGTGCCGCGACCGCGCTCAGACAGAATCCGAGCAGCGGCACCAGGAGCTGGTGGTGAATGGATGGCGACATCTGATGATTCCTTGGCTTAATAGCCCATGTGTCGTTACGCATCGTTCACGTGGCGGTAAATGGAGCAGGTTTCACGGAACACAGATACTGCACGAAGCTGTCCGCTTCCACGGCTTTGCTGAAGTAGTAACCCTGGCCTTCCTCGCAATGATGGGCCCTGAGGAAATTCAATTGTTCGAGGGTTTCCACGCCTTCGGCGATGATGGTCAGTTTGAGGCTGCGCCCAAGACTGATGATGGCGCTGACCAGGGCAGCGTCGTTGCTGTCGTTGCTCAAGCCGCGAATGAACGACTGGTCGATTTTCAGTACATCGATTGGAAAACGCTGCAAGTAACTCAGGCTGGAATAGCCGGTGCCGAAGTCATCGATGGCCAGACGCACACCCAGCGCCTTGAGTCGGTTCAGGGAATTGACGGTGGTCTCGATGTTTTGCATCAACACGCCTTCGGTGATCTCCAGCTCCAGCAAGGACGGCTCCAGGCCTGTCTGTTCGAGGATCTGTTCGATGCCATCGACAAAGTCCCGCTGACGGAAATCGATGGCTGACATGTTCACCGACATGCAGAGATTTGGCAGCCCGCGCGCTTGCCAGGCGCAGGCTTGTCGGCAGGCCTCGGCAAGCACCCATTTGCTCAGCGGGACGATCAGGCCGCTGTCTTCGGCCACCGCGATGAAATCCGACGGATAGACCAGGCCGTGCCCGGGTCTTTGCCAACGGATCAAGGCCTCGGCGCCGACTACCATGCCGCTGCCCAGATCCAGTTTGGGTTGGTAATGCAGGACAAACTCATTGCGCTCCAGCGCCAGGCGAATACCGGTTTCGATGCTTTGCTGATCCCGGGCCCGCTTGTTCATTTCATCAATGAAAAAACTGAAATCGTTCGGACCGCTTTCCTTGATGTTGCGCATCGCGGTTTCGGCTTTCTTGATCAGCTCGATGGCGTCGAAACCGTCATCGGGATAAATACTGATGCCCAGGCTCGCGGTCACGCTCAGGTCATGCCCGGCGATGTGCAGGGGGGCGCGAATGGCGTTCAAGAGTTTTTCGGCGATGCCCTTTGTCTGCTGGGGATGGCGGATATCGGCGAGGATCACCACGAATTCGTCGGAGCCATAGCGAAACACCGAATCTGACTCGCGCACGGTGGCCACCAGGTTGCGGCTGACCTGTTTCAACATTTCGTCACCGGCCGGATGGCCGAGGGCATTGTTGATGCGCTTGAAGCGATCAAGCCCCAGAAACATCACCGCCAGTTGCTTGTCATGGCGTCGGGACAACGCCAGCGACTGGTTCAGCCGGTCACCCAGCAACGTGCTGTTGGGCAACTCGGTCAACACGTCGTACTGCAACAGATGAGACACCTTGAGCAATTCGTGAACCCGCGCTTCGATGGTTTGCTCCAGGCTCAGCACCTTCATCGCCGCGTCCTGAGCCATCTGCCATTTCCAGGTCAGGGCGCTGGCCATCTGGCGGATTTCCAGGCTGTCGAAGGGCTTTTTCAGCACCAGCATCTGGTCGCCAAACTCCAGCCGTTCGGCCATGGCTTCCCAGGTGTAATCCGAATACGCCGTGCACAAGGCGACTTGCAGGTGTGGATCGGCCTTCCACAGTTGTTCAATGGTCTCCAGCCCGTCCCAGCCCGGAGGCATGCGCATGTCGGTGAACACCAGGGCGTAAGGGTGACCTTCGGCCAATGCGCGTTTTACCAGCTCCAGGGCTTCTTGCCCCTGATAGGCCGAGTCGAGCTGGAACGTCAGCCGTTCCATCGGCAGCGTGCCGAACAGTGCTGCTTCAGTGCCGGCCAGGCTCAGTTCACCTTCCGTTTCGGCGCCGAGGATCTTGCGGAAATCATCATGAATAGAGGGTGTGTCGTCGACGATCAGGATGCGCCGGTTGGTCCGCACGAAAGGGGTTTTCATCCTTTGTCCTCCGTGGACGGCATGATTCTCCCGGCTTTCAGCAACTCGGCAGCCTGTTGGCTGCTGACGGCTTTGCTGAAGAAAAAACCCTGGGCGTTCATCGGTGACCCGGTGGCCATCAACGAACTGCGCTGTTCCTGGGTCTCGACGCCTTCGGCAATGATGCCGATCCCGACATCCCGAGCGAAGTTGATGATGGCGCGCAACGTGTTGGCACTGGACGGATCGCGAGCGGCTGTGTCGATGAAGGCTTGGGCGAGTTTCAGGTGATTGACCTGATAGGTCTTGAGGTAATCGAACGAAGAATACTCGGTGCCGAAGTCGTCGATGGCGATCTTCACGCCCAGGTCACGCAAGCGTGGCAACACGTCGTTGTGGGTCCATTTGGTCTGGGCCAGCGTCGCTTCGGTGACATCGAACCGCAGGTCCGCGGCGCAGAGCTCCCAGCGTGCGGTGGTGCGCAGCACGTCATAGATGAGCTCGGGGCCGCTCTTGAGCTGGGCCAGGGACAGCTTGATCGCAATCACCGGTGGCGCGACACCTTCATCCCGCCACTGGCGCATTTGCCGGCAGGCTCGATCCAGCACCCAATGACCGAGGGCGATGATCGTGCCGGTCTTTTCGGCGGCGGGCAGGAACGCAGTGGCTTCCAGCAAACCGCGCTCGCGGTGGTTCCAGGTGACCTGCGCTTCCATTCCGAGGATCTTGCCGCTGGTCAGGTCGACTTCCGGCCAGTAACACAGTTCAAGTTCATTGTGTTCGATGGCCTCTCTTAACTCGCTGGCGATGGTCATGCGTTCGACCACTTCCTGATTGATCTCCTCTGAATGGAAGTGGTACTGGTTGCGGCCCTTTTCCTTGGAGCGATAGAGCGCCATGTCGGCCTGGGTCAACATGCCGTCGGCACTGGTGATGGTCGGGCTGTAACTGCTGATGCCAATACTGACCGATACCCGTATATCGTTGCTGGCCAGGGAGTAGGGCAGCACCAGTGCATCCCGGACCTTGGTGGCGAGGGCGGCGGAATGGGTCGGGTCGCTGACGTCCAGCTGCAGGATCGCGAACTCGTCGCCGCCGAGGCGGGCGACCACATCGTTTTCCCGCACGCAGGCCTTGATGCGCCGGGCCACTTCTTGCAGCAACAAGTCACCCACCGGGTGCCCGAGGGTGTCGTTGATGCGTTTGAAGTGGTCCAGGTCCAGGTAAAACATGGCGAATGGCGTCGCGCCGCGACGTGCGGCGGCGAAGGCCTGGTGCAGCCGCTCGATCAGCGTGGCGCGGTTGGCCAGTCCGGTCAGTCCGTCGGTGCGCGCCAGCAGGAAGATTTTCTCTTCGGCCACCTTGCGTTCTGTGACGTCGATGATGATGCCTTCGACTTCCAGCAGGCGGCCTTCGTCGTCGCGTACCGGGATGTAGCGGTTTTCCACCCAGCGCCAGTCACCGTTGCCGGTGCGCATGCGAAACTCGATGGAGGCGCCGGCAGCGTGGCGGTCCAGCACCCGGGCCATGGCGGTGTCGACCTTCAATTGATCTTCGGGATGTATCAACTCCCGGGCCCAATTGGCCGAGGCGACCAGTTTCGCCGCGACATGCCCGTACTTGGTGATGTTGTGCGAGATGTACATCAATGGAAACGACGGTTCGCCCCGCAGCCGATACAGAATGGTCGGGCTGTTCTGCACGATGATGTTGGCATCGGACAGTTCCCGGGTGCGCTCCTCGACCGCTTGCTCTAGCAGCGACATCTTCAGCTCCGCATCTTCGGTCATTTGCCACTTGGCGGTCAGCGCGCTGGCCATCTGGCGGATTTCGATCGCATCGAACGGTTTCTTGAGAATCAGCAGACGGTCGCCCAGCTCCAGGCGTTCGTCGATGTCTTCCCAGGAATAGTCGGAGTAGGCCGTGCACAGCGCCACTTGCAACTTGGGGTCGACTTGCCACAAGCGTTCGATGGTTTCCAGGCCGTTCCAGCCCGGTGGCATGCGCATGTCGATGAACGCCATAGCGTAGGGCATATCGTTGGCCAGGGCCGTTTCGACCTTGTCCAGCGCTTCGAGGCCTTGGAAGGCCGAATCGAGTATGAAACGCTGGAGTGTGGCTGTCACCGCAGTGCCGAAAAGGGCTTGTTCCGAGCTGGTCAGGCTGTCGTCATCGGACGTTGGCGGGCTGAGGATCTTGATGAAGTCCTCATGGATTGAAGGCGTGTCGTCGACGATGAGAATTCGCCGGTTGGTTCGCGCCAGCAGCGTATTCATCGCCAGATCCCTGGACCGGCAGCGGTTTGATGCGCAGTGTTCATAAGGGTCATCCTTTTCCCTGACCACCTGGCCGAACGTACAGATTATGGATCCGAGTCACCAGAGCATAGTCGCCCGGACCAGAGTTCGCGCAACTGACTGAAACGAATCATTGCGGTGATGGCACGAAAATCATCTAGCCTGAAGGTCAGGATCCGGCAATAGCGGATGTTTGCCCGGATTCCGACATGATGCTGTACCCGTTTTCGCCTGAGGTAATGCCATGGAAGAGCAACTCCCCGCGACGTCCGTCTATAAACCCAAGGTGTTGCTGGTCGATGATGAGGAACCCATTCTCAACAGCCTGCGTCGCCTGTTACGCGGCCAGCCCTACGACGTGCTGCTGGCCACCAGCGGCGCCCAGGCCCTGGAAATCATGGCGCAACAGTCCATCGATCTGGTGATGAGCGATGCACGCATGCCCAACATGGACGGTGCCACGCTGCTGGCCCATATCCACCAGCTTTATCCCGATACCGTGCGGATCATGCTCACCGGTTATGCCGACCCGTCAGCCATTATCAAAGCCATCAATGAGGGGCAGATTCATCGCTATATCAGCAAGCCTTGGCACGATGAGGAAATGCTGCTGATATTGCGGCAATCACTCGCGTACCAGCATTCCGAACGTGAAAGGTTGCGTCTGGTCCAGGAAACGTGGGATCAGAACCAGGAATTGAGGCGGCTCAACACCACCCTGGACAAACGCGTCGCCTCCCGCACTGCCGAGCTGCAGCAGACCGCCGACATGCTCGACCTGGCCTATGAGGAGCTCAAGCACAGCTACGTCACCGGCACCGAGATGTTCTCGCTGCTGGCCAACCTGCGCATGCCGCCGGCCAAACAGACCAACCGCCAGATCATCGAGTTGGTGCGGGTGTACTGCAAGCTCCATGACCTGGATGCGGGCACCAGTCGCGACCTGACCATGGCGGCGGCGCTCTACAACATCGGCAAGCTCAGCTGGACCGACAGCATGATGACCGCCCCTGCGGACCTGCTGCATCACAATGATCGTGAGCGTTACCGCAATTACCCGAAGCAGAGCGAATCGCTGTTGATGACGCTCGATCCGATGAAGGATGCCGCCCGTCTGATTCTGCACCATCAGGAGCGTTGGGACGGCAGCGGTTTTCCCGACCGGCTCAAGGGTGAAGCGATTCCCGTCGGTTCGCGGTTACTGAAGCTGGCGGTGGATTTCATCGAGTTGCAGCGCGGGTTGATCCTGGAACGGCAGATGAACAGCGATGAGGCGCTGGTGTATATCCGCAGCTATGCCGGGAAACTCTATGACCCGGGGATGGTGGAGGATTTCATTCAGGTGTGCGCCGCCTACCTGAGCGATGTTTCTCTGGCCGATCCGGCGGTCAAGGTCATCACCACCCGGGAATTGGCAGCGGGGATGATCCTGGCGCGCAACCTCAATGCCGACAACGGCATGCTGCTGCTCAATGCCGGCAAGGTGTTGAATGGACCGCTGGTGGAGAAGCTGATCGCCTTCGAAGCCATGGAAGGGGCGAAATACAGCATTTTCGTGAAGGTGCCGGAAGACGTGAACGGCGCGATTCTCGAGGGGGGGGAGACTTCCGACGCCTTGCACTGATCACTGTGGGAGCGAGCTTTTGTGGCGAGGGGATTTATCCCCGTTGGGTCGCGAAGCGGCCCCAAACCTGTGACTTCGGTATCTCAGACAAACCGCATCCACTTAGTTTGCGACTGCTTCGCAGCCGAACGGGGATAAATCCCCTCGCCACCAGGCTCGCGCTCAGGCGGGCTGTGTTTCGCAGAAGTTTTTCGGCGTGACCACGCGCCGGCACTCATGTGATCCTTGCGCCTTTCAGCCAAGGCCAATCCTTTTCATGACACCTTCATCCGCCGCTTCACCCCGCATCATCCGCATTGCCGCCGCCCTGTTGATCGGTCCCGACGGTCGTACCCTGCTGGTTCGCAAACGCGGTACCGAGGCCTTCATGCAACCGGGTGGCAAGATCGAGGCCCATGAACAACCGGTCTGTGCGCTGGCCCGTGAACTGGATGAAGAGCTCGGACTGGTCATTGATCCGGCGCACGCGATGTATCTGGGGCAATTCTCGGCACCGGCCGCCAATGAGCCGGGATTTATCGTGCAGGCCGAACTCTTTCAGCTGACGATCGATGCAGACGTGTCCCCGGCAGCGGAGATCGAAGAGGTGCGCTGGATCGATCCGGCGACCGACGGTGATGTCACCCTCGCGCCATTGACACGGGACCTGATCCTGCCGTTTTATCGAGCCTCGCTGACCGCGATCGCCTGATTATTCACGGACCAAGGATTGCCCATGATTCCGCTTCAAGACTTGCTGATCTTCGCCGCTGCCGCGTTGCTGATGGTACTGACGCCGGGGCCGAACATGATCTACCTGATCTCCCGTTCGATCTGCCAGGGGCGCAAGGCCGGGGTGACTTCGTTGCTCGGTGTGGTCGCCGGATTCTTCGTGCATCTGTTCGCCGCAGCGGCGGGTTTGACCGCGGTGTTCCTGGCCGTGCCGATGGCCTATGAAGTGTTGAAGTGGGCCGGGGCGCTGTACCTGATGTGGCTGGCCTGGCAGGCGGTCAAACCGGGAGCGCGGTCGCCGTTCGAGGCGCAGCAGTTGCCGCCGGATTCGTCGCGCAAATTGATTACCATGGGGTTTCTGACCAGTGCCTTGAATCCGAAGATCGCCGTGTTTTACCTGTCGGTGTTTCCGCAGTTCATCACGCCTGAGCATGGCTCTGTCTTCACCCAGAGCATCGTTCTCGGTTTGACCCAGATCAGCGTCAGTTTCTGCGTCAATCTATTGATCGCGGTGTTTGCGGCAGGCATCGCGTCCTGGTTCGTCAACAACCCGACCTGGCTGGCGCTGCAACGCTATTTCATGGGGTTCGTGCTGTCGGCGCTGGCGGTGCGGCTGATGCTTGAGCAACGAAGGGCGGCGTGAACATGTGGATTGAACGGCTTGATGCCAGCCATGCACTCGCCTATCGGGCGCTGATGCTCGAAGCCTACGACTTGCATCCTCAGGCGTTCACCTCCAGCGTGCGTGAGCGCGCGACGATGCCGCTGAGCTGGTGGGAGTCGCGCCTGACCAGCAAGCTCGATGTGCTGTTCGGCGCATTTGAACAAGGGCAATTGGCAGGCATCGTCGGCCTGGCCTTCGAACCTCGTGAAAAGGCCCGGCACAAGGCGACGCTGTTCGGCCTGTACGTATCCGGCCAGGTTCGTCAGCGCGGGCTCGGTTATCAATTGGTGCAGGCGGCGCTGGCCGAGGCGCAAACCCACCCGGTCCTGAGGCTGGTTCAGCTGACCGTCACCGCCGGCAACGAAGCGGCGTTCAACTTGTACCAGCGATGCGGCTTCATCCAGTTCGGCCTGGAGCCGCTGGCGCTGCGGGTTGGTGAAGAGTACTTCGACAAGATCCACATGTGGCGGGAGGTCGCCCAGGAACTTGAGGCATAAGGCCGCTTTTGTGGCGAGGGCGCTTGCTCCCGCCGGGCTGCGAAGCGTCCCCAAAACCTGCAACCTTATTCTCTCAGGTACACCGCATTGGCTGGTTTTCGTCTGCTGCGCAGCCGAGCGGGAGCAAGCGCCCTCGCCACAGGGGACCGTATCGGCTATCGAACCGCGCTGACCCCATCCAGCGTAGAAAACGACGTGTCCTTCGCCGTCAGCAGAAAATCACGCATGTACGGCGCATCCAGCATGTCCGCGCGGATCCCCGCGTACAACGTCGCAAACAAGCCTTTCTCACCCAGCCGCTTGGCCTTCACATAGCCCCGTGAACTGTATTCATGCAGCGCCCAGTGCGGCATGCCGCACACGCCACGCCCGCTGGCTACAAGTTGCATCATCATCACCGTCAGCTCCGAGGTGCGGACCTGGGCCGGTTCGATGTCGGCCGGCTCCAGGAAACGGGTGAAAATATCCAGCCGATCACGCTCCACCGGGTAAGTGATCAAGGTCTCGGTCAGCAAATCTTCAGGAACGATATACGCCTTGTTCGCCAAACGGTGCTGATTGGCCACCGCGAGCATCGCTTCATAAGTGAACAGCGGCACATAGGTGATACCGGCAATTTCCAGCGGATCGGAGGTCACCACCAGATCCAGATCGCCACGGGCCAGGGCTGGCAACGGGGCGAAGGAGAAACCCGACGCCAGGTCCAGTTCGACTTCCGGCCACGCATCGCGGAACTGGTCGATGGTTGGCATCAGCCACTGGAAGCAGCTGTGGCATTCGATTGCCATGTGCAAGCGCCCGGCGGTGCCACCGGCCAGCCGCGCGATATCACGCTCGGCGCCGCGTAGCAGCGGCAAAGTGGCGTCGGCCAATTGCAGCAGGCGCAAACCGGCGCTGGTGAAACGCACCGGTTTGGTCTTGCGTACGAACAACGGCATGCCCATGCGCTCTTCCAGCTCCTTGAACTGGTGGGACAGGGCTGATTGCGTCAGGTGCAGGCGGTCGGCGGCATCGACCAGGCTGTCGGCTTCGCGCAAGGCGTGCAGGGTCTTCAAGTGGCGGATTTCAAGCACCGGTTGGGCTCCATGAGGAAAACTTGTGATCAACACGAAAAGGTTGAGTTTGTCTCATGTTGGGTTGGCTGTCGACAATAGGGCCATGTTTTACGGCCTCTAATCTAGGAAGGAACTCACCATGGCTCTGGCCCACACACTTGGTTTTCCACGCATCGGCGCTGACCGCGAACTGAAAAAAGCCCTCGAATCCTACTGGAAGGGCGATCTCGATCAGGACGCGCTGAAAAACGTCGGTGCCCAACTGCGCGCCACCCACTGGCAATTGCAGAAAGACGCCGGCATCGACCTGCTGCCGGTCGGCGACTTCGCCTGGTACGACCAGGTGCTGACCCATTCCCTAACCTTTGGTGTGATCCCGGAGCGTTTCGACAGTGCCAAAAACGCCAACGGCCTGCCGACGCTGGACACGCTGTTCGCCATGGCCCGAGGTGCAACTGCAGCCTGCTGCGGCGGCGAACACACCAAGGCGCAATATGCACAGGAACTGACCAAGTGGTTCGATACCAACTACCACTACCTGGTCCCGGAATTCAGCGCAGACCAACAGTTCAAGCTTAGCTGGGAACAGTTGTTCGACGAAGTCGACGAAGCCCGGGCCCTTGGCCATAACGTCAAACCAGTGATCATCGGCCCGCTGACGTACCTGTGGCTGGGCAAGGCCAAAGGCAACGACTTCGACAAGCTCGACCTGCTGGAACGCCTGCTGCCGATCTACGGCGAAATCCTCGGTCGTCTCGCCGCCCAAGGCGTGGAGTGGGTGCAGATCGACGAGCCGATCCTGACCCTCGACCTGCCGCAAGAATGGAAAAATGCTTTCGAACGCGCTTATCACATCCTCCAGTATTCGCCGCTGAAAAAGCTGGTGGCGACCTACTTCAGTGGCCTGCAAGACAACCTCGGTCTGGCCGTCGGTTTGCCAGTGCAAGGTTTGCACATCGATGCGGTGCGCGCCCCCGACCAACTGCTCCACGTGCTCGATCGTCTGCCGACCTACAAGATTCTCTCGGTGGGCCTGGTCAACGGCCGCAACGTCTGGCGTTGCGAACTGGAGCCGGTGCTCGCACAACTGCAATTGGCCCAGGAACGCTTTGGCGACAACCTGTGGGTCAGCAGTTCCTGCTCGTTGCTGCACAGTCCGGTGGACCTGGAGCGTGAAGACAAACTCGATCCGGAACTGAAAAGCTGGCTGGCGTTTGCCGTGCAGAAGTGTGGCGAAATCGCTGTGCTGCGTGATGCACTTAACGACCCGCAGTCGCCCAAGGTGCAAGCCGCCCTGGGCGAAAGCCGGGCGATTCAGGCCAGCCGCGCCGAGTCTCCGCGTATCCACAAAGCGCAAGTGCAAGCCCGCATCAACGCCATCGGTGCAGCCGACAGCCAGCGCCACTCGCCGTTTGCCAAACGCATCGAGCAACAGCGCACAAGGTTGAAGCTACCGGCGTTTCCGACCACCACCATCGGTTCGTTCCCGCAGACCGGTTCGATCCGCCTGGCGCGTCAGGCGTTCAAGCAAGGCAAGCTGTCGGCCAACGATTACACCGACGCCATGCACAGCGAAATCCGCCACGCCGTGCAAGTCCAGGAACGCCTGGGCCTGGATGTGCTGGTCCATGGTGAAGCCGAACGCAACGACATGGTGGAGTATTTCGCCGAGCAGCTGGACGGCTACCTGTTCACCCGTTTTGGCTGGGTACAGAGCTACGGTTCCCGTTGTGTGAAACCGGCGATCATCTACGGCGACCTGAGCCGTCCGAACGCCATGACTGTCGACTGGATCACTTATGCGCAAAGCCTGACCGACAAAGTCATGAAAGGCATGCTCACCGGTCCGGTGACCATGCTGATGTGGTCGTTCCCGCGGGAAGACGTTTCGCGCAAAGTCCAGGCGCAGCAGTTGGCGCTGGCCCTGCGTGACGAGGTGCTGGACCTGGAAAACGCCGGCATCAAGATCGTCCAGATCGACGAAGCGGCGTTCCGCGAAGGTTTGCCGCTGCGTCGGGCGCAATGGCAGGAATACCTCGATTGGGCGGTGCAAGCGTTTCGCTTGAGTGCGTCCGGTGTGCGCGATGAAACCCAGATCCACACCCACATGTGCTACAGCGAATTCAACGACGTGATCGAGGCCATCGCGGCGATGGATGCTGACGTGATCACCATTGAAACCTCGCGTTCGGACATGGAATTGCTGGAGGCCTTCGAAGCGTTCGACTACCCGAACGATATCGGCCCGGGTGTGTATGACATTCACTCGCCACGGGTGCCGGACACGGCGGAGATGGTCAAGTTGATGAGCAAGGCCGTGAAGCGGATTCCGGCGGAACGGTTGTGGGTGAACCCGGATTGCGGTCTGAAAACCCGGGCTTGGCCGGAGACGGAAGCGGCGTTGGTGAACATGGTGGCGGCGGCGCGGCAGTTGCGGAGTCAGTTGGCTTAAGCTTCTGTGGCGTCTGCCCGGACGATGAATGAAAGCGCGGTGTTGAATATGACCGTTCAGCACTCTTCATCAAACTGTCACGTAACTGTGGCAGCGCGCTTGATCAAACTTCATCAGACTCGCGCTCTACTGGGGTTCTGCGTTTCGGTGTTTTTTCATGAGTGCACGTTTTTTTTCGACAGCGGTTTTCCTGGCCGCGTTGTTGTTCGGCCTGCCGTCCTTTGCGGCCTCTCGATGTGATGTGAATGTTCCGACCGAATACGCCGATCTGGCGCAGGTGAGCCTGGCGTACCAGAGCATCGGCCGTGCCTCGGACCCGGCACTACTGCTGGTGATGGGGCTGGGCGGGCAGTTGATTCACTGGCCGGACGAGGTGGTGGTTGCGCTCTGCCAGCAGGGCTTTCGGGTGATTCGATATGACAATCGCGATGTCGGCCTGTCCACCTGGCGACAGGCGCCGGTCGACGCCAATCTGACCTTCGAAGTGCTGCGCTACAAACTCGGTTTGCCGGTTTCGGCACCGTATTCCCTGACGGACATGGCCGATGATGCGCTGGGTCTGATGGATGCGTTGCACGTCGATCAATTCCATGTGCTGGGCGCGAGCATGGGCGGGATGATCGCCCAGCATATGGCGGCCATGGCGCCGCAGCGGATCGAGAGTCTGACGTTGATCATGACCACTTCCGGTGCCGAAGGTTTGCCGGCGCCCAATGCGGCCTTGGTGCAGTTGCTCTCGCGCCGTGGTGCGCCGAATCGCGAAGTGGCGCTCGAGCAGCAGGCCGACTTGCTGGCAGCGCTGGGGAGTCCGACGGTGAACGATGATCGGCAGGCCCTGCTGCATCAGGCGGCGCTGTCTTATGACCGGGCGTTCAACCCCGAGGGTGTGAAGCGCCAGATCATGGCGATCCTCGCGGAGCCAAGTCGGGTGGCGTTGCTTAATCAGTTGCGGGTGCCGACGCTGGTGGTTCATGGCACTGCCGATCCGCTGTTGCCGGTGATGCATGGGGTGCATTTGGCGGCGCATATTCAAGGTAGTCAGTTGAAGCTGATTCCTGGGTTGGCCCATCGTTTTCAGGAGGCGTTTAAAGCACCGTTGCTGGCGGCGGTGTTGCCTTATCTGCAGGCTCATCGCGAAGACACTTCGCATTGGGCGCAGATTGATCCTGTGGTTGAACACAACCTTCTGTAGCACCGAAATCCACTGTGGGAACGGGACCGGCATTCTGGCGAAGGCGACCTGTCTCTTGCAGACAGACAACCATGCCGCTTCCACAGGTGTATCGTTCATCATTTTCGGCCTGTGTTCAGCCTGTGAGGTGTGTGATGAGTGCTCCCCTGAAGATCGATTTCGTCAGCGACGTGTCCTGCCCGTGGTGCGTTGTGGGTCTGTACGGCCTGACCCGCGCTCTGGATTTGCTGGGCGACGAGGTCCAGGCCGAAATCCGTTTCCAGCCGTTCGAGCTGAATCCGAAGATGAGCCCTGAAGGGCAGAACATCACCGAACACATCACCGAGAAATACGGTTCGACCCCGGAGCAATCGCAAAAGAACCGCGAGATGATTCGCGCACGCGGCGCCGAAGTCGGCTTTGCCTTTCGCACGGACGGTAACAGCCGCATCTACAACACTTTCGATGCTCACCGTTTGTTGTACTGGGCGGGGCTGGAAGGGTTGCAGTTCAATCTGAAGGAGGCGCTGTTCAAGGCGTATTTCACCGACGGCGGCAATCCTTCCGACCACGCTCAGTTGGCGCAGATCGCGCAAAGCGTTGGGCTGGACCGGCAGCGGGCCGAGGCGATTCTGGCATCGGACGAGTTCGCCAGGGAGGTGCGGGAGGAAGAGCAGTTGTGGCTGTCCCGCGGCGTCAGTTCGGTGCCGACCGTGGTCTTCAACGGGCAGTACGCGGTCAGCGGCGGGCAGCCGGTGGAAACCTTTGTCGGGGCGATTCGACAGATCATGAGCGAGGCGAAGGGCGGCACGGTCAGTTGATCGGATCGCAGTTGAATAGAAATATATCAATATGCCACTATGGTTTCAGCCGTTCTTGCCGATATAGGCAGCAACGATTTCAATCATAGGGATTTGATCCATGACTCTTCACGCCTTTCGCACGTGGGCAGCGCTCACTTTACTCGCTTGCCTGAGCCTTACCGGCTGCGCCCACGTCCAACCGCCTGTTCCGCTGGATAAACAATTCTGGGATGCCAAGGAGCCGACCATCGGCGTTGCCATCACTGTGGTGCCGGCACCGGTGCTGGCACTGACCGGTCAACAGGGGATGCTCGATTACGCGATCAATCGGGGCGTGAACAGCAAACTCAGCGACAACGTCGAAAAATGGCAAGTGCGCGACCTGAACACGTTGCCGGATGTCATCGTCGCCAAACTGCAGGCCAAGGGCTACAAGGTCAAGAGGATCAATGAGCCGGTCGACCTGAATGTCTATAAGCAAACCAGTTTCCGCGAAGGCTACATGGGCCGGGACCTGACTCCGATCAAGGGCGCTTACGGCGTCGATCGCCTGTTGCTGGTGAATGTCTTCGCCACCGGCGCCACCCGCAGCTACTACGGATTCGTGCCGACCAGCGTGCCGATGGCGCAGGTGAGCGGGCAGGGCCTGGTGGTCGATCTGGCCGACAACAAACTGTTGTGGTTCAAACCCTTCGCGGCGGTGCAAGCGGCTCAGGGCGAGTGGGATGAGCCGACCTACACCAACCTGTCCAATGCCTTCTACCAGGCCATGGACAATAGTCGTCAGCAAATGATCACACCGTTCGAGCAATGAAGCGCTCGATCATGGGGGCCAGTGCGCTGGCCCTGCTGGTGCTCGCCGGTTGCGCGCAGAAACCGGCGCCCGAGGCCGGTTTCAAGTCGCAGAGTGCCGCGTCCTACGTCCAGGCTCATGGACTGAAAGTGGACATGCAACTGCCGCAGGCGTTTGTCGGTGCCAGCACGGTGATTGACGCCGAGGCGGCGCAGAAGGCGGCTTCGTCGAGTCATAACCTGGTGGCGGGTGCCAATGCGGCAGGACTGGCAGGTTTGCTGGTGGCGAGCCTGATCAACACTCAGATGGGCAGCGGCAGCTTGCAGCGCGATGCAGAAAACTCTGCGCTCAAGGATTCGCGTCCGATGGCCGACCTGCTCGCCGGCGTGCCATTGCAGGAACGTCTGCAACAGCGCTATCAACAAGCGTCGCAAGTGGCCGGGCTGAAACAAGGTGAGGGGCAAGTCACCGCGCGGCTGGTGATCGAACCGAAACTGATGCTCACCCCCGATCGCGGCAGCTTTGTGCTGGTCAATCAGGTGCAGGTCCAGGACATTGCCGGTTCGGCGCTGTACCGCATGCGCATTGAAGTGGCGAGCCAGCCAGTTCGGCGTTGCGGCAAGCAATGCATCGACGACGGCACTCTGGATCTGGCGAGGGTCACGGCCGTGCTCGACGAGTGCATCGACGAGTCCATGCGTGTTTTAGCCACCGACCTGATGCTGCCGGCACCGCCGGAGGCCGCCCAGGAAACCTTGCGGTATGTGCTCGATGGCCAGCGTGTGGTAGAGCGCGGTTATCAGTTGGCGAATAACGGCACCTATTGGCGTTATCGCAACCTCTACGGCGCAGTGAAATCAGTGCCGGTGCCGTTCGAGGATGCGCTGACGCAAGCGCAGTTGCAGAAGGTTTACGGGCAGTAAAACGCAGAACCTGCAGGAGCGATCGGTGCGGTGATCCGACGTGCCGGCGAAGGCGACGGAACAGTCATGAAGTGTCTGACACGCCGTCTTCGTCGGAACACCGCCCGGAGCCAGCCTTGAGCATCAGGTCCGTCAGTGGCTCAGCCCGTACTTCTTCACTTTGTCGAACAGGGTGGTTTTGGCCATGCCCAGTTCCAGGCTGGCCTGGGTCAGGTTGCCGCCGCTGCGTTGCAAGGCGTCGCTGAGCAGGTTGCGTTCGAAGGCTTCCACCGCTTCGGCAAAGGCCAGGCCCTGATTGCTGCCGCTGGTACCGGTTTTCTTGAAGGCCGGCAGGCCGAGGGCAAAACGCTCGGCGACGTTGCGCAGTTCGCGCACGTTGCCCGGCCAGTCGTGGCTCATCAGGTTTGACAGGGTCTGGTTGTCCAGCTCCGGTACCGCGCGGTCGAAGCGCAAGGACGACTGCTGCAGGAAGTGTTCGAACAGTTGCAGGATGTCTTCGCGGCGTTCGCGCAGCGGCGGCAGTTCCAGGGTCACCACATTCAGGCGGTAATACAGGTCGCTGCGGAATTCGCCGGCCTTGCTCGACTCGTCGAGGTCGGATTTGGTCGCCGCGATCACCCGGCAATCCACCGCCACACTCTGGTTCGAGCCGAGGCGTTCGAGGGTGCGTTCCTGCAACACCCGCAGCAGTTTGATCTGCAACGGCAGCGGCATGCTTTCCACTTCGTCGAGGAACAGCGTACCGCCGTCGGCGTGTTCGATCTTGCCGATCCGCCGCTTGCCGGCGCCGGTGAAGGCGTTGGCTTCGTGGCCGAAGATTTCACTTTCGAAAAGGTTCTCCGGCAGTCCACCGCAGTTCAGCGCGACGAACTGCTTGGTGTGACGCCGACTGAAGTCGTGCAGGCAGCGTGCGACAAGTTCCTTGCCGGTGCCGGTTTCGCCTTCGATCAGCACGTTGGCCGAAGTGTCGGCGACGTTGGCGATCAATTCCCGCAGGTTCTGCATCGCTGGCGAGCGGCCGATGATCCGGCCTTCCAGGGAATCCCGTTCCGCCAGTTGCCGACGCAGCGAAGACACTTCCCGCGCCAGGCTGCGTTGTTCCAGCGCACGACGTGCGACATCCACCAGCCGTTCCGGGGAGAAGGGTTTCTCCATGAAATCATAGGCGCCTTTCTGCATTGCGCCGACGGCCATGGAGATGTCGCCGTGGCCGGTTATCAGCACCACCGGCAGGCTGCGATCGCGAGCCTTGAGCCGGGTCAGGAGTTCGAGGCCGTCGATGCCGGGCAGGCGAATATCGCTGATGACGATGCCGGCAAAATTGTCGCCGACCCGCTCCAGCGCTTCTTCGGCACTGCCCACGCCGACGCAGGGAATGTCTTCCAGGGTCAGCGCCTGTTGGCAGCCGAGCAGCACATGGGGGTCGTCTTCGACGATCAGCACACTAAGGTCGTTGTTCATATTGGCTCGGCAGGAGTAGGGCTTACCAACGGTAAACTGAGGACGAAGGTGGTACCACCGCTGGCCGGGTGCTCGACACCCAAATGTCCGCCCGTCGCGGCGGCCAGGCTGGCGGAAAGGGTCAGGCCGAGGCCCAGACCCTGCTCACCGGGTTTGGTGGTGAAGAACGGTTCGAACAGGTGCTTGCGCGCTTCGGCGTCGATGCCATGACCGTTGTCGCGGACCCGCAGGCGATATTTGCCATCGAACTCTTCGCCTTCAAGCCACAGCTCCGGTTGGGGCTGCGACTGCATGGCATCGAGGGCGTTGCCGATCAGGTTGACCAGAATCTGCTCCAGGCGGGTCTGGTCAATCTGCACCTGTACGTCGGCGTATTCTCGATGTAATTGCAGCGGGACACTTTCCACGCGTCCGCCGAGCAGTTGCAGCGCGGCGTCCATTGCTTTGCCGAGGCAGGCCTGGCCCTTGTCGTCGCCGCGCCGGGCAAAGGAGCGCAGGCTGGCGGTGATCCGGCCCATGCGATCGATCAGTTCGTTGATGGTCTTGAGGTTGGTGCTGGCCACATCCAGTTGCCCGCGCTCGAGAAAGCGCACGGTGTTGCCGGACAGGGTGCGTAGCGCCGCCAGCGGTTGATTCAATTCGTGGGCGATGCTGGTGGACATCTGGCCGATGGCGGCGAGTTTTCCGGCCTGCACCAGTTCATCCTGGGCGCGCCGCAATGTCTCTTCGGCCTGACGGCGTTCGCGGATCTGACCCTTGAGTCGCTCGTTGCTGGCGCGCAGATCGGTGGTGCGTTCGGTAATCCGACGCTCCAGTTGATTGTTGGCTTCCTGCAAGGCTTCCCGGGCGGCGAGGCGGGTGGCGATCACCTTGCGGCGCTCGTTCCAGGCAATCAGCAGGAACGCCACCAGGGCAAACGCCACGGCCACCAGAATCCCCTGATTGATCGCTTCGCGACGCAAATCCTGCAGCGGCGTGAGCAGGGTGAAATTCCACGGGGTGTCGCTCAAGGGGCGGGTTTGCGAGAGGTAACTGATGTCCTCTTCGTCGGACTCCACTTCGCTGTTGGCCGGGAAGGTCAGTTTTTCTTCGCCTTCGGCCAGTTTTTCCCGGGCCAGCGGTTGCAGTTCGTTCAGTGGAAACCAGTAGTACTGAAGGCTGCGGGCGAGTTTCTCCTTGGTCTCGTCGCTCAGTGGCACGACTGATTTCAGCCGGCGCGCCGGATCGCTGGAGAGAATGATGATGCCGTTTTCGTCGCTGACAAAGGCTTCGAGGCGCGCGCGCTGCCAGCGTTCTTCCATGGCTTCGAGGCGGACTTTGACCACCGCGACACCGATGATCTTGCCGTGTTCTTCCAGGCCATGGGCCAGGTAATAACCGGGTTCGCCGTTGGTGCTGCCGATGCCATAGAAACGGCCCGGCTGGCCGCGCACGGCGTTCTGGAAGTAGGCGCGGAAGGACAGGTCTTCACCGAGGTAACTGTCGACGTCGCGCCAGTTGCTGGTGGCCATGACACGACCGGTGGTGTCCATCACGTAGATGGCCCGACTGCGGCTGCGCCGGTTCAGGCCTTCGAGGTATTCATTGACCGTTTGCCGGTGTTCCGGAGACGGGTCGGCCAACAGCTTCGAGACGCTGGATTCGAGTTCCAGCAAGCTGGGCAGGTAGGTGTATTTGCTGATCTCGCTCTCGACGGCGCGGGCGTGCAGTTCGAGCTGACGCTGGCCGTTCTCGCTGAGGCTGCGGATTCCGTAGTGCTCACTGACCCAGAAGCCGAGAAAACCCAATCCGATCATCAGGGCGATGACCAGCGGCGGCAGGAACAGATGGCGGATCAGACGGGGTTTCACGGCGAGTGATGGCTTTGCTGCGCGATAGAGAGTGGGGTCGCATTTCATCACAGATGCCTTGGGTCAACCAGCTTGGCAACGGGCTTGCTCTGGTTTCCAGTCGAACGCGGAACCTGTGGCGAGGGAGCTTGCTCCCGCTCGGCTGCGAAGCAGTCGTAAAACCGGTAAATGCGGTGTGTCAGATACATGCATTTGCCGGGTTTGGGGCCGCTTCGCGACCCAGCGGGAGCAAGCTCCCTCGCCACAAGAGCAATCCTGCCCTCCTGAGAGAGCAGTACCGTTTTAGTGCTGCAGAATCTTGGCGAGGAAATGCTGGGTACGCTCGGCACGGTGGCTGATGTCGCCGAAGAACTCCTCTTTCTTGCAGTCTTCGATGATTTTGCCGGCGTCCATGAAGATCACCCGGTCCGCCACTTTGCGGGCGAAGCCCATTTCGTGGGTTACGCACATCATGGTCATGCCTTCGTGGGCCAGTTGCACCATCACGTCGAGCACTTCGTTGACCATTTCAGGGTCGAGCGCCGAGGTTGGTTCGTCGAACAGCATGACGATCGGGTCCATTGCCAGCGCACGGGCAATCGCCACACGCTGTTGCTGACCACCGGAGAGCTGGCCCGGATGCTTGTGAGCGTGCGCCGAGAGACCGACGCGCTCGAGCAATTGCAGGCCTTTCTTGGTGGCCTCTTCCTTGCTGCGGCCCAACACCTTGATCTGCGCGATGGTCAGGTTTTCGGTGATGGTCAGGTGCGGGAACAGCTCGAAATGCTGGAACACCATGCCCACGCGAGAGCGCAGTTTCGGCAGGTTGGTCTTTGGGTCGGCGATGGACGTGCCGTCGACGACGATGTCGCCTTTCTGGAACGGTTCCAGCGCGTTGACGCATTTGATCAAGGTGGATTTGCCGGAACCGGACGGGCCGCAAACCACGATCACTTCGCCTTTTTTGACCTCGGTGCTGCAGTCAGTCAGTACCTGGAAGTCGCCATACCACTTGTTGACATTCTTGATAGAGATCATACGGCAAACCTTTTTTGCAGACGCTTGACCAGCAGCGAGGCGGCAAAGCTGATTGTGAAGTACACGAGACCTGCGAAGATCAGGAACTCATTCGAGCGGCCGATGATGTCGCCACTGGCACGCGAGGCATTGAGGAAGTCCACCAGACCGACCGCATACACCAGTGAGGTGTCCTGAAACAGAATGATGCTCTGTTGCAGCAGCAGCGGGGTCATCTTGCGGAACGCTTGCGGCAGGATGATCAGACGCATCATCTGGCCGTACGTCATGCCCAGGGCTTGGGCAGCGCCCATCTGGCCTTTGGGAATCGACTGCACGCCGGCGCGGACGATTTCGCAGAAGTACGCCGCTTCGAACATCATGAAGGCCACGATGCATGAAGCGAACGCGCCGATCGGCGTGTCTTCGCCAGTGATCCAGCGCAGCACGAACGGCACCGCCAGGTAGAACCAGGTGATGACCAGCAGGAGCGGGATCGAACGGAAGTAGTTAACGTAGGCGCCGGCAAGGTTCGACAGCAGTTTGCTGTGGGACAGGCGCATCAGCGCGAGGACCGTGCCGAGGATGATGCCGCCGATAACGCCCAGCGCCATCAGTTGCAGGGTCATCACCATGCCGTTCCACAGTCCTGGCAGGGACGGGATGATGCCCGAGAAGTCGAATTCCATCATTTACCCCCTACGGAGATCAGGCCCGGTACGGCGACTTTCTTCTCGACCAGGCGCATCAGCAGCATCAGGCCCATGTTCAGGGTGAAGTAGATCAGCGTTGCCAGGGTGAAGGCTTCGAACAGGTTCGCGGAAAACTCGGCGGTCTGTTTGGTCTGTGCGAGCAACTCCATCAGACCGATCAGCGAGGCGACGGAGGTGTTCTTGAACACGTTCAAGAATTCCGAGGTGAGCGGCGGAATGATGATCCGGTAAGCCTGGGGCAGCAGCACGTTCCAGTAGATCTGTGGCAGCTTGAAGCCCATGGCGCGAGCAGCGGCTTCCTGGCCTTTCGGCAACGCCTGAATGCCTGTGCGTACTTGTTCGCAAACGCGAGCCGTGGTGAACAGGCCCAGGCAGACAACAACGCTGAGGAACGCCGAGGTGGTCGGGTTCAGGTCCTGTTTGTACCAGTCCTGCAGGTTTTGTGGCAGCAGGTCGGGCACCAGGAAGTACCAGATGAACAGCTGCACCAGCAGCGGCACGTTACGAAACAGTTCGACGTAGCAGGTTGCGATGCCCGACACGATGCGATTCGGTACGGTGCGCATGACGCCCAGGATCGAGCCCAGCGTCAGGGCGATGATCCAGGCCACGATGGCGATGGCGATGGTCCAGCCCAGGCCGGTGAGGTACCAGTCGAAATAAATTTCGCTGCCCACGCCGGTAGACTTGAAGAACACGCCCCAGTCCCAGTTGTAATTCATTAGGGTCTCCCCTCGGATTCGATCGATGTACTAGTGCCCGCCTGGGGAAGCTCCGTTCCCGCCCGACTTGAGAGTCAGGCACACGCGATCGGCTCGACAGCCGCCTGTTCGAGTGTTTCCAGAAATGCCAGCAGGGAGTGACAACCTCCTGAAAGAGTAGTAGCCCTCTCAGGAGGTAAGGTTAGTCAGAAATCAGGATTTCTTGTCGTCAGCCGCTTTATCGGTCGGATTGGCGATCAGGGCCTTGAGCTCGTCGCTCATCGGGAACATCAGGTTCAGGCCTTTAGGCGGGATTGGCTGCATGAACCATTTTTCGTAGATCTTGTTGATCTCGCCGGATTTGTAGGTCGCCACAATGGCGTCGTCTACAGCCTTCTTGAACGGCTCGTCGCCCTTGCGGACCATGCAGCCGTAGATTTCGTAGGATTGTGCAGTGCCCGTCACAGCCCAGTCAGTCGGCTTCTTGGCCTTGGCCATTTCACCGGCCAGCAGTGCGTCGTCCATCATGAACGCAACGGCACGACCCGATTCCAGCATCTGGAAGGATTCGCCGTGGTCCTTGGCGGAGATGACATTCATGCCCATCTGCTTGTCGGCGTTCATCGACTTCAGAATACGCTCGGACGTGGTGCCCGCTGTGGTCACTACGTTCTTGCCTTTCAGATCGGCGAAGTCTTTGTACGGCGAATCCTTCTTGGCCAGCAGCTTGGTGCCGATTTCGAAGATGCCGACGGAGAAGTCAACTTGCTGCTGACGCTCGACGTTGTTGGTGGTGGAACCGCATTCCAGGTCCACGGTGCCGTTCTGCACCAGCGGAATACGGGTTTGCGAGGTCACCAGGTTGTATTTGACCTGAAGGTTAGGCAGGTCCAGGTCTTTCTTGATCGCTTCAACAATTTTCAGCTGGATATCGTGGGAGTAGCCAACCGGTTTGCCGGAAGCGTCCGCGATATAGGAAAACGGAATGGAAGCGTCACGATGCCCGAGGGTGATGGTGCCGGACTCTTTGATCTTCTTCAGTGTGCCGGTGAGTTCGGCAGCGAAAACTGGAGTGGTAATCAGAGCGGCAGCAATGGCTGCGCCCAGGATATGGGGAACGATGCGCATCAAATTTTCCTCGACATTGTTTTTTTTATGGAGCCAGTTCATCGGCCCTTTTGTGCTTCGAATGTCCGTCGGCTTCTAAGGACCGCGCAACAAGCATTCGTCCAAAAGTGTAGAGCATGACTCGTGCCAGGCCAGGTGGTTAAGGTTAATTCATTGATTTATAACGATATTAAATATTCGCGGCGTGTTATTTTGGGTTAGAGAATCCGGTTAACCGAATAGACCGACAAGTCGCGTTCGGAAAACCGAACGAAATCTTGTGCCTGCATATTCCCTGCGGGAGCGAGGGAGCGACATGAATGCAAAAAAGCCCCTGAATCGCGAGATTCAGGGGCTTTCGTTTAGCGCGGATGCGATCAGGCCGCTTCGATCTTGCTGCGGTTCTGCTCGACCTTGCTCAGATAATCCGCGAGCTTCTGTTGCTCATCCGGGGTGGTGAACAACCCTAGCTTGCTGCGGCGCCACAGAATGTCATGCGCCGTGGTCGCCCACTCTTCGCTGCACAGGTAATCGATTTCGCGGGTGTAGAGACCGCCGCCAATGTGTTCGCCCAGATCGCTGAGGCTCTGCACGCCTTCGAGCATGCGCCACGTGCGGCTGCCGTAGGTCGTGGCCCAGCGGCGGGAAATTTCAGTCGGCACCCAGTCGAACTGGTCACGAATCCGTGAGCTCAGCGCCTGCGGGGTGGTCATGTCTTCGCCGCCCGGCAGGGTCGCGGTGGCGGTCCAGCTCGGCTTGATGTGGGTGAAGTACGGCGCCAGTTGTGCCAGCGCCGACTCGGCCAGTTTGCGGTAGGTGGTCAGCTTGCCACCGAACACCGACAGCAGCGGCGCTTCTTCGCCCGTGCCCGACAAGGCCAGGGTGTAATCGCGGGTGACGGCCGACGGATTGTCGGATTCGTCATTGCACAGCGGACGAACACCGGAATAGCTGTGCAGGATGTCGTCGCGGCTGATCTGCTTTTTGAAGTGAGCGTTGACCACTTTCAACAGGTAATCGGTTTCACCTTCGGTGATTGCGACCTTCGCCGGATCGCCGGTGTATTCGCGGTCGGTGGTGCCGATCAGGGTGAAGTGGTTCAGGTACGGGATGGTGAACACGATGCGCTGATCTTCGTTTTGCAGAATATGCGCGTGTTCGCCTTCGTACAGCTTCGGCACGATCAGGTGGCTGCCCTGGATGAGGCGGATGCCATAGGGCGATTCCATTTTCAGGTCGTCACGAATGAACTTGGCGACCCACGGGCCGGCCGCATTCACCAGCGCCTTGGCGCGAATCGAAAACAGACTGCCGTCGGCGCGTTCCAGGTGCAGGTGCCACAGGCCTTTGGTGCGACGAGCGCTGACGCAACGGGTCTGGGTGTGAACGTGGGCGCCTTTCTCGCGGGCGGCCATGGCATTCAGTACCACCAGGCGAGCATCGTCGACCCAGCAATCGGAATACTCGAAGCCTTTGGTGATTTCGCTTTTCAGCGGGCTGTCCGGGCCGAACTTCAGGCTTTTCGAACCTTCCAGTTTTTCCCGTTTGCCCAGGTTGTCATAAAGGAACAAACCGGCGCGGATCATCCACGCCGGACGCAGGTGCGGACGGTGCGGCAGCACGAAACGCATTTGCTTGACGATGTGTGGCGCCTTGGCCAACAACACTTCGCGCTCCGCAAGGGCTTCACGTACCAGGCGGAATTCGTAATGTTCGAGGTAGCGCAGGCCACCGTGGATCAGTTTGCTGCTGGCCGACGAGGTGTGGCTGGCAAGATCATCCTTTTCGCAAAGGAACACCGAAAGACCGCGGCCGGCGGCATCCGCTGCGATCCCCACGCCATTGATCCCGCCACCGATGACGGCAATGTCGTAGACCTCAGCGAGAGGGGGCGTAGGCAAGGTAGAAGTGGGCATCGGCTGGCCTCGGGCTTTTATGATTTTCGGTATTGGATTTCGAACATAAATGTTCATTTGCGAAAATGGTAGCCCATAAAGACGCACACAGCCAGTCAACTTCGATTGAAAATACTGATCGAAGGGCCGTCAAAGGAAAATTTCCGAACATTAATGATGCTGTTGGAGGCTTTTGTGGCGAGGGGCTTGCTCCCGCTGGGCTGCGAAGCAGCCTGAACCGGCGAACGCGGTTTTTCAGGAGGAGCATGTTGTCTGAACTGCGTCTGCTGCGCAGCCGAACGGGAGCAAGCTCCCTCGCCACAGGGGAGCGTGGTGTTTTCGAAAGGGGTTAAACCACTTCGAGTCGAATCTTGTGCTGACTCAACAGCTGCGCCAACGCCGGCACAGGCTGCTGATCCGTCACCAGGCAATCGATCAAACTGATCGGCCCCAGGCGAACCATGGCGTTGCGCCCGAACTTGCTGGAGTCCGCCGCCAGAATCACCTGCCGGGCATTGGCAATGATCGCTTGCGACACCCGTACTTCCTGGTAGTCGAAGTCCAGCAGGCTGCCGTCTTCATCGATACCGCTGATGCCGACCAAGGCAAAATCGACCTTGAACTGGTTAATGAAGTCGACACTCGCCTGACCGACCACCCCTCCGTCACGCCGCACATTGCCACCGGTCAGCAGGACATCGAAGTCGTCCTTGGCGCTGAGCATCGAGGCCACGTGCAGGTTATTGGTGATGATCTTCAGGTGATTGTGGTTGAGCAGCGCCCGGGCAATCGATTCGGTCGTGGTGCCGATGTTGATGAACAGCGAGGCGTGATCGGGGATCTGGGCGGCAATGGCTTCGCCGATACGCTGCTTTTCATCGCGCATCTGATCGGCGCGCATGGCGTAGGCGGTGTTTTCGACACTGGAATCGTAGGCCGCGCCGCCATGGTAGCGACGCAACAAATTGGCTTCCGCGAGCTGATTGATGTCGCGGCGGATGGTTTGCGGTGTAACGACGAACAGCGTGGCCATTTCCTCGATGCTGACATAGCCGCGTTCGCGAACCAGTTCGAGGATTTGCTGCTGACGGGGAGGCAGATTCATGGGGCTTCCTTTGGGCTGCCGTGCAAAATTTGCCCATGATGCCGCAGGAATCTGCTCCCTACCAGTTACATACAGATACGAGTACTTACGTTGGCTTATTCAGCGCCTTCATGAGGTTCCCAATCACGCGTGCGGCTGACCGCTTTTTTCCAGCCGGCGTAGAGTTTTTCCTTCGCGGTTTCGTCCAGCGTCGGTTCGAATTCGCGCTCGATCACCGCCTTGCCGCGCAGCTCTTCCAGGCTGCCCCAGAAACCACACGCCAGACCGGCGAGGTAAGCGGCGCCCAGCGCGGTGGTTTCGCGCATTTGCGGACGCTCGACCTGGGTGCCGAGGATGTCGGCCTGGAACTGCATCAGGAAATTGTTCGCCACCGCGCCGCCATCCACGCGCAGGGCTTTCAGGCGCTCGCCGGAATCCTGTTGCATGGCGTCGAGCACGTCGCGGGTCTGGTAGGCGATCGACTCGAGCGCTGCACGAATGATGTGATCCACGCGTACGCCGCGGGTCAGTCCGAACAGTGCGCCACGGGCATACGGGTCCCAATACGGTGCGCCCAGACCGGTGAAGGCCGGTACCAGGTACACGCCATTGCTGTCCTTGACCTTGTTGGCGAAGTATTCGGTGTCGTGGGCGTCATTGATGATTTTCAATTCATCACGCAGCCACTGAACGGTTGAGCCACCGTTGAAGACAGCGCCTTCCAGTGCGTAGGCCACTTCGCCACGCGGACCGCAGGCGATAGTGGTCAGCATGCCGTGCTTGGATTTCACGGCTTTGTCGCCAGTGTTCATCAGCAGGAAGCAGCCGGTGCCGTAGGTGTTTTTCGCCTGGCCTGGCTCAACGCACATCTGGCCGAAGAGGGCGGCCTGCTGGTCGCCCGCGATACCGCCGATGGCGATGCCGCTTTTGGTGTGGCCGTAGATTTCCGACGAGGACTTAACTTCCGGCAGCATTTCGCGCGGAATATCCAGCACCTCCAGCATCTTCGCATCCCACTCCAGGGTGTGGATGTTGAAGAGCATGGTGCGTGAGGCGTTGGTGTAGTCGGTGACGTGCACTTTGCCGCCGGTAAATTTCCAGATCAGCCAGCTGTCGACGGTGCCGAACAGCAACTCGCCCTTGCGCGCACGTTCACGGCTGCCTTCGACGTTGTCGAGGATCCACTTGAGTTTGGTGCCGGAGAAGTACGGGTCGGTGACCAGACCGGTGGTTTCGCTGATGTATTGCTCGTGGCCGTCACGCTTGAGTTGCTGGCAGATTTCGGTGCTGCGGCGGCACTGCCAGACGATCGCGTTGTAGATCGGGCGGCCGGTGGTCTTGTCCCAGACCACGGTGGTTTCACGTTGGTTGGTGATGCCGATCGCCGCGACCTGGTCGTGATGCAGGCCGGCTTGCGCCAGGGCCTCGACCATCACGGCGCTTTGGGTGGCGAAGATTTCCATCGGGTCGTGTTCGACCCAACCGGCTTGCGGATAATGCTGGGCGAATTCGCGCTGGGCCGTGCAAACCACGTTCGCGTCGCGGTCGAAAATGATCGCGCGGGAACTGGTCGTACCCTGATCGAGGGCAATGATGTAGTTCTTATTCTGAATGTCGGTCATGTCGATTGCCTTGGACGAAATAAGGAGGTGAGGTCAGGCGCGGGACCAAATGGGCAGAGTCGCGCGCCTACGGTATCAAGAAGTTCTTGGTTTGCCGTCAATGGCCGGTGTTGCGTCCTTTGTAGCAGGTATGGCGCTGGGCAGATGACGGGCAATCAGCCCGCGATACGCGGCAGCACCGAGGCAGGCACCGACAATCGGTGCAAAAATCGGAATCAGGAAGTACGGGATATCGCGTCCACCGGTGAAAGAAATTTCACCCCAGCCAGCAAAGAAAGTCATCAGTTTCGGTCCGAAGTCACGCGCCGGGTTCATCGCAAAGCCGGTCAGCGGCCCCATCGAGCTGCCAATCACCGCAATCAGCAGGCCGATCAGCAGTGGCGCCATGGGCCCGTTAGGCAGGCCGTTGTTGTCGTCGGTCAGGGACATGATCACGCCCATCAGGACGGCGGTGATGATCACTTCAACCAGGAAGGCCTGGGCCGTGGACAGGGCCGGGTTGGGGAACGTGGAGAACACCGACGCCAGTTCGAGGCTGGCTTGAGTGCCACGAATCATATGGTGGGTTTGTTCGTAATCGAAGAAAAGATTGCTGTACAGCGTGTAAACCAACAACGCGCCACAGAACGCGCCAGCCACCTGGGCAAGAATGTAAAACGGCAGTTTGCGTTTTTCGAAGTCGGCGAAAATGCTCAGCGCGATGCTGACGGCAGGGTTGAGGTGAGCCCCGGAAACCCCGGCGGTCAAGTAGATCGCCATGCTGACGCCAACGCCCCAGATGATGCTGATTTCCCACAAGCCAAAGCTGGCACCCGCGACCTTGAGGGCGGCAACGCAACCGGTACCAAAAAAGATCAGCAGTGCAGTACCCAGAAACTCGGCCATGCATTGGCTGGAGAGCGACGGTTGTTGTAAAGCAGTTGTCATCGAAAACCTCTTTGTTTTTGTTGTCTGGCGCTTTTTTCGTCATGGCCAAAGCGCGATTTTCACCGAGGCAGGATCCCCATCCTGTTCCCGGCTTACTGCTGGTTGCTGCGTTTTCACGTTGTACGGTATTCAGATTCGAAAAAATATAGACAAGAAACACTGCTGTCAAAGGTCGAAAGTGAACTACCGGTCACATTGAAACTATTAGTCACATGAATGATCGTTTTGTTTGGCGGGCGAGGCGATCTCTGACGAACGGTAAAAACCAGCGCCAGGCTGTGGAAACGCTGCCGTGATAGAGCCTTTTATGCAGCAATGTCCTAGAATCCAGCGCAGTATTTTTTCTCTGCCGCCCAGTCTGGAGCTGTCATGACCCCCGCATTGGATTTGTTGAAAAAAGTTCGTGCCGAACATCGCGTGCACAGTTATGAACATGATCCGAAGGCAGCATCCTATGGGCTGGAGGCCGCGGAGAAACTGGGCCTGGACCCGGCGCAAGTGTTCAAGACATTGCTGGCGGCCAGCGAGAAAGGGGAATTACTGGTGGCTGTGGTGCCGGTCGTCGGAAGTCTCGACTTGAAGGGCCTGGCGCATGCGGCTGGGGTGAAAAAAGTCGAAATGGCCGACCCGGCCGCGGCGCAACGTTCGACGGGTTATCTGTTGGGTGGCATCAGCCCGCTGGGGCAGAAAAAGCGCTTGCGCACGTTTATCGACAATTCGGCCCAGCCCTTCGCCAGCATTTTTGTCAGTGCCGGTCGGCGCGGTCTGGAAGTGGAACTGGCCCCCGCAGTACTGGCCGAACACACGCAGGCCAAGTTCGCCGATATCGGCCGCGCCTGAATCAGGGAGAAGGTTATGCAGCTTGAGTTTCATCAGGTCGATGCGTTCAGTGATCGGCCGTTCAGTGGCAACCCGGCGATGGTCTATCGGCTCGATGCCTGGCTCGCCGACGAGTTGATGCAGAAGATCGCGGCCGAGCACAACCTCGCTGAAACTGCTTTTGTGGTGCGTGAAGGGCTGGGCTGGCACATCCGCTGGTTCACTCCCACCACCGAGGTGCCTTTGTGTGGGCATGCCACCCTGGCCAGCGCTTACGTGTTGTTCGAGATCTATAAAGAACCGGTCGAACGCTTGGACTTCATTTGTAAATCCGGCCCGTTGAGCGTAAGTCGTGAGGGCGGTCGCTTCTGGCTGGATTTCCCGGCAATCGTGCCGTCTGAAGTGGGCGTGACACTGGATGTCGAACGCGCCTTGGGCGTCGAAGTGGTCGATGTGTTGGGTTCGAATGAATTGTTCGTGGTGCTGGAGTCGGAGCAGGCGGTGCTCGATTGTCAGCCAGACATGGTGGCTTTGGCCAAACTGCCGTGGCCGGGTGCCATCGTCACCGCCAAGGGCAGCAAGCATGATTTTGTGTCTCGGTACTTCGCACCGGCGATCGGCATCAATGAAGACCCGGTGACCGGTTCCACCCATTGCAGCCTGATTCCGTACTGGTCGAAACGTTTGGGCAAGTCGAGTCTGACAGCGTTTCAGTGTTCGAAACGCGGCGGGGAGTTGTTCTGTCGGTTAGAAGGGGATCGGGTCAAGATCGGCGGGAATGCGACGCTGGTGGCGAGCGGAACGCTGATGTTGGGTTAGGAAGCAAAAAATCGCAGCCTTCGGCAGCTCCTACATGGAACGCGTGTTTCTGCAGGAGCCGCCGAAGGCTGCGATCTTTTGATCTTTCGTCAGCTGGCAGTGCTGTAGCGACGGACGCCGGAGTCTACCGCCGGAATCTGCGCCGCCGTGCTACCGGACGCCTGGAACAACACCAGATGTTCGGCCGCCACGCGAATGCCAACTTCTGCACCGACCAGATGATCAGCATGGCTCGGGAAAATCGACTCCAGCTGCGCGCCTGTTGGCAACTGCAACCGATACAACGTCGACGCACCCTGGAACGACTTGCCGATAATCCGCGCCTTCAAGGCGCTGTCCGGTGCATAAACGATATCGTCCGGACGTAGCAGCACATCCACCGCGCCACCAATCGGCCAAGTGTAAGCCCGATTGCCGCGTAACTCACCCAGCTCGGTCTGCACCGATTCCGGACTGCTCAACTGACCGCGAATGAAGTAACCCTGACCAATGAAACTGGCCACATAGGGCGTCAGCGGTTCGTGATACAGGTTGTAGGGCGTGTCCCACTGTTCCAGGCGACCTTCCTTGAAGACCCCCACATGATCGCTCACCGCGAAGGCTTCTTCCTGGTCGTGGGTCACCAGAATTGCGCTGGTGCCACGGGCCTTGAGGATGTCGCGCACCTCGTGGCTGAGCTTGCGCCGCAGTTCACCGTCGAGATTGGAAAACGGTTCGTCGAGCAGGAGCAACTGCGGCTCCGGCGCCAGGGCGCGGGCCAAAGCGACACGCTGCTGCTGGCCACCCGATAGCTCGTGCGGGAAGCGCTTGCCGAGGTTTTTCAGGTTGACCAGTTCCAGCAGTTCTTCGATAACGCGATCCTTCTGCGGGTGCTTGCGGATCCCGAACCCGATGTTCTCGGCCACGCTCAAATGTGGAAACAGGGCGTAATCCTGGAACACCATGCCGATCCGGCGTTTCTCCGGGGCGAGGGTGAAGCCGGCGCTGGAGATTGTCTCGCCTGCCAGGGTGATTTCACCTTCATGAACCGGTTCGAAACCGGCAATCGCCCGCAGGGTGGTGGTTTTGCCGCAGCCTGAAGAGCCGAGCAGGCAACCGATGTCGCCGGCATTCAAATGCAGGTTGAGGTTCTGCACAACGCGCTGGTCTTGATAGCCGCAAGCGAGATTGCGCAGATTAAGCAGTAATGGCTGGCTCATGCGTGGTGATACGCCGGTTCGACGAGAAACTCGAGCAGGGCCTTTTGTGCGTGGAGACGGTTTTCCGCTTGATCCCAGGCGACGGAGCGCGGGTCATCGAGCAGGTCGAGGCTGATCTCTTCGCCACGGTGGGCGGGCAGGCAATGCATGAACAGCACATCCTCGGCGGCCAGATCCAGCAGCGCGCGATTGACCTGGAACGGCGAGAACAGCTTCAGGCGCTTGGCGGTTTCTTCTTCCTGGCCCATGGAGGTCCAGACGTCGGTGCTCACCAGGTGGGCGCCACGCACGGCATCCTTCGGGTCGCGAACGATGGTCACCCGATCGCCGGCCTTGGCCACGAATTCGGGGTTGGGTTCATAGCCTTCAGGGCATGCGATACGCAGCTGGAAGTCGAACTGGATCGCCGCTTCTATATAGCTGTTGCACATGTTGTTGCCATCTCCGATCCAGGCAACGGTTTTGCCCTGGATCGAGCCGCGATGCTCGAGGAAGGTTTGCATGTCGGCCAGTAACTGGCACGGGTGCAAATCGTCGGACAGGCCGTTGATCAGCGGGACGCGCGAGTTGGCGGCGAATTCGGTCAGTGTGCTGTGGGAAAATGTACGGATCATCACCGCATCGAGCATGCTCGACATGACAATGGCGGCATCGCCGATCGGCTCGCCGCGACCCAGTTGGGTGTCGCGCGGCGACAGGAAGATGGCCTGGCCGCCGAGCTGGATCATGCCGGCTTCGAACGAGATACGGGTGCGGGTCGAGGATTTCTCGAAAATCATCCCGAGTACGCGGTTTTTCAGAGGCTCGAACAGTACGCCGCGGTTACGCAGGTCTTTGAGCTCAACGCCTCGACGGATCACGCTGACCAGCTCTTCGGGCGTGCAATCCATCAGGGAGAGAAAGTGCCTTGCGCTCATCATTGACTACCTTTTTGCAACAGACCGCAGATACTCAAAGCCTTGTTTAATTGAAAAACGGGCGAGACCTGCGGCGTAAGCCGCACGGGGCGACGAAATAGGGAAGGCGCGATCTTGACATTAAATGTCGCGTTTTTCCAATAGGCTACGGTGTTTAGGGGATTTCAGAGGGGCTACGGGGTAACCGCAGTAGCGCATTTGAAGCCGGTTTCCTGACAGCAGCCCGTCATTTGTACACTGGGCTTGCGGGGCTTTGCAATCAAGCGGGGCGGGCATGGTTTACTGATGGTCGGTTTCCGGTACGGTATTCCGGGTGTCAGATGGCAATGTGCCTCGTCTGAAACACTTGCTAATGCAATGTGCTGGGTTATAACTAAGTCACGAATGACGCAGGAAGCCTTCGGAATGGAATCGAAAGAACAGCAACTCATGGAACTGCTCGGCCTCACGGCCCGCTCACTGACGCATCTCACGGCCTCCATGACCTCGATGTCCTTCGAGCTTTTGCGAAGCAACGACGAAGTGACCAAGGCCGCTGGACGGCGGATGATCGATCGCATGGCCACCATCAGCGCAGGTCTCGACGAGCACTGGCGACTGATCGGCGAACTCACCGGGGTGCATGTCGCCCACGAGCAGATCGAAACCGTTCAGGAGATCCAGTTGCAGGCGCCGGCGAGGCTGCTGCCCAAGTGATCCCTGTCGGCCATCGGCTGGCCTGATGGTCGCCGATTCACAAGATGAACGTCGCTGGCGCAGCGGCGGAGTGCAGGCCATAGTTTTGATCCCGCGGCCGATATTGCCCGCCCAGAACAAAACAGAGACTGGCCATGACCAAGACTCTCCATCACCGTGCCTGCCACCTGTGTGAAGCCATCTGCGGCCTGACCATCGAGACCACCGAGGTCGATGGCGATCTCCGGATCACCTCGATCAAGGGCGACGCCCAGGATACGTTCAGTCGCGGGCATATCTGCCCCAAGGCTGTCGCCCTGCAAGATATCCAGAACGATCCGGACCGTTTGCGTCAGCCGATGCTGCGGGTCGGCAGCGAATGGCAACCTGTCGAGTGGGAAGACGCCTTCAACCTGGTCGCCGAACGCCTGGCCGGGATTCAGGCGCGGCACGGGCAGAACGCGGTGGCGGTGTACCAAGGCAACCCCAGCGTGCACAACTACGGGCTGATGACCCACAGCAATTACTTCCTCGGCCTGCTGAAAACCCGCAACCGGTTTTCCGCGACGTCGGTCGATCAGTTGCCCCATCACCTGACCAGCCATTTGATGTACGGCCACGGTCTGCTGTTGCCGATCCCGGACATCGATCACACTGATTTCATGTTGATCCTCGGCGGTAACCCGCTGGCCTCCAACGGCAGCATCATGACCGTGCCGGACGTGGAAAAGCGCCTGAAGGCGATTCAGGCCCGGGGTGGCAAAGTGGTGGTGGTCGACCCGCGCCGCAGCGAAACGGCGGCGATGGCCGATCAGCATCTGTTCGTGCGTCCCGGTGGCGATGCGGCGCTGTTGTTCGGGCTGCTCAACACCTTGTTCGCCGAAGGCCTGACCCGCGGCAGCCATCTGCCGGTGGACGGTCTGGATGAAGTGCGCGCCGCCGTCGCGGGTTTCACTGCCGAGGCCATGAGCCCGCTGTGCGCTGTGCCGGCCGAGCAGATTCGCCAACTGGCGCGGGACTTCGCCGCGGCCCCGACAGCCGTCTGCTACGGCCGCATGGGTGTCTCGACCCAGGCGTTCGGGACGTTGTGCCATTGGGTGGTGCAACTGATCAATCTGGTCACCGGCAACCTCGACCGCGTGGGTGGCGCGTTGTGCACAGAACCCGCAGTGGACCTGGTAGCGTCCACCTCGGGCGGGCATTTCAACTTATGGCAGAGCCGCGTTTCCGGGCGTCCGGAATACGGCGGCGAGTTGCCGGTGTCGGCGCTGGCCGAAGAGATGCTCACCGAAGGGGAAGGGCAGGTCCGCGCACTGATCACCGTGGCCGGTAACCCGGTGCTGTCGACGCCTAATGGTCGACAGCTTGAACAGGCGCTGGACGGGTTGGAGTTCATGGTCAGTGTCGATCTCTACATCAACGAAACCACGCGCTATGCCGATCTGATCCTGCCGTCGACATCGGCCCTGGAAAACGATCACTACGACACCACCTTCAACATGTTCGCGGTGCGTAACGTCACCCGGTTCAACCGCGCGATCCTGGCCAGACCGGAAGGCGCACTGCACGACTGGGAAATTTTTGTCGGGCTGGCCAAGGCCTTTGCCGCGAAGACCGGCAAGGAACTTAAACCGACGATCCCGCCCGCACAGATGATTGATCGTGGTTTGCGCATGGGCTTGTATGGCGATGCCTCGGAGCACCGGTTGTCCCTGGCGACGTTGTTCGATCATCCGCATGGTGTTGATCTTGGAGCGTTGAAAACCAACCTGGCTCCGCGCCTTAAAACCCCTAACCAGCGCATCCAGGCAGCCCCCGCAGCCATCCTTGCCGACCTGGCTCGCTTCGCCGCGCTGCAAGCGCCGGCCGCCGATGAGTTGCTGATGATTGGCCGTCGTCACGTACGCAGCAATAACTCGTGGATGCACAACTATCATCGACTGGTGAAGGGCAAGCCACGCCATCAATTGCTGATGCATCCGGACGACCTGGCCAGTCGAGGCCTCAGCGACGGGCAGCGGGTGCGGGTCAGTTCCCGGGTCGGCATGATCGAGGTGGAAGTGCTGGGCAGTCTGGATATGATGAAAGGCGTGGTCAGCCTGCCGCACGGTTGGGGTCATGCGCGGCCTGGCGTGCAGCTGACGATTGCCAGCAGCCAGCCAGGTTCCAGCGCCAATGACCTGACCGATGAATGTCTGCTCGACGAGTTGTCGGGTAATGCGGCGTTGAACGGTGTGCCGGTGACCGTGGCGGCGGCTTGATTGAGTCTGTCGGGGAGACCGAGCATGGCGCTCGGGTTTCCGTTACAATGCGCCACCGTGCCGACCCCTGAGTCGGAAAGTTCAGCCGAGGTGCTCCATGGATATCATCGAAACGATTAAAGAGCAGATTGCTAACAACACCATTCTGCTTTACATGAAAGGTTCGCCGAATGCCCCGCAGTGTGGCTTCTCCGCGAAAGCCGCGCAGGCCGTGATGGCATGTGGTGAAAAGTTTGCGTACGTGGACATCCTGCAGAACCCGGAAATCCGCGCCAACCTGCCAAAATACGCCAACTGGCCAACTTTCCCGCAACTGTGGGTTGGTGGTGAACTGGTCGGCGGTAGCGACATCATGACCGAGATGGCTGCAGACGGTTCGCTGCAAAGCACCATCAAGGCTGCTGTTGAAGCGGCTGCTGCCAACAAGTCCGAAGCCTGATTCACCTTGTAGGAGCCCGCTTGCTGCGGGCAGCTCCTGCACGATTCAGGTGAGCCGAAATTCCGGGCATGAAAAAGCCCCGCCTCTTTAAAAGAGAGCGGGGCTTTTTATTGTCTCG